>OY781976.1:0-338750 GCA_963677465.1 uncultured Desulforhopalus sp. | reverse complement strand
TACCGGCTCATGGAGGCTCCATGGACAATGGTTGTGATGACTCCTGGTGATAAGGTACTCCAGCCAATCATTAAGTTTAAACTATTGTATATTTTATCACTTGCCAGCTGTATTGTTTTAATTTTACTCTTTATTCGGAGAACAACCGGGCAGATTACCCGCAGAATAAAAGAAATCACCATTGCCGCAGATGAGTTGTCAAAGGGGAATTTCGGACCATCTTTTCCGGTAACGACTCAAGATGAAGTTGGGGAATTGTCGAGGTGTTTCAACAAAATGACCAAACAGCTTCAGCAAAGGCTCTTATTGAAAGAAGCAATAACTGTCGCCAGAGAAGTGCAGCAAAATCTTCTGCCACAAAAAGGATTTTCTACACAAGGTGTAGCTGTTGCTGGAGTATGCATTTACTGCGACGAAACGGGCGGCGATTATTTTGATATCATAGAATTTCCTGGCAATAATAAAAAAGTTGGTGTTGTTATCGGGGATGTTGTTGGCCACGGCATCGGTGCAGCCTTATTAATGACCACCGTCCGCGCTCTCCTTCGATCTCGGATTACACTCTCGTCTCGGTTAGATCAGGTATTCAATGAAGTTAACGAGCTCCTTTGCCAGGACACAGCTCGGACTGGAAATTTTGTAACACTTTTCTGTCTCGAAATTGATAAATCCCTCAATTTAATGCGGTGGGTTCGTGGGGGGCATGATCCTGCTATTCTTTTTTCCCCCAAGACACAGGAATTTGAGGAGCTTAGGGGAAAAGGTGTCGCTCTTGGTATAGATGCGGATTTGGACTTTGAATACAACGAAATACTGATTGATGACCAGGAAAAACTCATTTTAATGATGAGTGATGGCGCCTGGGAAGTAGCAAACGAGAAAGGTACCGAGTTTGGCAAAGAACGTCTTAAACAGATAATTTCAACAAAAAGCTACCTCAAGCCAGATGATTTATTGCAGTTAATTGTCCAGGAAATAAATGCCTTTAAAGGGAATCAAGCTTTGCATGACGATATTACTCTAGCGCTTGTTAAACTTAATTAAGTTACTGTTTTTTGTTCAATAATAAATTGTAACTATTCAGAATAATTTATTTTCATCCTATTGAAAATAGTTCTTGACAGGTTTTTTTTGTGAAAATTTTAAAATCAACTGAACTATTGATTCGATTTTGAAAGCCATTCAGAATGGTTTTATCTGACTCGTGTAGTAACGACAAAACAAGTCTGCATCTCCAGGGATGCGTAAATTTTGAAAATGCAGTAGCAGACATCCTGGAGACAAAAATCTCGTTTTTAAAACCCGTGTTATAATGCGCTATCAGCAAACACGGGGGAGTGCATGACGATAGATAAAATAAATGTAGAAGAAACGGTCAAACAGGTCACCACTTTGATCGCCCAGGAGAAAAATCTCTCCCCAGCGCTCAAAGGAAGTCTTGAGGTCATGCTTCTGCTGATCTCCATCCTGATCAATCGTCTCGGACTCAATAGCCGTAACAGTAGTAAACCGCCGGTGACCGATCCGCACCGGAAGAAAAAGACCAAAACAGCAAGCGGACGCAAACCGGGTGGGCAACATGGCCATATCGGCAAGACACTGAAACAAGTCGCTGCCCCCGATATCGTCAAACTTATTCCAGTCGACAGAAGCCTTTTGCCGCCGGGAGAATACCGCAAGGTCGGACATGAGACCAGACAGGTTATCGATTTGGATATCAGCACATTGGTCACCGAATACCAGGCAGAAGTGCTGGAAAACCAGCACGGTAAAAAGTATGTCGCGCTCTTCCCGGAAGGAGTCACTCGGCCTGTACAATATGGAATCGGAGTCAAAGTGAATGCAGTTTATATGTCACAGTACCAAATGATCCCGTACAACCGTATCGAGGAACAGTTCGTCGATCAGATGCAGATGCCTATAAGCGCGGGTTCCATAGTCAATTTCAATCAGGACGCCTACGCCCGTCTTACGTATTTCGACACCTGGGTCAAAGAACAATTATTCCGTTCCCCACTGGTTCACGTCGATGAAACCGGAATCAACGTCGGTGGCACCCGTAACTGGCTGCATAATACTTCCAACGACAGGTTGAGTTATTTTTACCCGCACCAGAAGCGTGGTGGAGCAGCCCTAGATGAGATCGGAATTCTACCAAACTACCAAGGCATTCTTTGTCATGACCACTGGAAGCCCTATTTCAACTATGGCCAGGCCCATGCCCTGTGTAATGCCCACCACCTCCGCGAGTTGACTAGGGCCTGGGAACAAGATGGCCAAAAGTGGGCTCAACAAATGAATAAACTTCTCCTTGAAATCAATGGGGCGGTGGATAATGCTGGCGGCTGTCTTGACCCACCCTCGTCGGAGTTGTATCGAAAACGTTATCGAAAACTCCTGGCAGAAGCAGAAACCGAGTGCCCCGCACCGATAAAAAGAGCAAACCACTGGAAACCGGGGAGGGTCGCTAGATCAAAGTCCAGGAATCTTCTGGAGCGGTTGAAAGACTTTGAAGACGATGTCCTTCGCTTCATGGATGATCCACTCGTCTCTTTTACAAACAACCAGGCTGAAAATGATCTCCGAATGATCAAGGTTCAGCAAAAGGTGTCGGGCTGTTTCCGTTCCATGGACGGGGCCAAAGTATTCTGTCGCATACGGAGTTACCTGACGACCTGCAGAAAACAGGATGTGTCTGCGACGGAAGCACTGCGGCTATTATTCCAAGGTAAACTGCCTATTTTTATGGAAGCAGCAGAAACTCCAATAAGTGCTAAATAATTACAATAAATTCTTGGATCTTGTTTCCCGGATTGTTTTTGAATTGAAGCCTAATCTCCCTCATTCCACCATAAAAAAGTAAATGGATGGAGCCAATACTCCGACCAGTCTTGAAATTCTCTCCTTCTCACACGGCCTCTTCTTTTCATCACTCATCGCAGTTCTTCTTCCTTATGAATGCGCACAGCATAAGCTTCGACCTTAACTTCTGAGGTTCCATTGACCTGACTTCTTAGGCCAACCAGACCAGCGTCAAATCAAGCAATTGTAGAGAAGATCGTGTATAGAAAATTGGCAGTTACCACGGAAAGGTTCGTGATAACTGTCTGAATCTTAGACGACCAACAGCAGAATCATTTTCCAACTTACGCAAGGGTATTTTTCTATCATTTAACGAATTGTCTGATTATTAGGCTCCATCACTTAATATTGTCAATTTTCTATACAATATGATCAGATACACATCCATTTCTATCTCATATTTTTAAATTATTGGATGATTTAAACCATTGGCACAGGCACTGGCATAGTTTCTGCAATAATTAGGCAAAGGCTTAGTAAATTACGCAGCATGATTAGGATATTTATCACATCATAATCATGTTAGGAGCATTTGTTTTTTAATTGTGAAAAAAGGAGATGAAATGAAATTTGGACCAGCATTATTACTGACGACTAGCATTATTTTTTTAACTGGAAATGCGTTTGCAGAAGAATCGAGTCCTCCCTTGCCACTCCACGGCATAGAAGGATACGGAGGGATTGCAATAACGTATAGCGCCTATCTGACAAACCCGGCCCCAGACGGTAAGATTTTCGGCCTCCCCAGTGTTGGCGCAGGTGTCCTCAGCACAACGGGAGGGCGTATTCTTGGATTTACAACTGCAACAGAAACCATTGGCAACCGTCTTGAGTTTGGATATGGCCTCAATGCACTTTCGTTAAACGATCTTCCCGATCTTGTGGAGGACAACACTGGGCTTAATATTGATAACAATGTTGTCTATTTACACAATTTCAATGCTCGCCTGGCACTCCTCCACGAAGGCGAGTTTAATCAATCATGGCTACCAGCAGTCACAATTGGTGCCCATTACAAATACAATTCTACCATCAATGATATCAATGAAGACCTGAATGGAACCATGACTTCCATTGGTATAGAAGATAACGACGGTATCGATTACACCTTGTATGCTACTAAAATGATAACTTTTCTTCCACGGCCTTTGCTTCTGAACTTCGGAGTTCGAAATTCAGAAGCTGCACATATCGGACTCCTTGGTTTTACCGGTGACCGAAAGTTTCTCTTAGAAGGAAATGCTGTGCTATTTATAACCGACAGATTAGCTCTCGGTGCTGAATATCGTCAACAACCTGACAGCTATGATTCAATCGATGGTCTTATCGCAAACCAGGAAGATTGGTGGTCTGTGGTGGCAGCATATGTGGTAAACGACAATCTTACAATAAGCGGTGGCTATTTCAATCTGGGTGATGTCCTGGACGAAGATAACAGCAATGCGTTCGCCATAAAAATGAAATGGGAGTTTTAACAAAAGATGCTAAAGAGAGCAGCATGCCTGATTCATGCTGCTCTTGCGAGACAAAGTGCAGTCATAAGCGAATTTTTCCCCTACCTGGATTAGCATTTTTGAAGAAAATAACCACTGCGAGGAAAGCGCAATGAATCATTTTACTATACTGGACCTAGGTCAGATTGGAAGTGTCCAGGACACTAAAAAAAAGAAAATCAAATAATGTGGCCCTTATCCTTGCCATCACTGGCAGAGGAACAGGACAGATTATCGACCTCAACCTTGATGGACTCACGTTTGGTTGCCAGTATCTTCACAAATTTCCAGAATCATAGGCCGTGGATATTCTCGAAGACAAAGGCTCACATATCAAACAACTCCAGGTGAAAAAAGTCTGGGATAAAAAGATCGACGATCCGTAAAATCCGGCGAGATTTAGACTTGAGGTTAGGGTCGAATTCAAGGAACTGACCGCCTTAGAGGTTGAAGAACTCGATATCCTCCTCAATAAAATGAACCTTATCGATATGTCAGCCCCCGGCCTTCTATAGCTTTTGGCTATAGAAGCTAGGTGCCATGAGCAAGGATGTGCACTTTCCCGTATTTACGTTCAGATAGAGTTATTAATGAAGACAAATTATCTCTGTACCGGGGCTCTTAAAGTTACAGGCCTTAAACCCCCAGACTATCTAGGTTTATCCAGCGCTTCGCCTATCCGCCTCCTGGCATTGGGCTTCTTTTGTCATAAGCATAGGCAGAATTTGCGACTAATCCGACAACCAGAATCGAAGCGATAATAATTTTTTCATAATTGTCTCCTTTTTCAAAGTGTTATTGGATGATTTCGTTTCTGTCTCATTCAAATCTAAACAAGATTTTGAATGAAAAGTTCATGTGACCAGTCATCTACTTACTAAGTTATTTGCAGGAACCAACCTTCTTCTCAATGGAATATGACTCCTATGTGTTTGATATCCTGATTCAGTACTTTCGAAAAAAAAGGGAGTTAGATAACCACCACGTTGGCAGTGGCCAATTATTTGGCAAAAGGGTCAATGTGAAATTATGTAAATTGTATTGTTTTTAACCACTTTTGGTAAAAACAGTGAAACGAACCTCAAGCAACACTATTACGGCTACGTTCCTAAAGGCTGCGTTGCCAGAGAACAGTAGAAAAAAAATATGGATTAGGCAGGCGGCGTGTTTTGCTACCGGCACCGTAGCGGCTTTTTTCAGAACTTTCATAATGGACAAGTCCTCTACACCTAGACATGACGTTATTATTGCAGCAAAAAATCACCACACAGTAGCATCTCCATAGGGGTTTGGGCAGTTGATTGGAAGGAGAAAACTTGCAAGGATGCTCCTTTTTCTTTCTCGTTAGATGTTGATATTGAAAGATTGTTAATGACCATTTGCTGAAGCTGTGCCCCCCAAAACATCACAAGGAAAAAGACTTATTAAAGCCAGGTTCTTTGTGATACACTGTATCATAGCAATTTAATTGCCCTGTCGCCCTAGCATTTTCTGAAGTAAGGGGGAACAATCGATTTGTGCCGGACAAATCAAATAATTCAGGAGAAGAAAAGGAGAAGGAAATGAAAAAGCGACTAAGTGTTATAGGGATGGCATTAGTGGTTGGAGTTTCAAGTTTTGCAGGTTTTGCATCAGCTGACGATGATGCCACGTCACTTATCGAGATGTTTTCGAAAGGCAAAACTAATGGGTCGTTAAAATCCTATTATTTTTCACAGACTTTTGAGGGTGATACATCGGATAGCCAGATATGGGTAAATGGTGGTCTCCTGAGTTATACAACCGGTAAGTTTCATGGTGTAAATTTAGGAGGAACATTTCAGGTATCAATCGTTAGTAGTATTGATGATGATAGTCATGTCACGGCCGGTAGTATGGACGCCGACGGTGCTGTCCTTTCAGAGGCATATTTGCAATATGCTTTGTACAACACTAGCTTTAAAGGCTGGCGACAGTTTTATAACTCTCCACTTATTGCGGGCTCAGGATCTAGGCTTATTAAGGAAGCATTCGAAATGTATTTCTTACGTAATAATGATATCAAAGATACTGAACTAACGGCCGGGTGGGTTGACAAGTATGCGACTCGCACGGACAAATCAAACTATTCCGACAATTTTTTTGTCGATTATGATACGAATGGTACCGGAAAACCTGGTGATTTTTATAATGTGGGTGATGATGGTATGTGGTTTTTATATCTTAACAACTCATCTCTGAAGAACCTGGCAGTTCAGGCACAATATGCTAATGTCGTACATGAGGTTCAAGGGTTTTATGCTGATGCGAAATACTCCTTTGAAAATGAATTCAAACCATATGTAGGGGCCCAGTTCTATTATACCAACTGGAATGATTCTACAGATGATAGCAATGACCTTGTTGGTTTAACGGCTGGTGCAACATTTGTTGGTGTGGATGTGTTTGCTGGATACACAACAACCGGTGGTTCTGCTGATGATGCGAGAGTTTTTCGTGGTCTTGGCCAGGGAGCATATTATAACTATACCACGACCACCAAAACAGCAGGTGCCCTTGCATTTGATGCAGATACAGATGCGTATCAAGTAGGTGTTGGGTATAAATTTTCAGGCTTGACCAGTAAATTTCGTTATACGGTATTTGATAGAAACATTACTGACGGGGATCTTGACGAATACACTTTGAACCTTGAGTATAAATTTGACGGTATGTTCGAAAATTTAAGTGCGTCGGTTGATTTCTCTGTTCTTGATTATGAAAACAACGATAAAGACTCTACAGATCTTCGAACTAGACTTATTTATTCCTTCTAAGATCATTTGATTAGATCATTAGCAACGACTCTAGCCTAGAGTCGTTGCTAATGATCTAGCTTTCCTCCCCGAAAAGTGCTCACCACTTCTCAAATATTAAAATAATTCAAATAGGTTGATAATGGCACCGCTTCACTTGTAGCCGCCGCAACAATTTTTAACCGTACTATCTTCTAAAAACATACCACTGAATTGTCGCTCATCCTCATCAGTGGCCAATCGCTGTGTGTCACCGCACGAAGCTCTTTGCACGTTGGGCTAACCTCATGTTTGGCAGCAAGGTGGTGCGTATTCAAAACAATTCATAGCTCAATGCAAAGCTTTATCATCCAGATCACCGTGACACCCCTTATTACCAATACAACGTGTCTTTGCCGACCGCTGGGTATTCTGCTTATATGGTAGTTAAAGTGATTGCCTAATATTTAGACGATCGTTCTTTTTTGACCCACAGGGAAATGGCCAAGTTCTGTACATAGGACCTTTTGGCCATACAGAGTATAAAAGGGCCATTCAATTGATATTAAATAACTATCCACAAATATAACGAACGATTTCAAAAGTGGCCCATTAACTGCAGCAAAGAGGTCACTTGATTCCATGTACCGATGTTTCATTTTTTTTGCTACATCGAAATCAGCTTAACCTTAAAGAGAAAGGGGTGGTGACGTTTGAGCCATCCAGATGAAAAGGAGTCGTCATGATATTAAAGAATACCTTTGTTAAGTTAGCACTTTTAACTCTGATTGTGTTAGGTCTCAGCTCATGTGTGTGACTGATCAAGATAACTGATGGAAAATGGTTAAAAAATGTGCAAGATAAGTGATGGAAGGGTAAGGAGCCCCCTCACGTACCTTGCAAATACCTAAAGAGGGCTCCTGCCTAAAACACTAAGGCAGGAAAATGTTACCAGAAATACTTCAATCCACCAATCTATTTCATCTTCTTCACCGCATAGACACAGACCTTGCTGCTCAACAGCAGAAAGCCGGTTGCCTTTTTTGTGGAGGAGCCTTGCATTATTCCAACTATCACCGCAAACCCCGTGGTGGTCCGACGCTTCCTGAAAACTACTTAATACGTTTAAGTCTTTGCTGTAGTCGTGAAGAATGTCGCCGTCGGACTTTACCGAAATCAACTCTATTTATGGACCGCCGAGTATATTTCAGAGTGGTCATCCTGATTGTAACCACACTCAGTCAAAGTAAACCACAGGAATACAATAAAAATAGGCTCTCAAAAATGATTGATGCAGATCGGAAAACTATTAACAGGTGGCTGGATTATTTTCATGAACTGTTTCCTAAAAGCCGGATCTGGCAAGCGGTCTGTGGTTTCTTTCCCCCTTTTGTAACAGCTCTCAATCTCCCCGGATCACTGGTTGAATATTACCTGAAAAATAGTAAGTCCATCACGCAAGCGATGAGCAATTGTCTCGTGTTACTGACTATCCGGTTGCTACAGGAATCTGATACCGGCTATCTTATGCCGGATACCATCATTGCCGCCTTGTCCCATGATCTTGGGAAACTGCCATCCCTTCGTGGGCATTTGTACAGCCTGGGCGAACATCCCTTAGCCGCTGGTCGGATTCTGGTCGGTCTTCAATCGTTCAATGAACTTCACCAAAAAGAGCAAATCTTACAGGCCGTAAAATTCCATCACAAACAGCCTCAAGAGCTGCTGGGCAAGACTTTGAAACGGGCAGATCAACTTGCACAACAACAAGAGTTAGAGCAGGCACAGGAGCGACTCCAACCATTAGAAAAGCCTCCTGGGTGGCACAACGAGGCAAAGGTGCAAGACGGCATATTTGATGAGAAATCAGAGACAAAAAAGAAGATGGTAGCCCCAGAGCTCATCAACCTGTCCTGGCTTAACACATATGAATTACTGAAAGACATGCGGCCCTATATCAATAAATTAGAGGGGCGAAGGTTTCAGGCATTTTCCATGCCGAATGGTGTTGTCTATTTTATGCCAAAGATACTGGAGGTGATTGCCAAGAAACAGGCGGAAAAAGCGGGAGTGCTGGAAGTAGTCTCTATGAAAGATAAAGAAATGCGGGAGGTATTGTTGTCCATCGTCCATCAACTACGGCAGGAGAATGTCATTGACGGTGGCCTTTTGAAAGACAATTATTTTGGGGCATATTACACCGTAACCATGAAATCAGGCGTAACCATGAACGGCTACTACACGCCTTGTCATGCCGAGGCTTTTGATTCTATTGCCGTTATGGAAGATGCTAAATCCGGTATCCTCCTGGACCTGGCATCTGTTGAATCAGTTCACGGAGATAAACAGGCATGAGCAACAGCATAAACAGTAGTGGATTTAGTGGCTATAAGGGCGGTAGTTCCGGCAGCAGTAATAGCGGCAGCAGCAGTGGTGGTAGAGGCGGCTCGTATAGCCCGAATGCCGCATTTATCAATACAGACACTCGTCAATATGTAAAGCCAAGGAGTATCATTAATGTAATCTCGGATATCCAGCATTATTGCATGGCTGAAAAATTGGGTAAAGCCTTACCCGCAGAGTATTTGACACTGGAAAATGCTTTGGGATTTTTCGGTGTCGGGGCGAAAAGTGGTCTGACAGAAGGACTCTTCCTGCTCTTGCTTCTACCAGCGGTTGATTTTTATCTGGTGCCTTTTGTCTTGAAATCACCAAGTTTGTTTTTAAAAACCATGTTCGGCTCTTTTCCTTTTCGGCCGGTCATCGCCAACACCTTCCTTTGCGCCTATATCAGTCGATACTTTGTTGGTGTAGTTACCCGCAAGGCCATCAATTCTTTCTTCACCGGCAGGATGCTCGTACTGGTAGCTAAAAGTTTCATGATCTATGTTTTCTACACCTTACTTACCGGCCTGAGCACCCCGGAAAGGGTCTGGCAACTTGCTCAATATTCCAATAAAAATGCCGAGGCAATCTATTATGGCTATATGACCATGCTTCCCAATATCATGCCGATAGCAACTCGTTGCTCTTTATTTGTTCTGGTGGCCGCCATCCTGCCTTATGGGTCTGTCTTTTTAATAGATATGTGGCGGAGAGCTAAAATCAAACGCAACCATGCCAGGATTACTGGTAAATCTTAGGAATCTATCAATCAAATCTATCAAACTATAGGGAGAGGAAATTGGAGAAAGAAATGAAGGAAACACCGAATGAAAAAAAGAGATTAACCAAGGAAGAGATTTTGGAGAAAAAAATCTCCATGATCAAGGAGCGTGGCTCAAGAGTCATGAAAATTAACTCACCAATGGGCGGCATCATGTTCAATGTTCTGCAGCAATTTGACCAGGCTTATGCGCATTTTAAGGGGCAGTTGGGAGAACCAGGGGGGATTTCCCATGAAACAGGAGCTGCGCTCATGGATGAGGCGAGGAAGATAACCATGGCCTTCTCTGAATTCACTGGCCAGTTGAGCAAGCAGGTCAGGTTCAAGTATTTTGTGCCTCAGGAGCTGCAGGAGATGCGGCAAATTACCAACAAAAAGAAAGATGAACTCTCGACAAAGTGACTGTGGGATGGGAGACTGGGTTTATGATAGTGACCAGTCTCTCATCCTGACCCGTGCCGCACCGAACTTATATTTACCTGCTATTGTGGATTTTCAATCAGGATTGCCCGGGATCTGACAATCGGAGCAATCGTTAATCTCAATGCACAACGCGGCCTTCATCATCGTAGCCGCTGACATCCCAGATAAGACCATGCCAGCCGTCAATAATGCCATCATCGCCGCATATCGGGCAAATCCAGTGAATCCGATCATCCTCAGTAAAATGGACATTCAACCTGCCAGTGCATGATTTGTGGTTTGGGCGTCGCCAGCATTTTGGGGGCTCCCCGCTCACAAGGTCACGGTTTCGAGCAGTGGCATAGGTGATAATCTCGGCCAATTTAGCGACCTTTAATCTTAACTGAGGCGCACCTGGCCCTGTTTGTTCATTATTGAGTCAGTGTCGAATATCAATAACCCACATAAGCATCGCAGTTAAGAATTATTTGTTCAAGCCTCAATATGGCCAAAGGAGTTCCATAACATATTTCAAACCCTTATCAAGTGACAAAACGATCCCACCCAAATCACCTATGGAATCCCATTTTTTCTGTGCACCTACCACAGAACCTCCACCTGACTTTTCATCCCCGTTAATTTAAGCCTGGCTGGAGAGCTCTTAATGGCAATGCAAAACCGGGGGAGGCACTCGGAACTGAAGGTACCGTCAGCCTGCAAGGTGACTGGAAATAATTAATATTTCAACCGTTTTCTTAAAAAATCAACAACAGCTATCAACCATAGGAAGTCCGGCAACAAGAAACACTTGATGGATTCCGCCTGGGAAGAGGTAGTGAAAATATTTTACTGTGCCTTTATCGGCTTCAAATTGCTTTTTTAGCTCAAATGTAACTGTACGGACCACTGGATGCACCTTTGTTTTAGTGAAATAATCACGTAAAAATTGTATGGTACAATGGTGGTTTTCTCCAAGCTCTAATTTCTCTTGTGCTGCAAGCCAATCCCTAATATTTGCATCCCAGGAGGAAAAATCTTTCAAATAAAATTTATCGTTAAGTAAGTAATTTTTTGATTCAATAGAGATTATCCGACTAATCTCCGGATCGAAGCATTTCATAATAATTTGTGGTTTTTTAAAAGTGGTTATATCTTTTCAGCAGCAAAATAGTTCATTAGCAATTATCTATTCTACAACATCTACCACAGTTTGACCCTATTCCTTGACATCCTCAGTCAAAGATAATTCCACAGAATCTCTTTTATTGATGGAAACATCTTGGATAGGTTAGCCCACCACTCTCCAGCCTACCGCAACGCCTATGATACCTCTTGACAATGGATGCTGGGCGAGGCTATTTGAACACGAAAATGTAATCTTTTTTCATATGATAGATGTATTCTTTTCCTTAAGGAAGAAAGCATGTTTTTTCAAACTGCTGGAATAGTAGTCGCTCCCTGGATTCCGCCACTTGTTGCCTTCGCAATCTCTTTTTTCACCTCCATGGGAGGGGTATCGGGTGCTTTCCTGCTTCTTCCTTTTCAAATGTCCTTTCTTGGCTATACCACACCATCAGTTAGCGCCACCAATCAGTTGTTCAACATTGTCGCCATTCCAAGCGGCGTCTATCAATATTGGAGAGAAGGCAGAATGGTCTGGCCCCTCACTTGGATAGTAATTGCTGGCACCTTACCTGGTGTGCTGTTTAGCGCCATTATACGTATCAAGTATTTACCAAATCCTCAACAGTTCAAGGTCTTTGCTGCTGCCGTTCTGCTCTATATAGGCATTAGGATGCTCCGTGATCTGCTTCGGAAAAACAGCGGAATTCAAACCAAAGCCCAGAGTGAAAAGAGATTTCAGGAGATAGTCAAGCGGTATCGGGCCGGAGAAGGGGCTGCTGCGTATTCAGATCCTCCAAGCTCGTCTGCTATACGGTTGACTCACTTTAATCTCCGGCGATTTGGGTATACTTTCTACGACGAACAGTTTGAAGTATCAACTTGGGGGATTTTTTCACTCAGCCTGGTGGTTGGTATTGTTGGGGGGATTTATGGTATAGGTGGTGGAGCAATAATCGCCCCATTTTTCGTGACATTTTTCAAGTTGCCGATATATACAATTGCAGGAGCTTCCCTGATGGGAACCTTTGTGACTTCAGTCGCTGGCGTTGCCTTTTATCACATCATAGCATCATATTATCCGAGTCTTTCAGTTGCCCCCGACTGGCCACTTGGCATTTTGTTTGGGATAGGTGGGATGGTAGGCATGTACCTCGGTGCCAAGTGTCAAAAACATGTTCCAGCCAAAGCCATCAAATGGATGCTTGCAAGTATCATCGTCTTTACAGCCCTGGAATATGGAATTGATGCTTTGTTGTAGGGGCGCCTCAGAAAACGAAAAAAATCGTACGCTAAGGGAATAAAGCTAACTTCCTAATGGCAAGGTTAATTGCTCCAACAAAACAGCTGGTTAGTATACACAGACATCTCAATTTCACAACTGATAGAAAACTGGTTAAGATTTGATCCTCCAACCTTAACTATGTTCGTCTGGTTGAGAATTAAAAGTGATCGAAAAAATTATCACCTTTTACTTCAACCCATCCGGAAAAACCGAAGTTTATCCAAGCGATTTTAATTTGTCATGACAAAAACAAAAAGATTGACATATCCGCATATGCGGATTAAATAGAAAAGAGCAGTTTATCACTCCCACTGTACAAAATCAGCCAGAAATGGAATAATTAATATGGATAACAAGATACTGGAACATTCATCCAGTCCAGAGACCAGCTTGCTGGAAAACGTGCAGATGTTCAAGGCTCTTGGTGACGAAACTCGGTTGCGGATATTAGGGCTATTGAGTCAAGGTGAACTGTGTGTTTGCGACATAATGGAAGTTTTGAAATTACCTCAATCTACCGCATCAAGGCACCTCGCATACTTAAAGAATTCGAAGTTGGTATGCGGCACGAGACGTGGAAAATGGATGTATTACCAGCTTGATGCCAGCATCCTTAACGGCTCAGTTTATCACCAGATTATTCAATACCTCGCAGGTCTCGCAGAGATCCAGACTGACCATCAAAAACTTGTTTGCCACTTAGATAAAAAAAATAAGCAATCCTGTAATTAATCAAAGCTAACCCATCAATATAAAAAGGAACAAAAGATGAAACCTGCACCCAAGAAACTCTCCTTTCTTGATCGTTTTCTGACCCTTTGGATTTTCCTGGCGATGTTCGTAGGTGTAATGACAGGTTATTTTTATCCGCCAGTGAAAGATATCATCAATTCTTTCCAGGTCGGAACGACCAACATCCCCATCGCAATCGGATTAATTATGATGATGTATCCACCCCTGGCGAAAGTAAAATATGAGGAACTTGGGCAGGTATTCAAAAACACCAAGGTACTGGCATTATCACTTGTACAAAACTGGATAATCGGTCCGATCCTGATGTTTTTGCTGGCCATCACCTTCCTGTCCGGGCACCATGAATATATGGTCGGTCTCATTCTTATAGGTCTTGCCCGCTGTATTGCCATGGTCATTGTCTGGAATGAATTGGCCGATGGAGATACGGAATATTGCGCCGGTCTGGTCGCTTTCAACTCCATATTCCAGGTGTTTTTCTTCTCTTTCTATGCTTGGATTTTCATCACGATCGTGCCGAAATGGTTTGGTCTTGAAGGTGCTGTCGTTGATGTCTCTATCAGCCAAATAGCAAAATCTGTCTTTATCTACCTGGGGATCCCGTTCCTCGGTGGGATGATTACCAGGTTTATCGGTATTAAAATGAAGGGAAAGCAATGGTATGAGACTGTTTTTATTCCAAAGATCAGTCCGTTTACTCTGATCTTTCTTCTTTTCACCATTTTAGTGATGTTTGCTTTAAAAGGCGAATACATTGTGCAACTGCCATTCGATGTCATACGCATAGCCATACCTTTGACCATTTACTTTCTTGTCATGTTCCTCGTTTCATTTTTCTTGTCTATGAAAGTTGGGGCTACCTACGAGCAAACCACGACACTTAGTTTCACTGCTGCTTCAAACAACTTTGAGTTGGCTATCGCCGTGGCAATTGCGGTATTTGGCATCAACTCCGGCGTAGCATTTGCTGCAGTTATCGGCCCCCTGGTTGAAGTTCCTGTTTTAATTGCCCTGGTC
Source organism: uncultured Desulforhopalus sp. (assembly GCA_963677465.1). GTDB lineage: Bacteria > Desulfobacterota > Desulfobulbia > Desulfobulbales > Desulfocapsaceae > Desulforhopalus_A. The sequence goes on along the minus strand of OY781976.1, from coordinate 323,897 downwards.
AGTGTCGCTCTACGCTTTAAACAAAAATATTTTCCTTATGAAAAGAAGACGCTTGCCGGTGTTTGCCATGTACGCGTGAAGGATGTTACGAACAATTAATATTTGTCCAGAAATGAGGAACTACAAATGCTCCTGACAGGTTATTCTCTCGAAATCTTTAAATCGAAATGTTATTCGGAAGCCAAGGGCGTGCATTGCTTTGCCCATCTCAACGATGATGTTCGTGAGGTCCTGCCATTCCTGAATACTGTCCTTGGGGGTTTTGTTTACACCAAAGAACCACCATCTCTCATGTTAAAAAATTACGGAAAACTGATAACCATTCATCCTCAGAAAATTGCCGTTAATGCCCTGAGCGATGGCGATGAAGCAGAAAAAATAGTCGCCTGGCTGCAACGGGAAATAAATGAAACCTGGGAGAAGCGAGCCGAGATAGAACCCAGCACAGAAAGCATGCGCCAACCGGTATTAATGGAAGTGCTGAAATTACTCCCAAAAACCAATTGCAGGCAATGTAACGAACCAACCTGTATGGTCTTTGCTGCCCGGGTAATAGAGGGAAGTAAGGATCAAAACGACTGCCCGCCGATAGATTCTAAAAATATGGTAGCATTACAGGAATACCTGTCTCAATTTCGCTTTGATTAACCACGATCATAGCATACCCGTTAAACAGTTTTCACTGTGAGTCCGGTGATGAATAAGAGCATTGCTGTAAAAGCAAAAATACTTATGTTTCCCTGCGCGGGCATATCCAATGTTGGCCAACTAACCATTCATGCGGTCCAGGAGTTAGTACTTGAGGGTAAGGGTAAGTGGTTTGGATGTATAAAAAATACTGATTTACAGATTTGGGGTCACAGGACAGTAGGCTCCCCATCTTTTATTGTGGTGGATGGGTGTGGACAACATTGCGCAAAAAAACGCTTTGAAGCAATCAATCACGACCTTGAGTTTCACCTATCGCTTGCGGATTTAGGCATAGAAAAAACAGAATTATCTGAAATTGTACCTGAGGAATTACAGCTCGTTAAAGATGCAATTGTCGCTGAATGCACTAGACTGGCAGATCGGCCGCCCATGATCATGGGAGGATGTTGTTGTCGGTAGTAGATATAACTTCTTCTAAAAATAATGGGGTTTTTCCACATGGGTCAAATAAATTCAGATAAAATCAAAATATTGTTTCTATGCACTGGAAACTCCTGCCGTAGCCAGATAGCCGAAGGTTGGGCAAAAACTTTGAAGGCAGATACAATTGATGCGTATTCTGCTGGGATAGAAAAACATGGATTGAATCCACTGGCAGTCAAAGTAATGGCAGAAGCAGGGGTGGATATTTCATCGCAGCAATCAAAGATTATAGACGATCTGCCAGTGCGTAATTTCGATTGGGTCATTACCCTCTGTGGTCACGCAAACGAAACATGTCCTTTTTTTCCTGGGAAACAAATTCATCATGGTTTTGATGATCCGCCGCAACTTGCTGCAAATGTGGCAACCGAAGAGGAAAAACTTGTCCATTATCGTAAGGTAAGAGATGAAATTCGAGAATATATTTCCTCATTGCCTTAATCACTTGGAACTACTTCTTCTGTTGTTTAATTTTATGCAATCTGATTTACTGCGAGAAATACTTCAGTCAGATTAATGTAATGTAAAGGATTTCAGTAAAAGATAATGGTTTTAAAATCATTCACCTTGCAAAAGGTTTATTCTTATTTCCTCATCTTCAATTGTTTTCTATTGCTTATGGTGAGCAGCGTCGGACCTTCTTGGTGTTTTGATCTGGAAAATATTGAGCAAGAACAAGCGTTCTACGTACCCAATAATTGCCATAGTACTCTGGTAACCGATAAATCTGATTTTTCAAAATCCCATACTAAGAAAAACCCAGCTAAAAAAACTGATTGTAGCTTTTGCCTGGAATATACCTTTGATGATGTTGCACTTACCGGAGTGCTAGGGTACGAGGACATGCCATCTTTCCCCTTGGTTTTAGCAACAGATTTTCAACCTTCGCCCTTAAATTTACTATGGGATAATATCTCAAAGGCAAAGGATTACCCCAAGTTCCACCTCCCAACTCCCGCCACTCAAAAGTCCCTTCAAACAATAGTTCTACTCATTTGATACTCATACGATTGAGTCTCAAGTAATCACGCGCAAATTCATATTCACATAAAAGATGTGGAGTTCTATTGGTGTTGGCTAAGAGCCTAATATCAGTGGTTTTTATTGCTCACTTGATCAATATACAAAGAATCACCCGAATCTTGAATAGTTCGGGCGGCTGATTCAAAATGAGGAAGTTTTGTTATGAATAAATTCGATTATTTATCTAACAACATAGTGGCTATCGCACTTTCATTACTTGTTGGATTTGCTGGAGGAGTTGTATTTTCAGTTTACAAAATTCCTTCCATCACAGGTCAGTTTCCGTCAAATCAGCAATCAAAGAATACAGATGATGAGAAGAAACAGCATATTCAGCATTTAGAGGAGAGCGTAGCTGAAAATGATCAGAATATCGAGGCATGGACACAGCTTGGGCATGCATATTTTGATAGTGATGATTTTAAAAAGGCAATATTTGCTTACAACAAAGTCTTGAAACTTGAACCCAATAATTCAGCCATCTACTCGGATCTTGGTGTTATGTACCGAAGAAATTCAGAACCTGAGAAGGCCATTGAATCGTTCAACAAAGCAATTGAACTAGATGCAACAAACATCCAGGCTCAATTCAATGTCGGGATTGTCCTCTTTCATGACTTAAAGGATCAAGATGGTGCAATTAAAGCATGGGAAAAAGTTGCTTCGATACAACCTGACTATCAAGTTTCTACAGGTCAAAATATTTTACAACTAATTGAAAGCTTGAAAGTAAACAAATAAGTCATCACCGAAAAAGGTAATCTGATGAAAATAAATGATAATTCTATCTGGAAACTATTCTCTTCTGTACGAATAGCTCTCCTGATTATTTCCTTAATCTCAGCGACTTCGATTTTGGGCACGATTTTTCCACAAGGAGAACAATTCTCTTTTTATGTGGAAAGGTATGGATCTCAATTCGCCATGATTTTGGAGATACTCAACATAAACGACATGTATTATTCCTATTGGTTCAGGGCATTGCTCGTGCTTCTGTGTATAAACCTCATTGTCTGTACGTATACTCGCCTCCCTGCTGTTTTTAAAATACTCAGACAGGACAATTTCGATAAAAAAAAGAAAAACTGGGCTAACCAACAATCCATTATTTTACATTCCATCGCAGAAAAAAACATTGCAGTACAGAATGTTGCTGAAACTCTGAAAAAGACAAAAAAAACATTTCACTCAAAAGAAATAGGTGATGACCATCTGTTCTTTTACGAAACTGGCAAATGGAGTCGTCTTGGAGCATATATTGTACATCTCAGTATTCTGGTAATCGTTTCAGGAGCTATCGCAGGTAATTATTTTGGCTTCAAAGCGTTTGTTATGTTACCCGAAGGTCAGTCTACCAAGACAGTCTATGACCAGAATAACAGTGATCCTATACCATTGCCATTCAAACTCTTTTGTGAAAATTTCAATGTTGAGTATTACGAAAATGGTACACCGAGGGAGTATAAATCGAATTTAATTGTTTTTGAAGGAACTGAGGAAGCGGTTAAAAAAAACATAACAGTCAATAACCCTTTAAATCACAAAGGAATCACGTTCTATCAAGCAAGTTATCAACCGATAAAAAGTGAGTATACAATTGATATTTCACGACAAAGCAAACTGGATCAAAATTCAATTAACGGCAAGATATTCTCAAAGCCTAACCGTGAGGAGGTTTGGAAAGAAGGTGGTGCCAATTTTGAAATTGTTGCAAGTAGCAGCGATGGACACGGCCATGGACCGTACAAAATAAAATTTGATGACACCGATAACAAACCAATCTATTTTAGTGCACAAGATAACTCCCCATACACATTCGATCGAAATTCTGCCTCATATTCATTCACTATCAATCAACGATATGCTACTGGTTTGCAGGTAGCCAAAGACCCAGGAGTCTGGCTGGTTTATCTTGGTTCTGTTTTGATGTTACTCGGCCTGTACGCAGCTTTTTTCATGTCCCATCAAAGAATATGGGTTGTGGTAGAAAATGAAAAGACCAAGACTGTTGTTCATATCTACGGTAGCACAAATAAGAATAAACTTCAAAACAACAAAACCAAGGAAACTATTGCCTCCGTGCTGTTAGCTGCAGAGCCGGTAGAGTTCAGGAGGATATAACATGGATTCATTTCAAGTATTAGGGGCAACTACTTTTGTTTATCTCGCTGCAACCTTCTTTTATACAGCTTTTACAATATTTAAAGTTGAAAAACTTAGTGTATTGGGGACGATTCTAACTGTCGCTGGTTTGGTCGCAAATATCGCAGGGATTGGCTTACGTTGGGTTGAAACATATCAAAGTGGCTATGGATACGTACCCCTTTCCAATATGTACGAATCCTTAATCTTTTTTGCACTCTCCATTGCGGCTGTATATCTCGTTATTGAACACGTTTATAAAACAAAAATGTTGGGAAGTTTTGTTCTGCCTTTTGCTTTTATTGCTATGGCGTATGCATCTTATTCCTCGGAGTTTGGGAAAGGTATTAAACCACTTTTGCCAGCCCTACAAAGTAACTGGCTGGTTGCTCATGTAATAACATGTTTTATCGGTTATGCGGCATTTGCCATAGCAAGCGGTTTAGCAATACTCTCTCTGAGTAAACATTATTCAAAAACATCTCAGGACGGTGAAAATGAAGCCTCTTTAAGTCTGACCAAAGTTGACGAAATCATATATAGAATGCTGGTATTCGGCTTTCTATGGCTAACTGCAGGGATTGTTACCGGTGCCGTATGGGCCAATTCAGCATGGGGTACCTACTGGAGTTGGGATCCAAAGGAAACATGGTCATTGATCACATGGTTTATTTATGCGCTTGCACTACATGCTCGTTATACCAGAGGTTGGGATGGTGTTCGTATGTCACTAATGGCTTTGATTGGGTTTATATCTGTAATATTTACATATTACGGAGTTAATTTTTTGCTCTCAGGCTTACATAGCTATGGAGGGTAGTGAAACGATCTCGCAAGTTAACAGTGAAATGGTATTGCTGACCTTACTGTGGCAAAATTGCGACAGTAAGCGGACTAGACATGAAGCAATTCAAGCAGGACAAGACTCTCAACAACCCATCGACTAAATGAATAGTGACATGATTGAGGCAAATAGGATTGGTATTACTGGGACTACGACTATTTACGTCAACGGCTAGAGGCTTAAACAACAATCCCTAGATGGATTTCAGTTGCTCATTGATCAAGAATTACGAAAAATGCAATAATATCGGTTTTGGTGAAGCGCTCCCTCTTGCATTATGCTCGAAGGGAGCGTTTCGATTCAGAAATAAAATCTACCATATAGACCAATACCCCTTTCACATAGATCGAAATTCTGCTCCGTATTCTTCCACTTTTATCCAAAAAAAGCAGTAGCCCAAGGCCCTTAGTGCCCGCTGGTTCATTCTAGCCTGCTTTAGAGTGAATTTAAGGTCGTTGATTGCTCAACCTCGCCATCGAGGAACACCTTCCATCTAACATATAAAAAGTGGATATTTTTTACCCAGCATTTTCTTTTTTAGAAAATAGAAAATTCATCACGAGCAACATGATATGTTATTATATCTAATAGTTACTGCGAAAATAAATCATTGGCACGTCGATTGCTTAATATTTTATATCCAATGATGAAGGGTGATAGAATGACTACCCCGACTTTGTTGCTTTGTTTGTGCGATAAGTATATTTCGTACGTTCAGCTAATCAAACATCTACAAGGAGCGATCAAATGAAAACAAAATTCAGAGTGTTAGCGATAGCAATGGTAACGGGTCTGAAGTTAGTTGGCACAGCCTCTGCGTATAATGGTGGAGGAGGTCCTTATCATCATGGTCGGATGCAGGGTGGTCCAATGTATCAGCAATTAGATCAGGCAACACAGGATAAAATCAAAACCTTCTGGGATAGTAACCAGAGCTTGCAAAAAGAAATGATGATGAAAAATGCGGAAAGACAAGCCCTGCTGAATTCTACCAATGCCGATCCGACCGCAGTTGCCAAAGTTGCCGGCGAACTTTTCGATCTTCGAACCACATTAATAGAAAAAGCTGAAGCTGCGGGAGTCTCTCAGTATATGGGCCGCAACGGAATGGGGGCCGGTCAAATGGGATGTGGTTATGGCAGAGGGGGCGGTTACGGACGCAGAGCGAATTGGTAGTTTGGAAGATATAAAGCCGGAATGTCCAGCATCAATATATGGTGTTGACGATTTGTCTTTAAAGAGACCAGGAACGTGGAAAAACATCACAGGTCCGATCAGGATACTGGGATGTCCTCGATTATCGATATATTAAGAATGGTAACCATATAAGGTCGTAATCAATGCGAAAAGTCACCTCATTAACAGCTCTCGTTTCGTTTTTGTTACTATTGCTGAATAGTATCGTGCTCTACATTGTACCTCATGGTCGTATTGCCTATTGGGCAGATTGGCGGTTATGGGGTTTGACAAAAACTGAATGGGCAAATCAGCATGTCATCATTGGTGTATTGTTTCTCTTAGCGATCTTTATCCATACTTTTTATAATTGGACACCTATTGTCGCCTATTTAAAAAATAGAGCCAGAAAGCTCAGAATATTCACCCGTGAATTCAACATCGCGCTGCTTCTTGTTGTTATTTGCACGGTCGGTACTTATGTGGAAATCGTCCCCTTTAGCTGGGTCTTAACTTTCAGCGAATCCATAAAAAACACGGCCGCTCAAAATTATGGCGAACCGCCATATGGGCGTGCTGAGCTATCGAGTCTGAAAACCTTTACCAGCAAAATGGGTATAGATCTCACTGAGAGTTTGACACGTTTGCAAAAAGCAGGCATCCAAGTGGATGATGATAAACAGACTCTGCTTAATATTGCACAGTTGAATAATACCTCGCCGCAACAATTATTCCTGAAGATGAAACCGGAGGAGAAACCCGAAGAAAAGGCAGGGTTAACAAATGCCTTTCCGGATGCACCTCCAGCGGGATTTGGAAAACGTCCCTTGGCTGATATTTGTCAGGAATACGGGATGAACATCTCAGCTACCATGAGCAAATTGGCTGAAGAGAATATAAAAGCGACGCCTAATGGCAACATCAAACAAATAGCCGAAGAAAATAATCTTACTACTGCCGAGATATTTACCGCTTTAAGGAAGGCCGCCGAGAAGGATTCGTGATCTTTCCACAACATCTGACAGTTATTTTGTAATTTCAAGAAACGAATTATGGAGAAATAATCATGAATATGATGAATAAAATAATAGCCGCAGCAATGTTTTTTGGAACATTGACTTTGAGTGCAGGTCTGATAGCCGCACAAGATTTACCCGAACGGGGGCCTATTCCTTTTGCCACCTGGGATATAGATGGTAACGGAACAATAGACAAGGCAGAATTTAACACCATTCGTGACCAGCAGCAGAAAATGGCCAAGTCTGGTGGATACAGACGGCAAAACATGGCGACAGCACCGACTTTTGCCCAGATAGACAAGAACAATGACAGCAAAATCACACCCGATGAGTTGATGGCTGCACAGAAAAATCGTCAATGGAACAACTAGGGTTTTGGCACGACCTAAAAGATGGGACAGCTCGGCCAGACTATGGAGACAATGACTTTTTCTCTATAGCCACTTAGCCCATATATATTAGCCCAGCAACCTCCTACTCTCACCCTCGGACAGAGATATTTTGTTCGGGGGTGTTGTTTTCTGCCATTGGTCTTCATTTTTCAGCTTGATTCTTACAGAATTATATGAGAGCAATTTCGAATTGAATGCTGTTTTACCTCTAAAGAATGGCAAATTGGGTAATTGTTACTCAGATAAGCAGAAAACAATGGGTAATTATTACTCTGTCTTCTGGCTAGATTTAGAATGGGAAATAATTTGAAGAAAATGAATTTACGATTTTGAGCGATGAGTTGCAATAAATTTCAGCAAGGCTTCCAGAGCCTCCTGCGACTGTACTCTCCCCATGCTCCTCACCTTTCCATCCACAATTAATACAGGAGTGAGTGGAACCCCATATTTTTCTACTTCTGCAGTGTCAGATATTTCTTCAAATTCATAATGAAAACCAAGCGTTTGCACTGCGGCGTGTGTAGCCTTAACAAGCTCAGTGAGCCTATTGCAAGGTAGGCCAATAATTTGAATTTTCACATCAAGCCTCCAGATAAGAAGAAAGTGGATTTGTTTTCCCTCCACTCTTGCTTGCAATTCATGGTCAATATAATACATTTATCAAACGACTATCCTCTGTTGTAATTGCATAAAACAAGCCAATATCCGACAGAAAAAAATCGAATGTGTCACGTTGGATATGGATTTGCCGCGACTAACGAAACATATTGAACGAAACCATATCATGAACAGCACCCACCCCAAAAAAATATATGTGGAGATCACCACTCGCTGTAATCTGCGCTGCAGCATGTGTGTGAAATATGCAGCTGGGAGTTGTATCCCCGATAGCGATATGCCTGTAGATGTCTTCAATCAACTCCTTGCATCTTTTGTAAACACGGAACACCTTATTCTTAACGGTATTGGGGAACCGCTATTGCATCCTCATCTGTTTGAATTCATCAGATTAGCTCGTTCACGCATGGCAAAGAATACAAACATCGGTTTTCAGAGCAACGGCATTTTGGTAGATAACGGTAACGCATTAGATCTTCTTGAGGCAGGACTCGATACTCTTTGCCTGTCAGTGGATGGTTTGCAAAGCTCAGTGAAAGGTTGTGGTTCGCATGGGGAACATTCCTTTTCCACTGTGGCAAAAGCAGTTTCCAGCCTCTCCCGGGCTAGACGAAATCTTGGCCGCAAATTCAAGATTGGCCTGGGAATGGTTTTAACAAGAAAAAACGTCCATGAGCTGCCTGATCTGGTTGCATGGGCTGCTGGTGAAGGCGTTGATTATATTATCACGACACACCTTATTCTCTATTCAAAAGCGACCGATGAGCTCAGTCTTTTCAATCCCAACTCATTAGAGGCTGTGCAGCTTTTTCAAGCCTATAATCGACAGGCAATTTCACAGGGATTAATTCTCGATGAATGTTTTAAGTCGTACCTAAAATATGCCGGAACCCGGTCGGAAAGTGAAGCACTTGATCTTTTTTCAGGTATACAGAAGGAAAGTAAGATTAAAGACATTCGACTCAATCTTCAGAGTCTGATAGCGCATGATAACAACTCTGGCAACACTGAGGCCATTTTGTTGCACGCCCAAAGTATTGCCAACAGTCGAGGTGTTGCCCTTTCTACTCCACCACTCCAGGCACTTGACCAGCGAATTTGCCCATTTCTCGAAGATCAAGCGACATTTATCACTTCAAATGGAGATGTTATGCCTTGCCATTTTTTATGGCATACTTACTCGTGTCAGGTCTTAAAGGAAGAAGTCCAGGTGCAAAAACGAGTTTTTGGTAATATCCTTGAGAATTCACTGAAAACAATCTGGCAAAGCAAGGAGTATGAAGAGTTCAGGAGAGAAGCCGGGCAAGGCAAATACTCTTCCTGCTGGAGTTGTTCTCAGGGCCCCTGCTCTAATCTGATCAATGATACTGCCGCCTATGCTAATGATTGCTTCGGCAGCTTGGTTCCTTGTGGTCATTGCCAGTGGAATCTTGGTGGTATCCGGTGTTTGTAGGTGGTTGCTTATAAAAGGAACGATACTCTTTATTTTTGGGGAAAGGCTCAAGCCTGTCCGGCCTGCAATTCAAAAACCTGACCATGACATTGGCTGACGGATTTATCTCAACGAAGCAGTTCTGCTTCTTAAAAATGATACCAAAAGAGCTTTTTGAAACTGGACCAGCGGGTCCATTCGAACAGAAAGGTACGTTTTCGAGATATCTCATATCAGGCTTTGGTCCCCGCCTGGTTGGTCTTTTCGATATCCAATATTTTCATGTTACCAACATAGTCCTTCAGTTCAACACGATCTATAAAGGATATTTTTTTGATAATTTGATCCATTTTTCGAAGGTTATTGATTATTCCTTGTAGCTCTATATGGGTTTCTGTCGTAGAATCAAATTCTTCTTGTAATAGCTGGCTATTTCCTAAAACTACCTGTAGCGGTGTATTGAGCTCATGAGCGACGGTACCGGCCATCGCCTTGACGTCTTCGATCTTTTCCCTCATCCGTGCCTTCTCGCGGTCACGCAATGTTCCTACCAATACGGCCACTACTATAAAAAAGATCATCTCTATTGACTTATCTAAGTCATCTGGTGAAAAGCTATTCCACCTCAAAATCACAAAAGGCATATAACTAGCAACAATACTAAAAGAAGTGATCAGTCCGCCCCGTAAACCAAACCAAAATCCGCCTAAAATCAGCGGAAGAAAATAGAGCTCCCGGTAAACAATATGATGATATATCTGGCTGTACTGAGTTGAGAAATGGAGGGATGCTATAGCCCCCACCAGTATCACTATGAAAAGGATTTTTATATTTGATGTGTTAAACACGCTGTTTTTCCTCCCGAACGTATCGAGTTTTCCATTGATCATTTATAAGTCATCGCAGTCATTTGGTTTTTTGGAATAAACGGTCTGCATCTTTCTGCTGAAACCCTCGCTGTATGATTTTATCCGCGGTAGACTTTATATCATATGGAATTCGTTTAGCTTCTAAGCTGTTTAGGACGGAATCCCAAATTACATATCCCGCTCTTGAGTCACCGTCTCTAGGCTGCCCCACGCTACCTACGTTGACGATGTAACGAACGTTTCCAGCAAGATTAATAGGAAGATCATTCAACTCGTGGAAGCCTACTGTTTTACCATCATAGCTGATTAAGATCAGTTTATGCGTATGACCAGCAAAGGCTATTGTATTGTGGTATGATTTAAAAATATTTTCTATATCGCGATTAGACAAGTAATTCAAGTACGTTTCACATGAATTTGGAGGGCACCCGTGCACAAAAAGTGCCTTATTAAAGACTCGAAAACCTGGAAGTCTCCGAAGGTATGAAAGTGATGCAGATGTTAAAAGCTTCATAGTTTGTTCAATAGATTTACGAGCACCACTTTCTAAAAAAAAATGGAATGTCTTGTCCAATGCTGCCTGTTCGTGGTTTCCAAGAATGTTTAAAATGTTTCGCTTTTTAATTAGTTCCAGAACCTTTTCTGGGTCCGGGCCATAGCCAATGCTATCTCCCAGATTCACAATACGGTCAATGTCAGAATAGTCGATATCCCCCAAAACATTTTCGAAAGCTGCAAGATTTCCATGGATATCTGACATCACTGCTATTCTCATCTGCAATCCCCTGAAGTTAGATCAGTTTTCGGATATAACTGTCTGAACTGTCCTGAAGCCAACTTCCTCAAAACCTTCCCATGGGAAACGGGATATCACCGATGGTGGAGAGTTTTCTTTTTTGGGAGGGCTCTCAGCTTGTACATGGGCCTCCAAGGAACCAACAACAATAAAATGATTGTCTTGTAACTTATCTCTTGAAGTACTGGAAAAAGTTCGAAGCGCCCATTCGCCGATGCCCGTGTTTAGAGCACGAATACCGAATTCATTCTGTTCGAAGAATGTTGCTGGCGGGGTTTTTCGCGATGTGTTGACGGTGCTTCTTGAGATCTCACTATCGGTTTGATCCTTTTGGCCGGTAATTAAGTTATCCTTAGACCAAGCACTTTCCATCATGTTGTTCATCATGTCTTCCATATTCCTTGATTCCGAACCTATAGTTGCGGAAGCTGCTCCGTTCAAACTAGATTGAGGTCTGGCAGCTCCTTTCATAGTTACATAGAGCCATTCCGTTTCGTTCGGTAATCGTCTGCCGAAAAAGCTGGCAAAAGCAGTTGCCCCAAATCCGGTCACACGAAGAACAGGTCTGGAAGCGTAAGCAGAGTCAACTACATGAAACTCTTCATTTTGGTATTTAATCGGTTCATAGCTTTCATACACTTCACCTAAAAGGTACCAATTCGCACCGTCACCCTTTACAACACCATTTTCCAGTTTGATTCTGGATAAATTGTGATTCAGGAATTCAACAAACTGCTGATTGGTTACCAGGAATTCATCCATGTAAAACGAGACTATCTCAACCTGCTGGCCTGAGACCGATTCTAAAGTTGTCGGCAGGACAAGCCTGCCCTTCGGTATAAGGTGCTGTTTCCCCATATGTTCTTTATTTTCACTATTGCTTGCCACATTAGCTGTTAACCCTTTACCGTCTTTTGTTAGTTGAATAATTTCCTGTGGATGTTTACTTACAGGTTGGCTTGTACCACCAAAAATATGCCAGAGGGTCATGAGTGCAACTGAAAATGTTGCTGTTACAATGCCAACCCAAATCCACTTTGGATTTGAAAAGAATTTCGCGTTTGGTCGTTTTTCGTTGGTTTGTGATTTTTTTTCTTCAGATTCATCATCTAATAATAGTTCAACAAGTTGATTTCGAAGATCTGTTACTGAGTTTGTTCTTTCAGAAAGCTTCTCTTCTGTGGCTCCAGCAATGATTCGATCCAGTCGTTCAAAAAACGAAGACTCGGTTTGTGCAAGGTGAGCGCTATGAAACGGAATAGTCCTGGTCTTTATTTTTCCGTCAACCACCTCATAGAGTATCTTCCCAAGCGAATAGACGTCCGATCTGTGATCCGCTCTCTTAAAATCAAGAAAATGCTCAGGGGACATGTAGTGTGGTGAACCTTTTACCGCGATAGAGTGGGTTATCGGCTTTGACCTGTGTGACCTCACTAACCCAAAGTCTGCTATCTTTGGGGTATCGCGATCCATCAGGATGTTTTCTGGTTTCAGGTCTCGATGTACGAGACCACTATCATGCAAGGCTTGAACGCCTGAGAGTATCGGCAAAAAAAACTTTAGAATCCATTTTTTTAGATCATCTTTTTCAGGATAAAAGCCTTCCTCTGACATCGTTTCCCGCAAAGTCCCTCCCGGTATATACTCCATGGCGATATATTCGACCGGTGTATCAACACCGCACATTTCTACGGTAATGGAATTGTGATCATAGACTTGTATGACATTTGGGTGACTAATCTGAGCCATTGATTGCACTTCCCGCTTAAATCGTTGGGCTAAAGTCTCGACATCTTCGTCACCATTGTCAGTAGCTTGGAGCCATTCTCTTGAAATAACCTTTATCGCGACCTCGCGATTAAGGTTATTCTGATGGGCTCGATACACCTCGCCCATTCCTCCTCGATCAATGAATTCAAGAATGACCCATTTCTGATCAAGTACATCGCCGGTTTTCAATGTATCTTTGCAGGTTGTCATCATTTGTTTAAGTGGTAATCCAGCTTAATCGGTTTTTCTGGAAACTATTCTTCAGCATCTGTCCTACCGAACAGCCGCTAAGTAAGAAAACAAGGCACACTATAGAAATGAAATGTTGGAAACGCATGGTTTCTCCAATTTTTTCGAAGTTTATCCCCTGCCTGGAACGGATGCGTAGTTTAAGGAGTGGTGTTTTTATGATACTTTGTGAGAGGAGGTACGGATGGGTTCGCCCGCCACTCGCCTTAGGCAAATGAGATTAAGGCTACTGCGCAAACAGGATAATTTGCGTTTTCCTGTTGCTAGTTCTTGTCGTGAATGGCTGTAATTAAGGGTGAAGACTTATGTATGGATAGAACTTCGAAAAGATCAATGAGGCACGGTTTCAAATGATGTGCTGAGATGCACCACTAAATTTTCAATATTTCATACATACGGCTATATTCCTCCTGGGTGATTTCTCCTTTTGCTAATCTATTTTTTAGTATTCCAAGAGAGTCATTTTTATCAGATGTGGCCTTTGAGGTTGGGATAAATGACCTAACGATTTTAAATAATAAATAAATTACGAGTATAAAAAGCAGTAAACTCAGAAGGCCTCCAAAAGGACCAAATCCCATAAAAAATTTACCGATACCATACGGCCCTCCGCCCATCCAACCATTACAATTCCACATCATCAGCTCATAGTTTTGAATTTAAAAACACCTGAAGAAGAGGAATCAAAGCTCCCCTTCTTCGTTTACTTGTCGATTTTACCAACTACAACCACTGGAATAGCCATCGTTCATCATTCCGGGGCCTCGCATATGTTTCCCGTACATGCGACCACCACCATATAGCCACAGCCACGAGATTTTTCTTCAAGAACCAGCTGATTACTGGGCTTGCAGGTTTTGCATCTTGCCCATCATCTTAATCCGTAGCTCAAGCATATTTTTTTCTATATTGGCCAAATCCTTTGGAGTGGTAGCTGGGTTTCGCATGGCTTCTCCGTAGGCATAGCGTAAATCCATCATTTCTTTGCGAAGTTCAGTGGTCTGATTCATGAATTCTTGTTGCTGACCAGGTGTCATCTTGTTCATCATGGCTCCACCCATCATGCCGTTGCAGCCCATCCCGTCCCAGTCACCTTGATTTCCACCCATCATCCCCTGGCCCTGCATGCCCATCATACCGCTCTGCATACCTCCACCCATCTGTTGCCGTGGTTGCGTAGTACCACTGGTCTGGGCAAAAGCGGGACCTGCAAAAAGTCCGAGTACCAGAATTGATGCGATTACGATTTTATTTATTTCTTTTTTCATTGTTTGATCTCCAGTTATGGTTTTTCCCTTCAAGGGAGTAATAAAGACAGACTCCTTGCCTGCCTTTATATATATTTTAGTGTAAATTTTTCATGAGATTTATCTGTTTCTGCTGGGTGCAGAGGGGTTTTGCAATGAGGACAGAATCGCCAGACGTTTTCAACAATCCGGCAGCACCTAACGCAGTTCACCTTTATCTCCCGTAAGTCTCTTGACTCTGTATGGCGTTTCCGTTCATATAGAGCCCCCGATGTCCCATCCTGTTTCCGTTCATATTCTGGGGACCAGGGCTTGTCTGGTTGTGCCAGTTGTCATTATAGTTTCGGTGCATGCCATAGTGACCACATCCTGTGAAAAGGATTGCCGCTGTAAATATCAACACAATTAAAATTGCTGCTTTCATTTCTTTTCCTCTTCGGTGGGGTTACACGATCACTTCAAATGCACCCGCTAGTCGAACGACACATCATCAGCTCATAGTTCTGAATTTAAAAACAATTGTTAAAGGGGAGCTAAAGTTCCCCTTTAACGTTTGCTGCCCGATTACCAACTACAACCATTGTAGTGTCCATCGTTCATCATTCCAGGGCCTCGCATATGATTGCCGTGCATACGACCACTACCACTACCATAACCATAGCCACGAGATTTATCTTCAAGAGCCAGCTGATTAGTTGCTATGTTTTCAGACAATTCACGAACACGCTTGTTGTCGGGGTTTGGTCCGGCCACTATAGCAGCTAGTTCTGCCTGATCCGCTGCGATTGCGAGCCTGTCCCCTTTTGTTTCATCAAGAAATTTCTGGCTTGCAGCATCTGTAGCACCTGATCCGTACATCATGCCATACCCATTACCCATCATAGGGCCCATGTTGTTCCATGCGGATGCATTCATCGCTGAAAAACCAATTATGATTGCCAATGCTGCCACTGCTGCAATAAGTTTACTTTTCATTTTTACTGTCTCCTGGTGTTTTGTGAGACTTGATTGTCTCATATTGTTGTTTGCAATCTTTAAAGCATTAACTATGCCAGAAGATGAATCGTGAAAATTAAGACATAATTACAGTGTGATACAAAAAAACTCTGTCATACATAGGAAATGTTTTCTTGTTTGACGCTTCACGAGTGATTAATTATTAGACAGTCAGCATGAAAAACGTTTAATTTTTAATCACTCTGTTATTCCGGTTTTACTGAAAGGACAAGGTATGTTTCAAAGGTTTAGTCGATATTTTGGTAATGTTTCTGCTTGGTTAGTTATTGGAATGAGTGGAATATTGGTTGTTGTTGTGCTGAGCCTTGCAATGATGAATTACAATCGAGAAAAAGAATATATGGTGAAAATCCTGAGTGAAAAAGGAGCTTCACTTATTCGAGCTTTTGAAGCGGGGGCTCGGACGGGAATGATGGGCGAATTTGGCACATCGCCTCGACTTGATACTCTGATACGGGAAATGGCAATGCAGCCGGACATTCTCTATATCTCTATTGTAGATTCATCCGGTATAATATTGGCCCATAACATCACAGGTAAAATTGGTGAAAAATTTCTCGCCTCTGATCGCTTTAAAAGCCTTGAAGCAACGTCAGAAGTCAAATGGCGAGCTGTTACAAATGTTGATTCAGCTGAAGCTTTTGAGGTGTACAAGCTCTTTTTGCCGGTATTGCCTAAACCAAACCGAACACAGATGATGCAACAAAGAGGGAAGATGATGCAAACCCGCATGGGGGCTTGGTGTGACCCCCTATGGATGACAGGTCTACACGAGGATAAACTGCTTGACCCTAATGAACGCCCCACCATTATTATTGGAATGGATATCTCACCTTTTAAAGAAGCAAATCATGAGGATATCAAATTCACAGCTGTGCTCTCTGGAATTCTTTTACTTTTAGGACTGGCGGGTGTTGTTTCACTTTTTTGGGCGCAAAACTATACAAGATCAAAGCGATTACTGCGGAATGTTAGTGCGTTTTCCTCTGAAATGATCGCTAATTTACCTGAAGGAATTATTTTCACAGATAATGATTTCAAAGTTCACTACATAAACCAGATTGCCTCGAAACTGCTTGGTGTTGATACTCGCGAGGCTGTAGGCCTTCATTCAGATGCCATATTACCCCCAAATATTAGAGCAATGAGTACATCCACGACTAATGGTGAGGTTGTTGAGACCGAAACAGAAATCAGACAAATTGATGGCAAGGTGATACCCCTATCAGTAATTGCTACCAAAGTAATAACCGAAGACGGGACATTTGTCGGGCTCATGTACATTCTCAAAGACTTAACTCTTCTCAAACAGCTGCAACTCGAAATTCAAAGAAAAGATAAATTAGCGGTGATCGGGAATTTGGCTGCTGGTGTAGCACACGAAGTGCGTAATCCCCTAAGTTCCATCAAAGGCTATGCTACATATTTCAAAAGTTTATTCTCTGAAGATAGCGAAAACAGAAAAGCTGCAGAAATACTCATAAATGAAACAGAAAGGCTCAACCGGGTAATAACAGAGTTACTTGAAATGTCGAGACCATCTGACATTAAGCCTCAACAAACTGATCTGCGGTCACTTATCAACACGACCATTCGACTTATGCAACCAGACGCAGAAACAGTCTCGAAAGTTACAATCACTTCAGAAATCGCTGATACGGTACAGCAAATATTCGTTGACCCTGACCGATTCACTCAGGTTTTAATGAACATCTATTTAAATAGCATACAAGCAATGCCGGAAGGCGGGCTGTTGCATACCCAAGTGGTTAAAGTCCACAATCAGGTAGTAATAACCATATCCGATACAGGTACAGGGCTTTCAGATGAGACGAAGAGCAATATGTTCAACCCCTATTTTACAACTAAAACAACAGGCACGGGTTTAGGACTCGCAATAGTGCAGAGGATTGTCGAAGCCCATAATGGTGTGATAACGGTCAGTTCCGAGCAAGGAACAGGTACTTCTGTCACAATTACTTTACCAAATACTTTATAATTAAAGATTGTCATGAAAGGTGAAATTTTAATCGTTGACGACGACAACGCGCATCTGTCAATGCTCACGACGGTACTAAAAGGATGGGGATATCAAACCACCGAGGCCGAGGATGGGGCTGAAGCCATTCTTGCTGTACGCAACGAACCATTTGATTGCATTCTTATGGATGTTCGCATGGCAAACATAGGAGGGATTGAAGCATTAGCAGAAATTAAAACGCTTAACCCCGCCATTCCTATCATAATTATGACAGCTTACTCTTCAGTGGGGACAGCTGTTGAAGCCATGAAGTTAGGGGCATATGATTATTTAACCAAACCACTAAACTTTGATGATCTTAAGCTCACTCTCGAGAGATCTCTTGAGCATTCAGCTCTAAGAAAAGAGAATAAATCTCTAAAACAATTGCTGGCATCCAGTGACGAACTTACATCTATCATTGGCTCAAGCCCGTCGATGGTAGAACTAAAAAAAATGATCCAGACTATTGCTCCATCTGAGGCTACAATCCTTATCCTGGGACCAAGTGGAACGGGGAAAGAGTTGATTGCCAAAGCGGTTCATGGCTGTAGCAACAGAAATAGTAAACCTCTTGTTACTGTCAACTGTGCAGCTCTTACCGACACACTTTTGGAGTCTGAATTATTTGGGCATGAAAAAGGCTCATTTACCGGAGCAGATAAGAGACGAGAAGGCCGTTTCATGCAGGCAAATAAAGGAACCATTTTTCTTGATGAGATTGGGGAAGTTCCCCTTCCCATGCAAGCCAAACTCTTAAGGGCTATTCAGGACCGTGAGATTCAGCGAGTCGGAAGTGATAGTGTCTTGTATGCAGATGTGCGAATAATCGCGGCGACAAATAGGCAATTGCTGGAAAATGTGAAAGAAGGAACATTTCGTGAAGATCTCTACTACCGTCTCAATGTTGTTACTTTAGAAGTACCTCCATTATGCGACCGACCTGAAGATATCCCGATATTAGCAAAACACTTTCTAGATAAGCTTTCGAAGAAGAACAGAAAAAGCATTGTGAACTTTACTCCTTTGGCAATGGACTACTTTACCAGATACGACTGGCCTGGGAATGTTCGCGAGTTGGAAAATGCTGTGGAACGTTCTGTAGTGCTGTGTAATGGAAATTATATATCCGAAAGAGAATTGCCTCCTTCCATAACAAATAATTTTACGGATATTGACCTAAAGGACGGCCAATTGAAAGGGATGGCAGGTTTACCACTTGAAGAGATCGAAAAAGAAGCCATAACCCAGACCCTTCAAAAAACATCAGGAAACAAAAGCGAAGCTGCAAAACAGCTCAATATCACCAGAACCACATTGAATAACAAAATCAAAAAATACGATATCCAATAACCAAATAGCCACCAATTAACAGTCTCTCTGTTCAAACGGACCCGCTGGTTCAAACTGCTTTGGCCCCGCATATCCCAAATAAATATCATGAGGAAAAAAATGGAAGAACTCATTTGCTACTGCTTCAACTACACCTTTTCTGACATTGAATCCGATGTAAAAGAAAACGGCAAATCAACGATTGAAGAGAGGATCGCATCAGAGAAAAAGGTAGGTAGTTGCCAGTGTGAAACAAAGAACCCAAAAGGTAGATGATGCCTTGGTGATGTCCACAGGGCTGTGGACATTGTCATGAACAAGGAAGGAATAGCAAGAAAGGTCACCATCCCATTTATGCAACGGTAGAATGATCGATTGATATGAAAACAGAAAACTCTACGGTGTAAGAGCAATCCTTTAATCACTCTTTAGCATTAGGATTGTAGAGCAAATCTGGCGCATGGTCAGTCTCAAATTCGGCTTGGAATATGGTATGATTGATACCGAATGTCTTTTGTAGCAGTGTGTTGACGATGCTTACCACCCGACTGCTCTCCGAAAGATTGATATCCTCTTTGAACTGGAGGTGTGCCTCCATATTGACGGTTTTATCATCTATCTGCCAGAGATGAATATGGTGTATTCCTTTTATCTCAGGACAGGTGAGGATTGTTTTTTCTATTTTCCGAATATCAAGATGTGCAGGAGCAAATTGCATTATCACTCTCAAGGTTTCCAGCAAGATTCCCCATGAGGCTTGAATCAGGTATAAGGCAATCAATATCGTGAGTACGCTGTCTATCCAGTATATTTGGTACAAAGACATCAACACGCCTCCGAGGAGTACCGCAACTGAGGTCATGACATCAGTGAGCAGGTGTAGATAGGCCGACTTGATATTGAGATTGTCCTCGGCATCTCCTTTTAACAAGACAACACAGAGGGTGTTCCCTATTATACTAAATACGGCCAGGCTGATTACCCAGGTAGAACCAATAGGCTCCGGGTGAAAGAAGCGGCTCACGCCCTCATAAATGAGAAAGCCACCAACAAAAACCAGTGTCCCCGCATTGATCATAGCAGCTAGGATTTCAGCCCGCTTGAAACCGAAGGTTTTCTGGTCCGAATATGAACGTTCGGCAAGCTTGTCTGCTATATAACTAATGATCAGGGCGATAACATCACTGAAATTATGCAGAGCATCAGAATAGAGTGCGAGACTGCCGGAGATAAAACCACCGATCAGCTGGGCTATCGTTATCAGGAGGTTTACTACAATGGCGATACCAAGTTTTCCTCCCTTAAGGCTTCCATGTTGATGCGTGTGGTTATGGCTACGTCCGTTATCACTCACGTGATTATGGTGGTCGTGATTATGTTCATGGCAGTGTGCCATTCTGACTCTCCCCTCAAGAAGGAAATCCCTTCAATGTGATTTTGTATGTTTCAGTTGTTCAAACGGCCAAAAATATTTTTGGAAATCACCAAGCATCCCCCCCAAAAAAAAATACGCTACTCGAGGATATTTCCAACGACGTGTATGGGAAAGCTGGGTGCTACTTTACTGTCAGTTTGGACGGTTATTATATCAGTGTATCGACCGCGTGTGGCCTGCAAGTTTTCAACGCGAAGAACGCAGCGACCAGTTGCAGTGTCACAGGGTTCGATGAGTTCGCTACGGATCAAGTTGCTCTGTTGAGTCTTTACTCGCAATATATTGAAAGGGTGTTTCTTGTTTGGATAGATTGTAACTTCAACGTGCAACGGTGCCCCTGCTGATCCCTCCAAGCGGACCTGCCTGGGTTCGATTTCTGCAAATTTTTCTATCTTACCAGTTAGAACCACCCTGTACTGAGGGTGCCCAGGATCGTTAGTATAGATACTTACAGACTCCGTTTTTTTTCGTCCTCCGTATCTTTTGGTATTAAACCTGACCGATATATTCCCCTCCTCCCCGGGAGGGATGAGCCGCGTGCTTGTCGCAGCCGTGCAACCTCAGCCAGACTTAACCTTAAGAATTTGCAACGGTTCATCCCCTTTGTTATAAAGGATGAAGTCGTGAACCACTGGAGTGCCTTCAAGCACCGACTCAAATTCAAAAACGTCTTGAGGGAGATATCCTTTTGGTCCAATTTTACTGACGGCGGTGTCGGCAGAAACGAAAACAGGTGACATGCAAAGGTAAGTCATTAATAGTAATATTCGTAACATATTGATCTCTATTGTTTTTAAGTTATGGATAATTCCATGATCATTATTCTGGTCGAGGGATAGTTTTTCGACACCGCTCAGGAAATAATACCAACACTGTTAGGCAAAATGAAACGGCAAGAAACCCGATATCGCGCAAGATAGTCCAACCCCCTGCAGGCTTGCCAACAGCCTCGGTAGAAAAACAGCCGCAGTGGATATCAAGACCTCGCAACAGGTTGAACACCAACACTCCAAGAAATAGACTCAGCAAGCCTGAGCTTAAAGCTGTTGCACCCGGTAAGCATGCACCACTCATCAGACATAGGCCGATAATCAGCTCAAGCCATGGCAGGATCAAGGCCGTCAGGTTAATGAGCACATCCGGCAGAATCTGATAATTATATACAGCCAGTGAAAAAGCCTGCGGGTGAAGGATTTTATCATAGCTGGCGTAGACAAACATCGAGCCTAACGCCATGCGCAAGAGAAGCAACAGCCACTCAAACTTGCCGTATTGCCTCAGTTTTTTAACCGAATCTTTTATGATATCTTTATCGTCCATTTGTTCAGTTTTCTTTCTGCGTCGGCAACCCGGCATTATTCCATTCAGTCCATCCGTTAACCAGAACCTGAACGTTTTGATAACCCATTTCTTTGAGAAACAGAGCGAGGTCATGACTCAGATCACAAGCTTCTCCATCGCAATAGGTGACAATGTTTTCAGAGGCGTCAAGAAGACCGGCGGTTTCAGCGTAATCTCGATCAACATCCTGCCAAGAAAGACTCAGGGCACCAAGTATATGGCCGTTTGCATATTCTGTTTTTGATCGGGCATCGATATATATGGTCGTTTTTTTGTGAAACAGCTGCTCTGCTTTATCAAGGGGGATCACAAGACTCTCTTCGCCAGCTACACTAAGCTTTGCAGTCATAGACCAATCCCCAATAAGGGGAAAGGCATCGCTACGCCAGTCGTTAGAGATCAAGGAAGTCAAAATAGACAGACATATAAGCAAGGGAATTTGCCATAACGCCTGTTTTATCGGCTGATATTTCTCATTCATATAATTATCGCCGGTTCAAAGTCCGGAAGATTGATGTGTATCAACAACTTATCACTGATTTTCAGTCATCATTGCTTCAATAATTTTAGGTCATCAATAAATGATTTTGCATTATCTCCGCGAAGATTTTCAGCGAGTCCAAGAAGTCCATCGGTGAGGTATTTTGCTTTGATGCCTTTAGAACGGAGATAAACCATGGCAACAGCAGCTCGATCTTTGTGGGGGCAGGCGGTGACAACGATTTTGCTTGTATCAATCTCACCGAGTCTGGTTGGAAGTTCGTTCAAGGGAATACTTTTTGATGGACCGACCGTCCATGCTGCATATTCTTCTGGAAATCTAATATCAATTAACTGAGCCTTTCCTTCTCTCAGTAGTTTTATGAGCCCCTTACTATCCATTTTCATGTCTTTTCTAGCTGCATAATCGAAATTAGATATGTAATTCTCAAGGACCTGATCATCCGCATAAAGATTTGTAGTTGAAGCAAGAGTAAGAGCAAGTAAAATCAAAACAATTTTTTGCATTAGTCTGTAACCTTTTCAAATAATTTTTTTATTAAATTTTTATCCATTCAGTAGGTAAAAAAGGACAAGCATCATTAAATGGTTCCATTCGTACTGTTCTAAGTATCCAAATGCGATTTCATTCCCGCGTTTTTCTGTTGTTCTAGGCGCTTGACTATTTCTTTGATAAACTTGATCGCTTCATCATGGTCAACATCCAGAATTATTCCCTTCATTTTCATTATCTCTGCATCTGAGAAAGTTAACGTCATAATCATGCCCTCCTACCGATCGATGTCGTTTTTGTTAAATATTGTTCATTATAGGCAGGCTAACAAAGTAGAGACCTAGTATTCCGATGCAAACACCCGCGAGTTTACGGAAAATATTACTGCCTCTGTTCCATGTACTGTTTGCTAAAAATCTTTTCACCATGGCCGTTGAGCTTCCAGCCAAGGCAATGGGAATGCAGTGACCTATTCCGAACAAGACAATAAATGCAATCCCTGTAATTATTTTATTTTGGACTGTAATGATGGCAAGAATAGGAGCGATAAAGCCAAAAGTGCACGAACCGGAAAGAACTCCATAGGCCAATCCAAGAACGAATGCTCCTAACATCCCTTTCACCTGTATTTTAGCCATAAGACCATTAGACATTGAACATTTGGCTACACCTAAAAAATCAAGTGACACCCAAACGAGAATTGCCCCTACGGCAATGCTCATATACGGTCCTACATCACCAAGCATTCTGCCAAGTAAGGTGCATACAATTCCAATTGTGGCTATTGTGATAAAAAGGCCAAGCGTAAAAAGGACTGCGTAGTGGACAGCTTTACGGCCTTCCACTATCTGATTCTGGCCGGCAACATAACTCACAAGAAGAGGTATCGAAGCGAGATGACATGGACTGAACAGAACACTCACCATGCCCCATAAGAAACAGCCAAGGCCCCCCAACAGGAGACCTTGGCCCATCCAGGAATTTATTGTTAGAAAGAACTGATCCATAGACTATTTAACTCCAAGTTTCTGCAATTCAGCAACTATGCCTGCTTTGTCGAAAAATCCTTCATGCCTGAGCACCTCTTTACCTTCAGCATCGTAAAATATTTGTGTGGGTATGGCTCTTATACCAAACTTCTTGCCGGCATCAGGATTCACCCAGACATCGATGAAGATGATCGCTGCTCGATCTTGGTATTCTTTTTCCAGCTCTTCCATGATCGGTGCCATCATTTTGCAGGGGACGCATTTCTTGGCTCCCAAATCTACCATGGTCACCATCCCTGGAACAGGTATCTGGGCCCCTTGTTCTGTCGCCGCAGATGCGATTGTGGCTAAGAACACAATTGATACGAATAAAACAAACGTCTTAATCTGATTTTTCTTTAGAAAGCTATTCACGTTAAGCACCTTTTTATAAATATTTCTTAGCCTGATCAATCACGTTCTCGATAGATTCCGGTGTAACTTCGGTACTTCCTTTCTCAAAGCCATGATCACTGAGTATGATGTGGTTTATTTTGGTAAACCCGGCTATCTCCAGTGATTTTTTCGCACATTCCAGTGCACATCCATCGATTGCGAGGATAGATGAAGCCGCCTCCGTGGTCTTGACTATACCACTGACCTGGCCACCGATGCCAGCAAGGCAAAACATTTTGCCGATCCCATTTTTGGTCAGTTTTCGTGCGGCTCGGTCAGCAAGCTCACCCACATCAGCGGCTCCTGAACAGGAAAAAATCAAATTGGGTCCAGTACTACAGGAACATCCACAGCTTGTTGGTGTTGAACTCATCTGCATTCTCCTTTCTTAAAATTATTTCAACATACTCTTAATGTCAGCCAAGGAAGGCACCTTTCCAACACTTTTAACTTCACCATTGATAACCAGTCCCGGAGTCATCATAACGCCAAATGACATTATTTTATCGAGATCGGATATCTTTTCCAGTTCGTACTCAATACCGAGTTCATCAGCTGCTTGTGCAGCTGTTTCGGCGAGTTGTTTACATTTTGCACATCCTGGTCCAAGGATCTGAATTTTCATAGTTTTCTCCCAAAAAAAAATTATCTGACAAATATGCCAAAAAGAATTCCGCTTATCGTCGCCATGACGATAACCAGGCTGACAAAAACAACCGTCTTTTTTACCCCCAGAACGGAATTAATGACCAGCATGTTGGGCAGGCTAAGAGCTGGACCCGCCAGCAGTAGTGCCAGCGCCGGCCCTTTTCCCATGCCGCTTGCGATAAGACCTTGCAGTATTGGTACCTCCGTCAAGGTGGCAAAATACATGAAGGCTCCGGCAAAGGATGCAAAAAAGTTGGAAAAAATAGAATTTCCACCAACAGCCAGGACCACCCATTCAGATGGAATTAAACCTTCATGCCCCACCCGACCGAGCAAAACACCGGCAATTAATACCCCGAACAACAATAGCGGTAAAATCTGCTTGGCAAAAGTCCAGGAAGATGAAAACCATTCTCTGTTTTCACCCTCGTCTGTACTGGTAATAATGGACAGGCCGATAAAACCTACAGTGAAGGCGATAAGCGGTTGGTCAGAAAAGGCCAAAGCCAGAAGCGTCACCGGAAGGGCGACCAGCGCAACCTTCCATAAACGCATATTGAACCAAAATACGAGCATCAGGCCAAAGGCCGCAGACAGAGCAGCAGTTATAAGCCATTTTGAGTTGTAGATCATTGCCCAGGCACCAGTGGCGTCAGCTGGTTTACCCCAGTTGGCAAAAACCAGGATACCGACCATTCCTGCAAAATATAGGCTGGTTTGCCAGAGGGGACGAGAAACCTGCTCTTCCGGCATTGCCATTTGGATGGCAAGTTTTGCTTTTTCTTCTTTACGAAAAAAGAACCCCATTAATACACCGATCACCACACTGAAAAGTACTGCGCCGACGGCTCTGGCTATACCTAGTTGCGGCCCGAGAATTCGAGCGGTTAGAATTATTGCCAGAACATTGATTGCCGGTCCGGAATATAGAAAGGCGGTGGCTGGACCAAGGCCTGCACCCATCTTGTAAATTCCGGAAAAGAGAGGCAGGATGGTACAAGAGCAGACAGCGAGAATTGTACCGGAGACAGACGCCACCCCATAGGCAAGGAACTTATTGGCTCCTGCGCCAAGATATTTCATCACTGCGTTCTGGCTGACAAAAACACCGACCGCACCGGCAATAAAAAAGGCTGGTACCAGACAGAGCAGGACATGCTCACGGGCATACCACTTGACCAGATGAAAGGCTTCTAATACGGCAAGATCGAAGCGCTCAGTGCCCACAGGCAGATAAAAACAGCCTATAAATATTGCAACGATCAAGACAAGGTATTTCCACTCAGTTTTCCAGTTCATGCTTCACCTCGCACCGTTTGTCATTTGGCAATTTAACCAAATGAAAATGCAAAAAAAATTATAGCAATTCTGCTTGTTCTTCTGCCTGGGCTTTTATTACGGCTTCAACACAAGACATGTATTTCAGAATACATGGAACCTTCAGTTTGTAATAGACCTGTTTGCCGCGCTTTTCATCGGCAACAACCCCGGCCTGCTTAAGGACAGAAAGATGCTTTGATATAGTAGAGATATCGGCATCAATGAACTCTGCCAGTTCGCAAACACACTTTTCTCCATGCTCTAGCTGTTCCGCCATCCAGAGCCGGGTGGGGTGACCCAGTGCTTTTAAAACATTCGCTTTGGCTTCTATTATTGCTTTTTGTTTTCCTTCCATAGTCCAATCCAAGGTTGGACATATGGTAAAACCGCCAAATAAAAATATCAAGATAATTCTTCTTTACATCAAAATGAATCTTAGCTTTTTACTCAGTGAGTGCTAACTAGTGGGCATCTTTTCACTATCGTGCTTTTACTCGTTTTCGAATTTTACCACCACTAAGCTAACATCGTCCTGTGCCGCTTGATTGCAACACCATAATTCAACCTGTTTTTTTATTACCTGGCTAATTACTTCAGCTGTACCTGCTCTATGTTTCCTTACCAAATCGGTGAGCACTTTTTTGCAGGAACTTTCATCAGCGCCAGATTCCATTTCCCACAGGCCATCAGAACCGATGAGGACAATAGCTCCATCCGGAAGATTTGTTCGGCTGTTGCTCTGGTACACATATTCGGGATCTACGCCCAGTGTCACGCCTTCACCATATAAAGAAATAAATTCGTCTTTGACAGGGTCATAGAGTAAAGCCGGTGGATGACCGGCTCGAACCCACTCGATTCTCTTTTCAGAGCCGTAAATTGACATATAAAAAAGAGTAATAAAATGGCCACTCTCCTTGATGTCCATGTGTAGCAGAACATTGACGTCAGTGACCACCTGAGATATTTGACCCGCATGCATAGCCCTTGCTCGTAGTAAAGAACGCGTAGAGGTCATCAGCAGAGCCGAACAGAGCCCATGCCCACAGGCATCTCCGACAACTACATTCATTCTCGATGTCGACTTGCAACAAACACCTTGGAAATCGTGATAATCAAAGAAGTCGCCACCCAGCGAATGTGAGTACAGTGTCCACCCAGAAATTTCTGCCCCTTCAAGGTGTGGTGAACCCTGCGGCAGCAATTGTTGCTCAATCTGAGCTGCCATCCGCATACATACTTCATCGGGCAAATGGGCCTTTTCGTCAGTTTTTATATTCATAATTGTTTCCCAAGACGCTTGTGTTTTTCTGTGCCAATTCTTTGGGTTCTGTTGAAAAAACAAGGTAAATACACGGCAGTAAAAAAAGTGCTACGAACAGCCCAAGTGACAAGCCACCGATAGCTCCGACAGCCATGGGCTGAAGCATATCACCGCCCTCCTCCAGGTTCAAAGCAAGTGGAATAAAACCAGCGACGACGGCTGCGGCGATCATTACCCTTGGCCGTAGACGAATCTTGGCTCCCTGAACCAAGGCGTCGAAGACTGAGTATTGTTTTTGATTACGTAACTCTTCAACAACGGTGACCAGCAGCACTCCTTCGTTGACCGTGGATGCTACCACCACCAACAGTCCAATGAGAACTGTTGCCCCCATGGGGATATGAGCGACATAAAGAGCGTAAACCATACCCGCGATGCAAAAGGGAACACTGCCCAGAATCAAGATTGGAAGTTTGAGGCTGTTAAACTGTACGGCAAGAACAACAAAAGCAAAAAACAGGGCAAAGCCCAGAATCATCAGGATAGAGTGTTTCATTTCTGACATCATCTGGGCCTGTCCACCATATGATATCTGATAGCCTGTCGGTACAGATAACTGATTCATCGCCGCTTTGAGTGTTGTCATGGCTTCGCCCACGCTGACTCCGACTGCGTCACCCCGAACGATCACCTCTTTAATCTGATCTTCCCGGACTATTTCGACTGGTCCTACGGCCTGGGTCACTTCGGCCACATCGCTTAGTCGTAAAGATCCGCCCTGAACGCTATTGAGAACCAGATTCTCGATGTCCCTGCGAGAGTTGATCCGTTCTTCCGGGATCATCACCCGGATATTGTAAAATTCGTCACCTTCCCGGTAACGGGTGACCACAGCACCGCTGAGCAGAGACCGAACAGTGACGGCCACATCTGCGACGGAGACCCCTAGTTCGGCTGCCCGTGTCCTATCTATTCGGATCTGGTATTCCGGTTTGGTCATATCCATGGACACATAGACATTAGTAAACTGTTTAAGCTCCTTCATGGTTTCGGCTGTTGTCTTGGCGAGCGCAAAGAGCTTGCCCATCTCCTGGCCCTTGATTTTCACCTCGATATCTGCAGTTCCTAGCTTTTTCAGCCCCTTGACTTTGGCCTGCATTACCATGACCTTGCCGCCGGGAACCGCAATTTTAGCCACCACCGGCCGCAAATGTTGGATATACGCTTTGGTGCTCAGCTTGCGAGCCTGGCGAGGCACGAGTTGAATTGTGATTTCTCCTTCATTGGCTATTTCAAAGGTGTAAAGTCCCCACACCATGCCTCCTGCCAGGGTGAAGGCACTTTCGATAAGTGGATCACCCGTCAACTTTGATTCAATCTGGCGTAACACTCGGTCTGTTTCACTTACCGCGGCTCCGGTAGGCAGTTTTACCTTTATCATGATACGCCCATCATCCATCTTTGGTAAAAATTCGCTTCCCAATTTGGGGACAAGAACTACTGCACCAATCAGAATTGTTAAAAAGACAGAAATAATCCCCCAGCGAGCTCGCAGAGTGAAAGAAAGCAGATTGCCGTATCTGCGGGTGATCCATTCAAAAAACACCTCAAAACGGCTTTTACGTACAGGCAACCCATTGTGGCCTGAGAACAGAAAAGCCATTAGCATTGGAGTGAAGGTAACGGCAACTGCTAAGCTGATGCAGACAATACCGGTGATAACAAGAACCAACTCCTTAAATAAGAGACTAGTCAAGCCAGGGACCAAGAGGAAAGGCAGGAAGATGGAGATAAAAGCGAGTGTCGCTGCAAAAATTGCAGACCCGACCTGCGAGGTACCTTTGACTACCAAATCATCTGGACAAGCATCAGGGGTTTCATTGCGTAAACGCGTGATATTTTCGATGACCACGATGGAATTGTCGAGCACCAATCCAATGGCGATGACCAGTCCCCCCAGGGAAAAGATGTTCAGCGAAAATCCGGCAAGTTTCATCAGGGAAAAATTGAGCAACAACGTAATGGGTAAAGCGAGTAGCATAACTACTACCTGACGCCAGCTGCCTAAAAAGAGGTATATGACGATGAAGACAAGAATGGCGGCTTCAAATGCCGCGTTGCGCACCCCTTTCAAGGCAGGCAAAATATAATTCGCCTGGTTTTCGACCATGCCAAGTGTGATACCGCCGGGAAGCGCCGACTGCAGCTCACCTATCTTTTTATTGACTGCTTGGGCTACCTCAACGGTGTTGGCGTCAGCCTGTTTGAGGACACTCAGCTTGACAGCCGGTTGGCCGTCCAGACGGGTGATAACCCGGGCCTCCTCATGAGCGTCTTTCACTTCGGCAATGTCGGCTAAGGTTATTTTGGCCTCATCTTTTCTGGCCAGGACAATGGAACGGATCTCAGCCAGTGAACGGAATTCACCCATGGTTCGGGCGATGATTTCCCGTGGGCCAGCAGTCACTCGACCCCCGAATTGCTCCAGATTTTCCTCTTGCAATCGTTTTATCACTGCTGGCAAAGAGAGGGCGTACTTTTCCATGGCCAATGGGTCCAGGTGCACGCGAATTTCCCTCTTCAATCCACCGACTACCTCTGTCCCAGCAACTCCAGGAATTGCCAGCAATTGATCCTGCAGCCAATTGTCCGCCCAAGTGCGAAGCTGGACCAGGTCCCACCGCTCAGAGCGAACCGTAAGCTGCACTACGGGAAGTTGCGAAGGGTCGGATTTTATCACGATCGGTGGTTCGATATCTTTCGGCAGTTGTCTGGCAACACGGGCCATTGCGGCCAGGGAATCCTGGTAGGCAACGTCGATATTTACGCCATATTTAAAGTTGACCATGAGCGTATACATGCCTTCGATAGACGAAGATTCAAGGTAGTCAAGTCCGTCCACCGTGGCCATTTGTCGTTCGATTGGGTCGGCCAGGTTGGTTTCAATCTCGACTGGCGTGGCTCCGCGCCACCAGACATGGACCTTGATCATGGGATAGGTCATATCGGGCAGGAAATTTACCGGCAGGTTTAACAACCCGTAAACCCCGATCACGGTCAGGGCGATAACAATGACACTGGTCGCTACACGGCGTTTGACCGCACTGGTAGTGACTTTCATAACTGGGCACCTTTGCGCAGCCGGACCTGGTCACCATCTTTAATTTTTTCATTACCTGCTATGACCACCTGCTCCCCAGGGTGGATGCCGGCGATGATCTGCACACGACCGGCCTCTTCGATTCCGGTTTGAATCTTGCGTCGCACAACTTTTTCGCCCTGAAGCACAAAGGCCACCTGTTCCCCTTTGGGATTAACCAGTACTGCTTCGGTGGCCACTGTCAACGCTTCTGGGACTTGCTCCAAAAGCACTTCAATACGGGCAAACATACCAGGGAGCAGATCTATTTTATCGCTAAGGGTTGCTTCTACAAGACGAGTGCGCGTGCGGAGATCGAGTTGAGGGTAAATCCGGTTGATCTTTCCCTGAAATGTCATACCGGGATGGGCATCGAGATGCACTCTGATCGGCATGTCATTACGCACATTGGTTGACCTGGCTTCAGGAACGGCAAACTGGATCACCAGGCTATTGGGATCGAATATTTCAATGAGGGGGGTACGCGGAGCCACATAATCACCTTCAGTAACATGGACCTTGGCCACGATACCTTGCCATGGCGCAGAGACAGAATAATCGTCACTACTTTCCGTGGCTTTAGCGAGCTGCGCCCGGGCATTTTCACATTTTGAGCGGGCAGTGTCGAGTTCGGACCCTGGAATGGCACCGGCCTGTACAAGTTTTTCTACTCGTTGTAGCTCTAATTCTTGTTCCTTAAGTGCTTGCCTGGAAGCTGAAAGCTGAGACTGCGCAGTTTTGTTTCTACCGATTTCCAGCAGGATTTGTCCTTTTTTTACCAGGTCTCCTTCGCGAACCATGCATTTGAGTGTTACGCACGCTTTTACCGGACCCTCACCTGGCGAGGCTATCTTGGCCGTACGCGTCGGTACTACCGAGCCGGTCAGATCAATGGTTTTGGAGAGAGACGCCACTTGAATAGTTTCAATTCCAACCGAAGGTAACTGTTTTTTATTCTTTTCTTTGTCGCTGGTTCTGTCCTCTTGACTACTTTTAGTTTTCTTAGCTGCTTCATCTGATCCGTACAACTGCACAGTATAGAAAACGATAAGAGTCAACAACAAACAGGACGATGTGAACCACATAATTTTTTTCATTACGAATTCTCTCCAGAAGCCAACCTGAGGCGTTCCATTGCAATGTGCAAGTCGGCCAAGGCACGAGCATAATTAGTTTCTGATTGCAGCAAAGCAGACTGTGCATCCAAGACATCTGTCATAGAACCGCTGGCCAAATCATATTTCATCCGTTCAATACGCAAACTTTCCTTGGCTTGATCAATGGCTTGTCGGGTCGCAGTAATACGCTCATTGCTGGATTGGATGTCGAGTACGGCTATTTCCACTTCCTGACGGATTTGCAGTTCGAGTTTACGCAAGCGTTCTTGTGCAGCTCCAAGGCTGGCAAGTTCCTGGTTGACTTGACCCTTGGTTCTCCCTCCTTCAAAAAGTGGTACAGACATGGTAAGGCCAATGAGACCTGTGTCATCACTCTCACCAGATCCAGCGAGACGAGCACCATAACCTCCATGCAAGGCAATTGTTGGCCAATAGCCAGCCGAAGCTACATCGACCATCTTAGCCTGAGCTTCCAAACGAGCTTTGGCTGCGAGAAAATCGTTACGTTTATTTTTTGCAACTGAAATGAGGTCTCTTACCGGCTTGATGGGAGGAGGGGTAACTTGTAACGTTCCTTCAATGGACAAAGAATCAGAAGGACCATCCATTCCCAGCAGATTTGCCAAAAAACGCTTTTGTATGGCGAATAGATTACGTTCTTTCACCAGGTTTTGCTGGAGGTCAGCGAGCCTGACTTCAGTACGTAGTAGATCTACTTTAGCTGCTTTTTGGACCTCTAGCAGAGCTAAAACCTGTTTCCGGTGCTCTTTCATGGTGTTAGTTGAAAATTCCAGAGATCGAATTACCTCCAGCTGACCAAGCATCAAATAAAACATGTTGGACACATTAAAAACCAGCTGCTCACGAGTGTACGCTAACGTTTTCTCTTGAGCCCTTTTGATGAATTCTGAAGCAGAGATTGTATTAGAAATTCGCCCTCCGGTAAATAAAGGTAAATCGATGACCATATCGCCCCGAGACACATCTTCATCGAAAATTCCTGGTTCTCCGTTGTAACGTGCTGGAATCAATCGTTGGGCATCTAGATTATGTTGATAACCACCTTCAAAACTGAGAGTAGGCCATCTATTCGCCTGTTGAGTCGCGAGTTTTGCACCGGCCAAAGACACATCCCATTTTGTTGCGGCAATCTCGGGGTTGTTGGCCAGCGCGATCTGAATAGATTGCTCTAAGGTCAGGGGACCTTCAATCGAAGTCTTTTCGGATGGATACCTCATGGAAGCCGCGGGTGGATTGTCAGGAAGTAAGGTTGGCAAAACTGGGAGGTATGGATCAGTTGGGTGCATGAAGACACAACCCGACAAAAGCATAGTAACGATCACCGTTGTGATGAAAAATCTTGTTAAGTCACAGAACCTTCTAACCATTATACATTCCAATAAGTAATCGTTTGGTTTAACTGAATTGATGTATGTATACCCGCGACTGGTCTAGCAAAAAAAACGCCAGGTTTTTATAAATCTAATTTTTCCCCTTAGAACGTTACTTTGTTGGTTATTGGCGCATTTGACCAAATGAAACCAACACAGCAAGTGGGTAAATTTTACCTAATTAGTGTGTCTAAACTAGGTAGAAATTACCCAATGTCATGGTCAGCCGGATGGTATCAAACTCATGATGTTGGCGCGGGCTCTGGTGCATTGATTGTCTCCTGCAGATCTTTGTCACCATCAAAACTGTAGGCAAACATCGGTACATAGATAAGCGTAAGCAAGGTTCCGACAATCAGGCCACCGACGGCAACGTCGGCCAGTGGTGAAAGACGTTCCAGACCAACTGCCTGTTCCAGGGCTATGGGAATCATCCCAGCAATAGTGCCGAAGGCAGTCATCATAACGGGTCTAAAGCGAACACGTACTGATTCGAGAGCAGATTCAAAGGCACTCTCTTTCTTGCGGTAATGCTGATAAAAATCGATCAGCAAAATGGAGTTTTTAATAATGATACCAAAGAGCAACAATATACCCACCATAGACGGCATGCAGCTTGGCTTGCCAAAGAGCATCATTCCCCAGGAAGCACCAATCATGGAGAGCGGCAAGACCACGACCATGACCAGTGATAAACGCACCGAACGGTAAATAGCAATGAGCGCCATGAGCAAGATGATAATACCGGTACCAATAGCCTTGATCATTCGTTTAAATGAGTCGTTGAGCTGGGCTATATCTCCTTCCTGGCTGACCATCACCCCGCTGGTGTTGATGCCCTGAAGAATTGCGTCGGCGTCAGAGGTAATATGGGTGATGGGGCGCATGTTGCGATAGCCGCTGACATCGAGACTATAGAGCATTCGGTCCCTTTCAATTTTTGCTGCAGTCAGACGTTGATGGATATCGGCCACCGCCTCTAAGGGAACACTAATGCCGTCAGTCGTCTGAATGGGGAGCAGGCGGAGGCTCTGCAGGTTGGCATTGAATTCACCCTTGAGATAGAGTCTGACCGGCTGGGTATTCATGGTGGCAAAATTACCAAGAAGAGAGACAACCTGTCCTTTGATGGGGATCTGGGCTGCGATGGCAAATGGGGTCAAGCCATAGCTGAGTGCTTTATTGGTATCGATAATCACCTCGGCCTCATTAAAATCCTGGTCCCAGGAGAGGGACATACTGGTAAGGCCTTTTATTCCACCAAGTGCTTCAGCAATCTCATGCCCCATTTCAGGCAGATCCCGGTAATCCGGAGCCCTTAATCGCACATTGAGCGGTGCCTTGATCGAAGACATGGGTGTTGCACCAAAGTCGTAGACATCAACACTCTTGACACCCGGCATCGTGTTGAGTTGGTCACGAATCTCTTCTTCGATCTGCCAAAGAGTTTTTGTTCGCTCAAAGCGGTTGACGCAGTTGACCGTAAAGGTCGTTTCGGCAGGCAGGTTACCGCTCCCCAGTGACAGGACTCCGGCCTCACCACCAAAAGCCACTGAGCTCATCACTACCTCTTTCTGGCTGTGCAGCCAGATAAGAAAAGGTGCCATCCGCTTTTCGGCGCTTTCAACAGTGTCATTGGCAGAAAAGGCCACATGAACCTTGATGATCCCGGTGTCCATAGGCGGCATCACATCTTTGCCAATGATCGGCATGACATTTTTCAGACTCAGCACCAGAATCGCAAGTACCCCCAGGGTCAAGACGACCTTTCTCAACTTGGAAAAGCGGCCGTTGGAAAAATGGAGCACGCTCTCATAGGGCGCAATCAGCCGTCCTACTGTGTTTTCATAGAGGGATTCGAAAAAGAGTTCCACCCTATTCTTTTTTATACCCTTTCGGTATAGATAGACCGATAGCTTGGGGATGAAGGTGATAGACAGGAAATAGGAGACCAGCAAGGCAATGATCAAGGTTTCAATCAGAGGCCTGAAAATATGCTCGGGAAAGTCGCCGACAAACATAAGGGGGAACATTACTGCAATAGTGGCCACGGTACCGGCAAAGATGGGTGCAATAACTTCCTTGGTTCCCTCTTCGATGGCGGTCTCCAGATCTTCATGCATTTCACCAAGGTGACGTTCGATGTTTTCCAATACAACCACTGCATCATCAACCAGCAGACCAAGAGCCAGAATGATAGCCGTATAGACAACAATGTTCAGCTCACCGCCCAACAGATATATCACCGCCATAGTGGAAAAAAAGACCAGCGGAATGGAGAGGCCTGCAGCAAGAATGGCCCGGAAATTTCCCAGAAAAAAGAGTAGCACCAGCAAGGTGTAAATTATGGCATCACGCAGGGCCTCCAGCATATTGTCATTGGCTGTCTCGATCAAGTTACGCTGGGTGTCTGCGATCTGGAAGTCAATATTGGGGTACTGGTTTTTGAGTTTGTCTATTTCTTCACGGGCCGCGTTGCTCACACTGAGTACGGAGCCGCCGGGTGACCGCTGGATGGCCAGGGCTATAGCTCCTTTACCGTTCCCTATATATCCGGAAAATCGTTTCTGGGTAGACCACTGGATATCGGCCACATCGCCGAGTCTGAGGTTGGCAGATACTCTCAATCTTGACAGGGCCGCCACACTGGTCTGCTCACCGTAATAGGTCAGGGTAAAAAATCCATCAGGACCCTTGACAAAGCCCAGTGGGATGTCCCGATTTGCTGCCATTATGGTATTTGCCAAGGTGTCGACAGT
The DNA here is from genome assembly GCA_963677465.1 of uncultured Desulforhopalus sp. Classification (GTDB taxonomy): domain Bacteria; phylum Desulfobacterota; class Desulfobulbia; order Desulfobulbales; family Desulfocapsaceae; genus Desulforhopalus_A. Next base: position 287,984 of record OY781976.1, on the reverse strand, counting down.
GAGTCCATAACGCAGCAGACGCAAGGGGTCAATCTCGATAACGAGGGCACTCTGATGACCGCCGAAGACCTCAACATTGCCTATGCCGGGATTGGACAGCAAAGCCGGTTTGATAAAAGAATCGGCAATCTTGCGAATATCGCCAAGGCTGATCAGATCGCTCTTGGGGCTTAAGGCCACCACCTCGACCGGCAGGGTAAACGAGCCTGCAGTATAAATAGCCGGATTGGCGCTGGCGGGAAGGTTTGCCCGGGCGATGGACAGGGCATTGGCCACATCCACAGCCGCCGCGTTCAGTCCTTTAGTGTATTCGAACTCTGCTTTTACAATAGAAAAGTTGGCGACGTTGACTGAGCTTATCTCGCGAACTTCACTTAAGCGGGCAATTTCATTTTCTATGGGTTTGGAGACTGTGCTTGCCGCCACCTCTGCCGTTGATCCCGGTACCTGAGTAATGACAATAACCTGGGGCCGATCTGCATCGGGAAAGAGGTTCTTTGGCATGGTGATAAGGCCAATAACCCCTAAGACAAAGAACAGAGCAATGATGGAAAACAACAGGTGTGGCCGCTTATAAAAAAAACTAAACATAGTTTTATCCAAGAGAAAAGAAAGAATAGATGAAGTTATTACTTAACAGTAATCGGAGTTCCCGCCAGCAATTTGAGCAGGATATCCGGCTTGGCAACAATAACTTGGCTGGCCTGCAAACCTTCAACAACCATGCCTTCGGTACCTCCGGCGATGACCTTGACCGGAACCGGACGGGCCTTTTCTCCTTCAGGAACAAAACACAAACTCTGACCCTCTTTTTGCAAGAGTGCTGACATGGGGATCATCGTACCACTTCCATGGTAGATGACCATTCGTGCCGGTAACCGTTCACCGGTAGTACTTTTGGTTTCAACATCGGCCCGATACTCATCCAAACCTTTAAACGTGTGATTCAATGGCACTAATGGATGACGTTGGCCCTCGAAAATAACTTCTGTAGGCCGAATATCTCCGGCGGAACGGAGGAGCAGATACTTGCCGCTGTCCGCCTGGATCGAAAGTAAAGGTTTACCGGGCATAGCAATGACGCCAACATTGGCTGAGGTAGCACTTACCATTCCATCTATGGGAGCAACAATTACCGCATAACTGAGAAGATTGTCGACCTCTTTACTATTTTGTTTCAGCATACCTTTTTTACTAGTCAGGCTCTTCAGACCCGCCTGAAGAGAAGCTATTTTGCTTGTTTCAGTGTCATATTGCTCAACAGAAGCTCCGTGGACATCGAACAGCGCCTTAGTGCGTTTATGGCTGTCCAGGGCTGCGGTAATGGCGACTTGTTGCGCGGAGATTTCTGCCTCAAGGGAGGCGATCTGCAGAACTATGGCCTCTCTTTTTGCAAGCAAGTCTTCGTGATCCAAAGTAACGACCACCTGGCCTTTTTGGACGTTGTCGCCACTTGTCACCATGCTGGTAATTCGCGACGCAAGTCTGGAGGATAGTTCGACATCCTGGTCGCTGCGGATTTCTGCCAAGGCAGGCAGAGTGAGAAGGATATCCTCTGTTTGCGGTTTCGTTACCTCAACGATCTGATGATACAACGTCATGGGTGGTATATTGGCCATGGCCTGTTTCTTTTTTTTGACCAACATCACTCCGCCACCAACCAGCAGTACGGCAATAAGTATCCATATAATTTTCTTCATTGAATCAACTCGTCCAAATTGTTGCCGTACAGCACCGCCAGGGTTGCAAAAGTCTCCCACCAGCGTGCTTCGGTCAAATAGTAATTCGCCTCAGCCGATAGTACTTTATCCTCGTAGCGCAGGTATTCTTCCTGATTCATCCTCCTGCTGGTGTAGGCAACCTTTGCCACCTTAAGCAGTTCACGTTCATGTTTGATACTGGTTTGCGCCAACTCCTTTGACTTGCCTAGAAGGTCCAGGGTTTTCGTCAGGTTTCTGGCCTTTGCCTCCAAATCAATTTTGGTCCTGGCAAAGCGCATCTTTTCCCGCCGCAATTCAACATTTGCCCGTTCAATTGTTGTGTAAGCTGGTTTGTTAAAAAGTGGCATCTGCAGGGTCAGGGCAAACCCACCGTACTCGTTATCAACATTTTCGCCGGTATTGTAACCTTCACCGTAATTATGAAACCATTGGGCGGTACCAATGATGCTGGGATAAAGTTTGTCTTTTGCTGCCTGCACGCCAAACTCACGGGCTTCGATATTTTTCTGCAATGGTTTAAGCGGGAAGAGATCGTCTTTGGCTAAAGTGCTGTTTAAGCGTAATGTGACCGGTTCTTCGAGAAAAATACCTGTGAGCGATTCAATGTTGTTTTGCAGATCACTCTTCTGTTGCAAGGTCTGGAGGAAGGTAATATCAACCTGGTTAATGGCCTCATCCATCTGGATTTTTTCAGTTTCAGGAAGCCGGCCGGATTTGACCTGGAGACTGATGTCGTCCCAGGTCTTTTTCAGGGAAGCCCTCCGCGACTCCAGAGCTTTTGTTAACGAATTCATGTGCAACAGATGCGCATCGGCTGCTACCAACGTGGCCTGACGTTCAAGCAGGTTGAGTCTTTTCTTTGCCCGAGAACTGTCGGCCAGGCTCTTTGCTTGATCGCCAAGAGAGAACAACTCTTTTACAAAGATAGGCAGAGAGAGAGAGCCCCCGAACCGGCCGATGGTGTCACTAAACGGAAGTGGTTTCCCGTTTACCAACCGTTGTGCGGACTCTGTGGGTGTAACAGGTCGTAAATTGGTCGGAGAGTTGTACTCCTCATAGCTCAAGACACCAGTCAGTAAAGGGTAAAATCGATCGTGTACCGACTGAATACCCAATTCGGCGTCTCTGGTCTGGAGAATGTCCAACTCTGTTATTGCCTGATCTTTCAGGGCCGCAAAGAGATCAGACATGGTTGTTGCTTTTGCTTGCGTGACGCAGCAGAGCAAAACCATGGATACATATGCCACTATTTTCACGCGGCCTCCTACAGGTAAAAGTATCTTAGAAATTCACTTTTGTTCACTGAATGTAAAATAAACTCAACTAATCCAGCCTTCTACGTCAGTCTGTTTAGGGATATTACCCACGGATTTTACCTGACCATCAATAACGACCGCCGGGGTGGAAAAGATGCCGAGTTGAGCAATTTCCTGAAAATCTGTGACTTTAATGATTGTGGCCTCTACTCCTTTTGCTGCAACGGCTGCCTTGACAATTTTTTCTGTTTTTTCACAGGATACGCACCCTGGTCCACATACTTTAATTTCCATATTATTCCTCATTTTGTTGTGTAGAGATAAGCTTCAATCAAATTATCAGGTTGAATAAAAAGCCAGTGAATAAAATTCCGCAACCGACAACTGCGATAAAGACAGCTATCAATTTTGGTTTGAGCACCTTTCGAAGAATGACCATCTCTGGTAGTGACAGGGCGATAACACTCATCATAAACGCCAGTACTGTGCCAAGTGCGGCACCCTTGCCAAGGAGAGCTTCCACCACCGGGACAATGCCCGCTGCATTGGAGTACATGGGAATACCAACTACAACAGCAGCAGGCACTGACCACCAGGCATCCTTGCCCATGATGGAGGCCATAAAGTCCTCAGGTACAAAGCCATGAATGGCTGCACCCACACCAATGCCGGCAACGACATAGATCCATACCTTGCCGACGATATCACGTACAGCTTCTCGTCCACGATCAATGCGGTCAGCCCAGTTCAGTTTTTCTTCGACGACCACCGCTTCACCCGCCCGCAGTGCCTGGACCCAATCCTCAATCCAGTGCTCCAGCTTGAAGCGACCAATGACCCAGCCGGAAATTATGGCGATCATGAGACCTGTGACAAGGTAGATGGCAGCGACTTTCCAGCCAAGCAGGCCATAGAGCAAAACCACGGCAATTTCGTTAACCATCGGGGCTGCAATAAGAAAAGAGAAAGTGACGCCTAGAGGGACACCGGCCTGAACAAAACCAATAAAGAGCGGTACAGCAGAGCAAGAGCAGAACGGCGTGACAATACCAAGTAGAGCAGCCATCACGTTGCCGGCAGTCTCTCGTTTTCCGGCCAGATATTTACGGGTACGCTCCTGGGTGAAAAAAGATCGAATCATGCCAATAACAAAAACAATGAGCGTCAGTAGCATCATTACCTTTGGAGTGTCATAAACAAAAAACTGTATTGCCGCCCCCAAATGCGTTCCCTTTTCGAGGCCGACCACTGAGTAGGCGAAGAAATAAGAAAAGGGTTCGAGCTGTTTGTAAACGACATACCAGAGAGCAAAAACGAGCAGACCTATAACAACGGCTTTACCCATGTTATTCTTAGGGGGTGTTGGTGATTGGTCAACAGCTGTTTTTTTGCAGTCACAGCCACAATCAGCTTCAACGGGTTGAATTGCTTTCATTGGTCTATCCTTTCACTTTGTGGTGCACAATTACGCTGAACAGCCGCAGCCGGCAAAGCTTTACGCATCTTGTCCAGTTCCTTATCATTCTCCAGCCAATCGCTGAGCTTCGTGAGCATTGTTTCCGCATACGCTGACTCGCTGCCCTCAGCCAGACTGTAAATCATCCATGTTCCCTGGCGGTTTTTTTCCACCAGGCCGGCATCCTCAAGAATTTTCATGTGCTTGGAGACTGTAGATTGGGCCAGACCCAAGACCTCTTTGATCTCACAGACACAAAGCTCTTTTGTCTGAAGAAGTTTCACTACCCGTACCCTGCTTGGGTCAGACAGGGCTTTCATTACTCTAATAAATGTCTTCATTAAGTTTTCTCCCATATTCATATATCGCCATTTGACGATTAATATACCCCTCTCTTTGTTTTTGTCAACGATTTTCAGAATTTTCCATGGCGACCACAAGAATGACTAGATTAAATATGCGGGAAGAGAAAACCTCAAGTATCATACTGTTTCAGTAACAATACCTATAACAACCAGAAAACCTTCCTGTGAGTGTTCATAGGTTGTGTTCTTCTGTGTAATGTGGTTTTACATTTTGGGTCAAGCTTAACAAAAACATCTACTCCAATCGGTAATTTGCAACAAACCAACACCTCAAGCACACAGTGAAGTTAGGTAAATGATTAAATACAAAAAACTTATTGTTATTGGTGGAACTGGCAGGAACGTTGGTAAAACGGAATTCGTCTGTACACTTATTGAGAAATTTGCTTCTCAATTACCTATCTACGCTCTAAAAGTCTCAGCTATTTTCCCCGATGAAGAAATCTTTCATGGTACGCACTCTGAAGACGAATCAAATCTACATCTATTTGAAGAAACAAGATTAACAACGGAAAAAGATACGTCTCGAATGTTAAGAGCTGGGGCCACAAGAGTCTTTTACCTACGAAGTGATGACTCGAGTATTCAGGCTGGATTTGTAGATTTTTTACAACATGTTCCTGAAAATGCTTTGGTGGTCTGTGAATCGAACAGTCTTGGCCAATTTGTGAAACCTGCGCTGGCCATCGTTGTAAAATCTGTGAATGGACCTGTTAAGCCAAGAGCTATTGCCCTGTTGGAAAGTGCGGATCTGATAGTTGTTTCCGATGGTATTTCGGGGTTTTCTGAATTGGAATTAGTTGGTTATTCCGAAACAGGTGGTTGGGAACTACAATCAAAAAATGATCGGGATATCGTCCGATGAAATCATTAGAAATTATCAAATCGGTTGGTTACTTCGTCTTGGCAGGCCTCTTTGAAATTGGAGGCGGATATCTTGTCTGGTTATGGCTACGGGAGGGAAAACCTGCCTATTATGGCCTTTTCGGAGCCACCATTCTCGTCCTGTATGGAGTCATTCCCACTTTACAACCATCGCATTTCGGTCGTGTTTATGCAGCGTATGGAGGAGTCTTTATTGTTTTGTCAATTTTGTGGGGTTGGAAAGTCGATAAGATCTCCCCTGATCGCTTCGATGTTTTAGGAGGTGCTATTGCTCTTATGGGTGTGTGTATCATTATGTATTGGCCAAGGAACTAATGCTCCTTTACGTATGGACCATTTTCCTTATAAATATAATATTAAGAAGGCTTCGACCACAATAGTACAGCGCCACACTACCCCCCTAAAGAAGGACAGTGCGGAAATGTATTTTCAAGGCTTAAAGGTGCTTTGCACCACCAGGTTTAGCCATCATCTTTCATCGTAACAAAGATCACAGCTCTGGGAAATGGTTTTTCCAAACTCTGCCTGATGCCATCATCGTGGCAACGAAAACAGCCAAAACTTAAACGGTCTAAACCTGGTATCCTTAAAACAAAAACACTTCGATGAGACTCTCTGGTTCTAGAACCTGACCCGGTTCTAGAACGATATAACCGTCGGCGTGAACAATGGTACTGAGCATGTGTGATCCCTGCTGGATCATTTCCTTAATGACTGCAAGTTCATTCGGTTTGTTTGAAACAGTGACGCGAATAAAATTTGTCCGACTCCCTTTGTTGGATATTCTGTTGTCCGTTTTCGCAGTGATAGACTGTTGCATGGCTTCGCCCCCCTGAAGTTCTGCTAAAACAGGACGAACATAATTTATAAAGCACATAAATGCAGAAACAGGATTCCCCGGTAAGCCAAAAAGCAGAGTCTCTCTCAGGCGACAGACAAAAAGAGGTTTGCCTGGTTTTTGGCGGATTTTCCAGAAAAGTTCTTCAAAACCCGCAGCTAAAGCGGCGTCTTTCACATGATCATGCTTGCCTACAGATACGCCGCCGGAGCAGAGGATAATTCTGTTTCCAGCCATAGATACAGCCTTAACCGCCTCTATGGTTTGCTCCAGACTATCTTTTATGTGTGTAACAGAACTGATAGAAGCACCAGATTCACGGGCAGCCGCTACCAGCATAATTGAATTTGAATCTCTGATCTGATGAGACTTAATATCAGTTGCGTCGGGAGGTGCCAATTCTGTTCCTGTTACAAGTAAAGCTACTTTAGGAAGAGCATAGACGGGAATTATATATTCTCCCACAGCAGCAAGAAGAGCAAGTTCCCGTGCTCCCAATACAATTCCTTTCGAGAACAGCAGGCTTCCCTTTTTGAATTCCTCTCCCTCAAATCTGACGTCCTGCCCTAGCGACCTCATGGAACAAATATCAACACGTTCTCCATTTTCTTTTGTGTCTTCCACTCGGACAATTGTATCAGCACCTTCCGGCAACATTGCACCTGTACTAATTCGAATTGCAGAATGAGGAGTAATTAAATTTGCGAAAGGAATGCCTGCCTGGCTTTCTCCGATCACTCTCAAGCTAATTGGGTGTTCGACACTGGCCTTAGAGCAGTCGATCCATCGAACGGCGAAACCATCCATTGCTGAATTTGTATAACGTGGTGAAGATTCTGGTGCTTTGATGTCGTCACTGAGCCTTCGGCCGTGTGCATCTGCGAGATCAACCAACTCTGTTATGGGAGCGGGTATATTCTCATGAAGTATTCGAAGTGCTTCATTTACTGATATCATATTATTTCTCCAGGAATATTCCGTATTAAATCAGCTTATTAAGAGGGATTAGTAGACCGTGTATAAAGTCATAATTTTTTTGTTCATAAACAGCATTGCAACTATGAGAATCGAACCAAGTACTTTTTGCATCGTACGAGGTGAAAGTTTTCCAGACCCCATAAGAGATCCTAGCCCACCACCAATTATGACAGTCAAAAGTAATGGGCTGTAATCTATTAGATTAAATCCACCATTTTGTAAGCGTGCTGCAATACCAGCAACCGAGTTCGCCCAGACAAAAATTGCGCCGCAAGCAGCGGCCTCTTTCTCGGTTCCTAAGCCAAGAATAATTATCAGTGGGATGAGGTAAATTCCCCCACCAATTCCCACGATGCCGGCAAGCAATCCTAGTATTGCGCCGGAAATGACCGCAAGTGGTATTTGAGTAGTTCTATTTGCAGAAATTGTTGTACCACTCGAAGGGATATAAATTCGCCACGCTGCAATACCTAGCGACATGAACAGAAGAAAATAGAAAAGTGTCTTAGGGATATCCAGTAAGCCGCCTAAGTATGCCATAGGAATCGATGTGAACAAAAAAGGAGCTATTAACCGCAATCGGCCATGGCCTTTGTAGAGGAAAATAATTGTCCCGAGAGTAGTTACTAAAATATTCAACGACAGTGAGATGGCGGGTATCGCCTGGGTGCTGGCTCCAAGAAGGGCCAATAAAGCTGTGTAGGAGCTTCCACCGCCTAAACCAACGGCAGAGTAAAAAAATGCGATAGTACCAAAAATAACGGCAGCAACCCAAATAGGAATAATAAGGTCAGACATACTATCTCCTTTCCAAAATAGGGAGGCATAGCAGTTTCCTGCTATACCCTATCGGCCTTAAACCATATCCTTTAAGGACCCAGGTTTTTCGGCTCGGAGTTATGGGTGAAATTCTGTCTACAGACAGGAATACAGGTTACAATAACTGTGCCATCGTGAACAGCAATGAAATAGAGAAATTAAGATGGCATCGATCCCTTTGTTTTAAAGCTATCCAGACAGTAACTTTAAAGTGAAACTACAGAACATGCCGCTGACAGACCTCTGAAAAAGAAAACATTGATCAGAAAATATGTTACAATTTCGAAACATCGTAAAATCTTTTTCATTCAAAATCTAAGCCGAAGCTATCAAATGTGCTGGTGGAGCGAAAATTGCAAAATAATAGAATATAGATCGTTACCAATTGTTGCTTACGCGGGGGCACCATGAAGCGTTTCAAGACTTACATCCTTTGTCTACTCATCGTCTTTTCGGCTATCTCAGCCAGCGGGACACAGCCGTCAATACGAGCCGGTGTCGCCAGCATGATCACGCCAGTTAGCGCGGTAAAATATTACCAACAAATCGTCGAATATCTCGGTGCCAGATTGGGAGTTCCGGCAGAGATGGTCCACCGGACCACCTATGACGAGATTGACGTCATGCTCGAAGAGGGTTCGGTCGATCTGGCGTTCATCTGTTCTTCGCCCTATGTGATCGATAACGAAAAATTTGGGGTCGAATTACTGGTCGCTCCCCTGGTAAAAGGGAAACCGTTTTATCAATCCAATATCATTGTCCATCAAGACAGTCAGATAAAAATGGTCGACGAGCTTCAAGGGAAAACATTTGTCTTTGTTGATCCAAAATCCAATACCGGCCGCCTCTATCCCACCTATTACCTGGCCAAGAAACACGAAACCCCGGAAAGTTTTTTTAGCTCGTATCTTTATACTGAAGTTTCCCATTTTTAAAATATGCCAGCCTGGAGGATGGCGAGAACATTTCGGCGGGGCATTAAAATTGTTTAATAATTACAATAAGATGCTGGTTAAAAACTGGATATTCTAAGTTGTTGATATTACTGGTAAAATTCGAAACATTTTTTCTCAGAAATTGGCATAATGTCAACAATAACAGTAATTTAATAGTGAACGCGAGGCCCAATTATGGTAGAATGTAATTCTCCAAAAACAAATTACCAGAGGAACCTCGCATGCTCATACTACACTCCCTGCTCAGTGAACTCAAAGAAGAATTTATCTCATCCGACAACGGTAAGGAACGTAGCGTCTGGTTTCTCCACACCCTGCTCGCGATCATCATACCATTTACCTCATCCAGAACCTCTAATCTGTTGCGAGTGCTCCGTACTCTGTTCGGCTATACCGAGATCGGCAAGAAACGGTACTACACTTTTATGGCCTCTCCGAAGCTTCCTTGGGATACGCTCTGGCCGAGGCTTTGGAAAATGATTCCTGATCCGGAAACAGGTGGAAGATTGATTGTCGCCCTCGACGATTATATCAACCCCAAGATAGGGAAAAAGATTTTTGCCTGTGCCAAGGTGTTTGACCATGCAGCCAAGCAAAATCAATCAAAATATCCCTGGGCTCAGAATATTGTCGTCATCGGCCTTCTCAAAATGATCAAAGGACGCTGGGCCTGCCTGCCCCTCAGTCAGCGATATTATCTACCGGAAGCAGAGATCAAAGAAAAAGAACCGACCTTCAAGGGTAAGAAGATTGACTTCCAAAGCAAGCATATCCAGGCCGTTGAAATGCTCAGTAGAGTTGCCGTGGAATTCCCCCAGTCAGATATCATGGTTGTGACCGACTCCTGGTTTGGCAACAATGGACTCTTCAAGCCTTTGCGAAAAGAACTGGGAAAACGGGTCCACATGCTGTCGCGGCTTCGGTCAAACAACAATCTTTTTGACCTGCCTGCCCCACCGACGAGAAAAGGCGCTGGTCGACCGAGAAAATATGGGGACAAGCTTGGTACGACATCGTCACTTGCCTTGATAAATAGAGAGCGGGCTCGGGAGATGACGGTCAACCTGTACGGCAAAGTGCGAAAGGTTTTAGCCTGTGATCAGGTTGTCATTCAGAAAACGCTTAAGTGCTGTATTAGAGTAGTGTGGGTGTATCGCCGGACGCAATGGGTTGCTCTCTTTTCCACCGACCTGACCCTGTCAGTCACCCAAATAATCGAGTATTACGGCGCCAGATGGAAGATTGAGGCCGGATTCAAAGAACTAAAAAGGGATATTGGCAGTGCCGAAACCCAGACCAGAAATCCGGTAGCAGTAAAAAACCACCTGGACTTCTGCTTGATGGCCACATCGCTCACCTGGATTTACGCCTGTCGCCTAGAGAAAACTCCCAAGCGACGGCATACGGTCAAAGGCCGAGACCATTTCGCCTTTTCCGATATCAGAAGGTTGGTGACCGAAGCGGCATTGGACGACGATTTTCCATTGCTTTGCCCAGTTCCGCGCAAATCGATGGTTAATACGCTTGTGACCGCCCTGATGCGGATAGCGGCATGAGACTTTTATAGGAAACTTCAGTCTTTATAGTTACAGCCACAATAAGTCGGTAGAAATGGTTGCGAAAAAAAAGGTCGACGGCGCAGCGGTAGACTCAATTGTTTATGATTTTATGTTGGCCACCAATTCCCCTTACGCAAAAGAAACAAAGGTCATTCATCGCTCTCCGCAGTTTGGCATTCCACCTGTTGTCGTTCCTCCCGGCTTATCTCCTTTTCTGAAAAGTGCCATTCGGGAGGTTTTTCTCAATATGCATAATGACCCAGATGGCAAACGGATATTGGATGCAATGAAAATTGAGAAGTTCATCAATGTGCCCGATAGCAATTACGATTCCATTAGAGCTATGGGTGCCTTTATGGACAACAACAAAAAGTTGCCGGACAGTCTGTCACTTCCTGCAAAAAAAGCTTCGGAAAAAACGTCTGACATTATCTACTTCGGTATATTGCCCCGAGACAATCCGAGGATCTCCTATGAGAAATACCAGCCGTTGATAGATTATCTGTCCAGGGAAACCGGTGAAAAAATCGAGCTGAAACTGGAAACAAGCTACAAGGATGTGGTCAATAGTCTGGGGCAGGGAAAGACCTCCTTTGCCCTCTTGGGGGCCCTTACCTACCTTGATGCCTTCAGTCGATATGATGCTACTCCGATCGCCAGGAGCAAAACTGCCCGTGGGGAAGTTTTCTTCAGGAGTGTGATCGTAACCGACATTGATGGTTCTATTAAAGAATTGTCACAAATGGTTGATAAAAAATTTGCCTTTGCGGCACTCTGGTCCACATCAGGTAATTTACTGCCACGATACATGCTCGCATGGTCGGGTATCCATCTCAACAATTTAGCTGAATACCAACATTTTAATTATCACGATACAGTAGCAAAGAAAATTATCAGTCATGAATTTGATGCAGGTGCAATCAGGTTGTCTACAGCAGAACAGTATCTTCAGTATGGATTAAAAATAATTGCCACATCGGATCCTATTCCCACTGGCCCTGTGGTTGTTTCACCCAAAACCCCGTCTGACATTATGCGAAAGGTGCAAACAGCTCTGCTTTTGATGACCAAAAACACACAAGGCAAAGAAGTACTGAAAATGCTCGACCCTGATCTCCAAGGGGGTTTCGTCGCAGCATCTGATGCTGATTATGGTGAAGTCAGACAGATGATAAACAAAGTACCATTGACATGTGGTCTAGGCTGTCATCCAAAAAGAGTATTTTGATATGTTACAACATGTAACTCACTCTCTTCAAAAAAAATTCATACTGATAGCATTCATATCAGTTCTTGTTCTAGCTCTTATTGTAAGTTTTTTTGTAGCAACGAAAACAAGATCAGCTCTTTATAATGCAACAGAACAAAAGGGAAGAATGCTCGCCAAGACGGTCAGTGTCCTCATTGTAAATGAGCTCATTTATGAGAAATTGGGCCTCGTTGAGGAAGGCGGGTTAATAGACAATTATGTTCGTGAGTTGTATCAACGCCAGGAGCTGGAATTGGAATACGTTGCCGTCCTGGATAACAATCTTCAGGTAATATCACACAGCGATTTTGGTGAATTTGGCAAGTTTTATGAAGATCCCTTTGCTAAAGATGCTCAAGTTGCAGTCGATGTTCTTGTGAAGAAAACCAAACATGCGACGTCTCATAAAGATGCCTTGGAATTTGCCATACCACTGTCCATAGAAGGAAAGCGCTGGGGGGTGCTCCTTTTTTCGCTTTCTCTGGAAAATGTAGAACGAGAGGCCAAAACAATACTCTTCCAGATACTGTCGCTTACCTGCATGGCCCTGGTGTTCCTCTTTGTCCTTATATATTTCCTCAGCCAAAGGTTTATTCGACCCATCATTGATCTCTCCCAGGCAATGGCGGAGGTGGAGGTAGGAATGGTAGAAAAGACTATTCCGGTTAAAGGTAAAGACGAATTGTCGCAGCTGGCTGAGAGTTACAATGAAATGGTTCGCCGGATTCGCGAAGCCAACGAAGAAATGAAATTGGCACATGAAAAGCTTCTTCAATCAGAAAAACTGGCAACACTTGGCGTCCTCTCCTCAAGTGTCGCCCATAGGATCAATAATCCCCTGGGGGGGCTGTTTAACTGCGTGCACATGCTACAGCGCCGAGGAGACGACCGAGAGTTCAGGCAGAATTATCTCGCCCTCATCGAAGAAGGATTGCACAGCATTGAAGAGACTGTCGGACAGTTGCTGTGGACCGCGGGGAAGAGGGATGGCGAGGAAAAGCGCTCTGATGTCTCGGCCGTTCTTACCGGCGTAGTGAAATTCCTGGATTACCGAATGAGGAAGCAAAGTATTTTGTATACAGAAGCGATCTCAGATGGTCTTAAAATCCCTGTTGCGCCGCACGATCTCGAGGAGATATTGCTCAATACCATGATAAATGCCATTCAAGCGATGGAAAGCGGTGGCAGGCTGACGACGACTGCAAGGAAGCAAGGTGATGAGATTATCTTACAGATTGAGGATACAGGAGCAGGCATTCCAGGTGATAAACTGGACAAGGTTTTTGACCTTTTCTATTCTACCAAGAAGGCCGGTGAAGGGACTGGTCTGGGCATGTGGATGACCTATGAATTGGTCAAGAAATATAAGGGTAACATAGAGTTACAGAGCATAGAAGGGGCTGGTACAACCGTTTTTATCACCATTCCGGAGATTACATGAATAAAAGCATATTGATTGTGGAGGATGAGAAGATACTCCGAATTTCTCTTGCCGATGCACTGAAAGAAGAGGGTTATACCGTTCTGGCCGTACCCGGTGGTGAGGAGGCAATACTCGCTATAAAACAAGGTGCTTTCTCGCTCATAATTACCGATATCCGGTTGCCCGGGATCAGTGGCATGGAAATTTTACGTCAAAGTATGCAGATTGCGCCGTCTGCACCGGTAATAGTGATGACTGGTTATGGCAATATCAAGGATGCAGTCGAATCGATGCGGATAGGTGCTTTTGACTATATAACCAAACCATTTAATCTTGATGAAATGTTTGTCACTGTTAGCAAGGCGTTGGAAGTTTATACAATTACAGAAGAAAATATTCGTTTAAAAAAAGAACTTAGCAGCCAATTTAGTGCGGGAAGGATTATTGGCGAAAGTAAGGCCATGCAGTCGGTCTTTGCCATACTTGATAAGGTAAGCAGGACTGAATCCACTGTGTTGCTTCTGGGGGAGTCCGGGACCGGTAAAGAGCTGGTTGCATCAACCATTCATTACCAAAGTGCCAGAAAAAAGGAAACTATCGTTCGAGTCAATTGTGCAGCATTACCCAACGATTTAATTGAGAGTGAATTGTTTGGTTACGAAAAGGGTGCCTTTACAGGGGCGGATGCAAAGAAACCCGGACGTTTTGACCTGGCAGATAAAGGAACTCTCTTTCTTGATGAGATAGGTGATCTCCCTGCTCTCACGCAAGCAAAAATGCTACGCTTTCTAGAAGAGAAAACCTTTGAACGTCTTGGTGCCACTTCGACCGTCTCTGTCGACGTAAGAATTATTGCTGCAACCAACAAAAATCTGGAAAAGGAGGTTGCTAAGGGAACGTTTAGAGAAGATTTATACTACCGGCTCAATGTTATTCCCATTGTTTTGCCTCCTTTGCGTAAGCGGGTTGAAGATATTCCCCTGCTCATTGATACCTTTTCCCGCAGTTTTAATGATCAATTTGGCACAAATGTGACCTTTGGAGACGATGCCATTACAGAGCTGCTCAAATATAGTTTTCCGGGAAATGTAAGAGAACTGGTTAACGTGGTGGAAAGGTGCATCGCCCTGTCAAACAGCAAGATTATAAAACGGTCTGATCTGCCGCCGCACATTTTGAAAAATAAGCAAGAAAAGATCCCACTCTTTTCTCTACAACAAGTGAGTGCCGAAGCAGAAAAGGATCATATTGTAAAAATACTCAGAGTCACCCAGGGCAACAGATCAAAAGCCGCTGAGATCCTGGGGATAAACCGGAAGACACTCTGGGAAAAAATTAATAATTACGGCTTGGATATATAGAATCATCAAAGAAGAGTATTCTTGTACCTTTCTGTTTTGTTACGACAAAGTAACACTCGTCCATCTGCTGATGTTACATATCACTCTGATATGTAACAGAAATACCCACATTTTTTGTTCACGCTGGCTAATCATCGATTAGTATTTCAAAATATTGTTCATGTAACAATTTGTTATTAAAACATATATTCCATGTTGGGTACGAAAAATGTTACGCAGATGTAACATTTCTGTCCTCATTTCGCATGGCATAGAAAGTGCTTTCAAGACTCTACAGATTATTTATTTGGTGAATGAAAATAATCTGCAAAAGGCACTCATTACCAGGCCATTTCAAAGGAATGGATAAAATCATATCCCATAAGGAGGCAAAGAATGGCAGAAAGATCATTGCTGGAACAAATGCGGGCGGATGTCCAGCGAGCGCTGAATAAACCAATGGAACAGCGACGGTGGGCGATGATTGTTGACATTCGAAAGTGTGTAGGATGTCATGCCTGCACAGTCGCTTGTAAGGCTGAGAACAAGACCCCACCTGGAGTTGACTACCGAATCGTCAAAGAGGCGGAGGACGGTGAATACCCCAATGTTCAGCATTACTACATGCCGACCCTCTGTATGCAGTGCGAAAGTCCTCCCTGCGTCAAGGCTTGCAAGGATGGGTCGATTACCAAGGGGACGGACGGGGTCATTCGGGTTGACTATGCCAAAAACACAGGAGATCCTGGGGTGGTAAAGGCTTGCCCATATGACGCAATGTCCATTGATGATGGTGCCTACTACACGGATGGCACGCCTAAACATGAAATGTATGAGGATGCCGATACCTTCGAGTACGGTGTCAAGTCGGGACGTAAGGGAAAGATAAAAAAGAATCGCAAATGTCACTACTGCATGCATCGGGTGGAAGCGGGGATGCTGCCGGCCTGTGTTTCAACCTGTATCGGTGCAGCAAACTATTTCGGTGATCTGAACGAACCTGACAGCGTGATCGCCAAGATGGCCAAAGATATGAATATTTACATCTTTCGCGCTGACCTGAAGACCGGACCTACGACTCGTTACATGTCGGACGATCCGCAATCCTGCGCTAAATGCCACGAATAAAGGGAGGGCTCAATGGGTAACATTCAGGACAAAAAACAAATCGCCGAACAGGCGGTAATCATTGATGAGAAGGGTTTTTCCCGCCGGGGGTTTCTGAAGTGCGGGGCCTTTCTGGGCGGGTCCCTGCTGCTTGGCTCCCAGCTGGAATGGGCTATGGGAATGGTGAAGCGGGCCGAGGCCGGTACCCTTGCACCAGGTGAAGGGTATCTGCTCGCCAAGGCAGAGAACATTATCTACGGGGTCTGTCTGCAATGCCACACGGCATGTACAATAAAGGGGAAGATTCTCGACGGTGTGCTGGTCAAGATCGACGGTAATCCCTACAGCCCGATGTGCATGCTACCACAACTCGATTATGCAACCAGTCCTTTCGATGCAGCCAAGGCTGATGGTAAAATCTGCCCCAAGGGGCAAAGCGGTATCCAGTCCCTGTACGACCCCTACCGCATAGTCAAAGTTCTCAAACGCGCTGGCAAACGAGGGGAAAACAAGTGGCAGGTCGTCTCCTTCGACCAGGCCATCACGGAGATTGTCAATGGTGGTAAACTCTTCAAGCATGTCCCGGGGGAAGAAAACCGCACAGTCAAGGGGTTGAAAGAGACCTGGAAACTGCGTGACAGCAAACTGGCCAAGACTATGGCGGAAGATTCATCGGCAGTTGCCAAAAAGAAAATGAGCGTCGCCGATTTCAAAACCAAATACGCCGGACAACTTGACCTGCTGATCGACCCGGAACATCCCGATATGGGGCCAATGAACAACAAGTTTGTGTTTATGGCCGGCCGCATTGAGCATGGCCGCAAGGAGTTCGCTCAGCGCTGGCTGAAAGACAGCTATGGCAGTGTCAACTGGTATGAACATACCACCATCTGTGAGCAGTCCCACCACATCGCCTACGAACAGGTAACGCACCAATGGAAGGACGGTAAGTGGACAGGTGGCAAGACCCACCTGAAGCCCGACGCCGCCAATGCAAAATACATCATTTTCTTTGGTACCGGCGCCTTCGAGGCCAATTTCGGACCACCACCGATGTCGGAAAAGATTACCGATGGAATTGTTTCGGGTCGCTTAAAAATTGCTGTAGCTGATCCGCGCTTCTCCAAGACCGCAGCCAAGGCCCAGCAATGGCTCCCGCTTTTGCCAGGATCCGATGCCGCTTTAGCTTACGGGATGATCGGCTGGATCATTGACAACAAACGCTACGACGAAAAATACCTGCGGGCCACCAACGCCGCAGCCGCAAACGCTGCTGGTGAGACCAGTTGGAGTAACGCCAGCTATCTGGTGAAGATAGAGAAAGGACAACCGACCACTTTGCTGCGTGCCGAAGAAGCGGGGATTGGCGACGCCGACCAGTTCGTCGCTATGGTCGGCGGCCAAGCCACCGCAGTCAACCCGAACGAGGACAAGGTGCCTGTCATCGGTGATCTGCTTTTTACCGGTTCAGTCGGCGGCAAGGAAGTCAAGTCCGTCTTCCAGCTGATTACGGATGCGGCCCACGCCAAAACCCTGCAGGACTGGGCGGCCGAATGCGGACTCCCCGTCGCCGACATCGAGAAGGCAGCCAAGGACTTTACCTCCTATGGTAAGCAGGCAGTGGCCGAGTTTTACCGCGGTCCGGTGCAGCACACCAACGGCTATTATAACGGCCAGGCGCTGATCACCCTGAATATCCTTATCGGCAACGCCAGCTGGAAAGGCGGGCTTCAGGCAGGTGGTGGCCACTGGCATGAAATGGGCGATAAGGAAGACCAACCGTTCCAGTTGAAGAAGCTCTACAAAGATCAGACCAAGGCCTTCGGTGTACTTCTCACCCGGGAGAAGAACAAATACGAAGACTCGACTCTCTTCGCAGGTTACCCTGCCAAGCGTTTCTGGTACCCCTACACAAACAATGTCTACCAGGAGATAATCCCGTCAGCCGGTATGGGTTACCCTTACACTATTGATGCCCTCTTTATGCATATGGGAACCCCTGGATATGCAGCACCGGCTGGGCAGACTGCGCTGGAGATCTTAACTGATTTAAAGAAGGTGCCACTGTTTTTTTCCTGCGACATTGTCATCGCCGAAACCTCTATGTATTCCGACTACCTCTTTCCAGATACGGCGATCTGGGAACGCTGGGGATCCCCGCACATCACTCCCGACGTGGTGACTGCGGTGAGCAAAGTACGCCAGCCGCTGGTCGCTCCAATGACCGAAGAAGTAAATGTCTTCGACCAGAAGCAGAATATCGGTATGGAAGCGATCATGCTTGCTATTGCTGAAAAACTTGGCCTGGCCAACTTCGGCAAGGACGGCTTCGGTGGTTCTCAGGCCCTGGAGCGGGTCGATGACTGGTTTATCCGCATAGTCGCCAACTTTGCCAAAGGCGATAAACCGGGTACCGAGGTTCCCGACGCCTCCGCCGAGGAGATAAAGCTCTTCGTGGAAGCGCGCCGTCATCTGCCTAAACATGTCTTCGATGCTGATCGCTGGAAGAAGATTGTCGGCGATTCGCTATGGCCAAAGGTTATCTACGTCCTCAACCGTGGCGGACGTTTCGAGAACGCCGACAAAGGGTATAAAGGGGACAAAATGGCCCACGCGTACAAGGGGATGTTCAATCTCTACGTGGAGAACGTCGCAAAAGGTAGGCACACGGGAACCGGCGATCATTTTTCTGGCTTGGCCAAGTACGAAGCGGTGACCGACCTTCATGGAAGCCCTGTCGTCGACGAAGGCTACCCCTTCCATCTAGTTACCTATAAGGAGATCGTCGGTGGCCAGTCGCGTACCCCAGGCAACTACTGGAGCCAAACCCTTATGCTTCCCGAGAACTTCATCCTCATGAACTCCCTGGACGCCAAGGCGCAAGGGTTCAAGGATGGGGCTCTCGCTCGCATCGTCTCTGTATCCAACCCCAAGGGAGAGTGGGATCTTCGTAACGGTCAGAAAGTGCCAATGGTCGGCAAGGTTAAAGTCGCCGAAGGAATCCGGCCAGGCGTTGTCGCAGTTTCCTGGCACAGTGGCCACTGGGCCTATGGTGCCTCCGATCAGCTGGTCGACGGCAAGAATGTCAAAGGGGACAAGCGCCGGGCGACCGGCCTTTGCACCAACGCTGCTCTGCGCATCGATCCGGTGCTGGGTGACATGTGTCTGACTGATCCCATTGGCGGATCTTCCTCATTCTTTGACACTAAGGTCAAAGTCGTTGCAGCCTGATTAAGCATGCTGAAACTGGCCTTCGGTGGGTTTATTGGCCCACCGAAGGCTCTCTGTTTTTCATACTCACAATGCTGATCAATAAGGTCTCTAGCTGGAAATCAGAGAGCATGCAAAACCGAGGAACCTAAAAAAGCCACTTTGAAAATTTTGGCTCCCTCAACTCGAAAGCCAGGATGCCAATCCCGGAACGTATGTTCTAATTCCCCTTTGAGTACCCGAGTCCACATCTGCAAGGGAGATCATGGTTAGACATGAATTCCAGTAGGAAAAGATGCCTATGGCAGTATTCAACTTTTTGCAATACAGTGTAAGTTGAGCTTATTCCTGTCAGTTTCACCTCGATCTTTATCAAAACAAATATCCAAAATGGAGCATTTCTGCATTGAGCAAAACCAAAGGTTATTTTCCGGAAAATTAGCATGAGATGGAGCAACTCGAAAATTTAGATTGTTCCAGATTATTTTTGCTGGTCACTAAGGAAGAAGAGTTAGGCGTCGTGGTTGATAGTAACTGAAATTCGTGCACGAATTGGCCGCATCACACAGCCTTTTTCCTACCTTGCTCACATCCAAGATAATTCCAGTCGCGCCGAGCTAAATCCACAACCTTGGGAGTCCCGTTCGGGACGAAACTGGTTATTACTAGCCAGTGGGTGCGTGCCTGCAAAAGGCACAAGTCCCACCTGACCAAAGCCTAGCCGGCAGGTCAGTAGTGAAGTCCGCAGGTAAACCCGGTAACGGGAGTCTGGAGCCGGATGGATCAAGGATGCAGGCTCTGTATTGAGCCCCGAGATATCAAACCCGTGGTCATTGAGATAGCTTCCGGATGTTCGGGAGTGAAAGCCGACAGTCTCTGGAAACTTGAAGGCAGTAGAGCTGGATGCGTTATGGCAAGTATTCAGTTCACCACCGGGGTCTTAGACCATTGCATGCATTCAAAGAGTTAGTGTGGGAACTCGGGAGAGCCAATTGTCTCCTTGTACAAATCACGGTTCGGAATGCCGTCATAAAAATTCCTGGCATTTGAGGAGAGAGGACCCCGCCCCTCAAATGAGCCTGTAAAGGGACACAAAGGTAGAAGGGTATACAAGGTATCAGGCGCGGATAGTTAACAGCGAACAAACCTGAGAAGGGCTCTTGGCAGTCTTAGTGGATCATAGTACCGATGGACGCCCAGCGTCTGTGAAGGTGGGGAACCAAGGCCCACGGGACCCACTGTAGGGAAGGTGAAACCAGGCATAACGTTTTTCTGGGATGAACTATGGAAGATACTCTGTGATCACCAACCATATCAACGAAACCCCAGGAAACTGCAAAATCAACACGGGTAGCAAAGTTATGCACCAAGTGGAGTAAGACCTGCTTGGCAACTCACAGGCGCAAGCCTGTGTTTTCTGAGGAACCGGATGAGTTATGTGAAGGCCACACCCTCGTTACGTACAACGCGCGATGTGGTGTATTTCAAATCATTATTTTCAATGGACACCACATAAGTCAACTTGGTTACGTGGTTGGACATCCTTTAATTAATATATAGGAGGTCCACCATGTTAGAAAAATTATTCAACTACCCCGCCGTTCTTGTCCGTCACAAAAAAGCACCGTTATTTGAGGAGCGAGATCGCTATCTTGCATATCGTGCAGAGGATGGATGCGCCCATGAAACACTGTTACGTATTGCGAGAGAGCTTCTCCAAATAGTTCGAGAGCTCAATATTCCTTCTACATCGAACGTAATGCCTGAACAGATCAGAGCAGCAGCTGACCGCTGGGCAAGGAAACAATGTCGCCGTGGACGTGCCCACACTTTGAAGTGGTCCCGTGAGTTGTTTATTCAGGTAGCAACCGAGTGGCTCCGATTTCTTGGGCGCCTGGACGCGCTTGCCATAGAACCCCCATCTTTTGCAGGCTTGATCGAAGACTTCGCCAATTGGATGGAATCAGAACGAGGTCTGTCTATGATAACAATCCGCAACTATTGTTGGCATGTCAAAAAGTTCCTATATTGGTGTGAAGATCATAACGAATCTGTTTCCACAGTTGAGATCTCGGATGTTGACACCTTTCTTGCTTCATGCGGCGACTGGGGATGGTCCCGAGTCTCTGTCGCCTCTGCCGCCAAAGCGCTCAAGGCATTCTTCCGCTACGCAGAACAACGCGGCTGGTGTTTTCCTGCGATAGCTTCTGCAATCCAGGGTCCTCGTCTTTTTTCCCAGGAGATCCTGCCTTCTGGGCCAATTTGGGAAGATGTGAATCGCCTGATCGACAATGTGACCACCGACCGTCCTCAAGATATCCGTGACCGTGCCATCATCTTGCTCTTCGCGCTTTATGGTTTGCGATCAAGCGAGGTCGCAAGCCTTAGCCTTGAGGATATCGACTGGGAAAACAACCGAATATCCATATCTCGTCCCAAACAGCGCAGAACCCAGATCTATCCATTGACACCAATCGTCGGCAATGCAATCATCCGTTACTTAAAAAGCGTCAGGCCCCAAAATTCCCATCGCGAGATATTCCTTACGCTTAAAGCACCCATTAAATTGCTTTCGGTAGGCGGACTATACAATGTTGTCAGTCGATGCATGTCAAATATCGGACTTCATCCTATGCATCGAGGACCGCATGCATTGCGCCACGCCTGCGCAATGCGTCTTGTATCAGAGGGTTTGTCCCTCAAGGAAATCGGCGACCATTTAGGGCATCGCAGCACCTCGGCCACACGAATCTACGCCAAGGTGAACCTCCCAGAGTTGCGGTTGGTAGCTGATGTCGATTTGGGAGGGCTGTCATGAAACTTTTCCAGCTCGCTACCGACTACATAACCATTAAACAATCCATGGGCATGCGTTTTCGAGCGGAATCCGTTATCCTGAAGGCCTTTTGCCGGGCTATGGGAGATATCGACATTGCCCAGGTCACTCCCACCTCCGCCCAGGTTTATCTCAACGGAAAGGGCCCTATCACGACGTTCTGGCATCGAAAGTTTGACGCACTTAGTGGATTCTATCGGTTTGCAATTAGCCGAGGTCACATTTCATCTTCTCCGTTACCAAAGATAATACCCAAACGCCCGGCACCATTCCAGCCCTATATCTACACGTGTGACCAATTCTGCCGATTAGTCGAAATGACCGATATTCTTGGCAGCAGTCGAAGATATCAGGTCCAACCTGCCACCTTCCGCATGCTCCTGCTTCTCCTATATGGTACGGGGCTCCGAATCGGAGAAGCATTGTCACTCACCCTGGCTGACGTCGACATCCCGGCAAGCCTTCTCTCCATTCGCAATACAAAATTCTTCAAGACCAGATGGGTACCAACAGGCCATCAACTAACCGCTGTGCTTGCCGCTTACGCAAAGACACGACAACAGCTCCCACGTCCAAAAGGAAATGGCTCTGCCTTCTTGGCTACGCGATGGGGAAAAGGACTGACACGAGGCAGTACGGAACGAATTTTTCGTCTACTTTGTGAAAGCGCTGGTATCCGTCGAACTGACGGAGGACGTTTCCAACCGCGCCTTCATGACATTCGCCACACCTTTGCATTGAACCGGTTGATATCTTGGTACCGCGAGGGAGCGGACGTGCAACGGCTTCTACCTTTCTTGGCCACCTACCTGGGCCACATAAATGTGGCGGCCACCCAGCGCTACCTTACGATGACCCCAGAACTTCTGCATGAAGCAAGTCAGCGCTTTCAACGATACGCATCGAAAGGAGGTGAATCATGAATGACAACTCACTCTTGGGCGCTTGGATCCGTCGTTTCCTTCTGGAACATCTCGTAGGTGAGCGCAATCTCGCACATAACACTCAAGTAAGCTACCGCGATACATTGGTTTTGTTGCTTCCATTCGTGGCCAAAGATCTAAGCAAGCCAGTAGATCGCCTGTCCATCGAAGATATCTCTACGGATATTATTCGCCAATTCCTGCTTCAACTGGAAAAACAACGCGGATGTTCCGTCTCAACCCGAAATCAGCGCCTTGCTGCGATTCATGCTTTCGCACGCTTCATTGGTGAACGTAGCCCAGAACACATCACATGGCTTACCCAGATCCGCTCCATACCCTTCAAGAAAACTTCAAAACCTTCGATGACTTATCTCGACAAGCGTGAGATGGACGCATTGCTCAATGCCCCCAACTGCGAAAGCCCACAAGGTCTGAGGGATTATGCCATGTTACTCTTTTTGTATAACTCGGGAGCCCGGGCTAGCGAAGCGGCAAATCTTACTATCGCGGATCTGGATCTCGGCCCCCCTCCATCGGTCATACTCAAGGGAAAAGGAGGTAAGATGCGTCGATGCCCTTTATGGTCACATACAGCAAGAAAAATGGCTGTTCTCGCTGTCGGACGCGGATCTGATGAACCAGTATTTTTGAACCGCCGAAAACAACAAATCACAAGGTTTGGAATCCGTGCTCTTGTCAAACGATCTGCCCAAACTGCGAGTTTAAATTTACCTATCTTGTCTACTAAGCGGATCAGCACCCACACAATCCGCCACACCACTGCGGTGCATCTGTTACGTTCTGGTGTCGACATCAATACGATCCGCGCCTGGCTCGGACATGTCTCCCTCAATACAACCCACATCTATGCAGAGATAGATCTTGAAATGAAGGCAAAAGCACTCGCTCAATGCGAGGTCCCTACATCAGCTGCAGATACTATCGATAGTTGGTCCAATAATCCAAAATTGATGGTGTTCCTGAAATCGCTGTAGTTGCAAAAAACACTTTACTTATGTGATGGTCGCAAACACAAAATTATTAGCAAAACAGCCTGTTACATCGACAACGTAACATAAATGCGGCCTTCACATAACTCATCTTATGTGCTACTGCACATAATGTGCGGTAGCTCTTCACGTCCGGATCTGTGGGGGGAGCGCCGGGTAACCGGTGCTTCTACCCGGAAGAATCCGATCAAAGATGCTCAATTAAAACTTCCTCGACGACAGCTAATTCACTCAAGGTATATGTACACTCAAAACTATTTTCCTGATGCTGCGTATGCAAGAAAGTAACCCAATCTTCCCAATTAGTATGTTCACCACATTCGTTAAGGAAGACGGCAATCATCTCTGTCTTTTCTCGTACAGTACATTGTTTCCACTTTCCCACAATCCCGTCCATCTGTTCTTGTGTATGCATGGCTATCTCCAGATCGTGAATAATAAAATAAGTAACCGCATGCTAACCAAGATTTTTGTCGAGATGGGACAACTTCCAAGCAACTTGGAATCAGAATAGCTATGAAAATACCACAAAGCGAGACATCCGATTCAAATCCAACCTACAAAATTCATACTTTGAGAAATTGTTTTGTCAGGTCGGAGTTACCCTGCAATGCAAAAATGGAGTGATTTAAACGATAGCATACGCTCTCACTCCATTAAACTTCGAACCCGTTCCTGCAGTTCTATTTCTTTTTAGTTTTAACCTTTGCTTTCGGCGACGCCTTGACAGGTTTTGCTTTCAAATCCTTGAGCGCTTTTCCTGGGGTGAATTTTCCGTTGGTCTTCTCAGCTATTTTAATTTCTTTGCCGGTCTGAGGGTTCCTACCGATACGAGCGGCACGATCTACAGCACTGAAAGTACCGAAACCGATTAGAGCAACCTTGTCACCAGCTCTGAGAGCAGCTGTGGTTGTTTCGATAAAACTGTTTAGTGCTTTTTGAGCTTGAACCTGCGTAATTTCTGCGTCTTTTGCAATTTTGGCTATGAGTTCTGCTTTTGTCATGACTCCTCCTGAAAAGTGATTTATTTATCTATACAGCATATCATGTAATTTCAAAATAAAATCGATGGAGTAACAACAAAAGCTATCAAGTGAAAAGAACTAGTCGGTGGCTAGATATTAATGGTTCACTTGCCGCATTTGTAGAGCACGATGATTTGGTCAAGCTGTCGGTGACAACCAAATCGATAACTTTATGGTCGATAAAACCGGACTCATTCATGACAATTATCGTCAATAATTTTAATGAATGGCAAACGGCCGATAAAACAGACATTATAATAAAGATTTACGGCTGAGCCATTATCTCTGACCTGACCCTGAGGACCAGGATTTAAATAATTGAATATATTGAAGCATTGGACGGAAATCGACAAAAAAAGAGATTGAAGAATTGAGGATAGGTTTTCCCAGCAGGGATTATTTTGCACCTGCTGGGTTTCAGATCTAAGAGATTAACACTGTCTTTTGTCGCTAAGAGATGTCACGTCATCTCCTACGATTATGTGATCCAAGACCAGAACATCTATAACCAACAAAACATTTTTTAAAATTCGTGTGATCTCAATGTCTTGCCGCGTTGGATTACTACTCCCTGAAGGATGGTTGTGGGCCAAAATAACCGAGGCGGCATTTAGACGTAGGGCTTCTTTGACCACTTCGCGGGGGTGAACAACTGTAGAATCGATAGTACCAAAAAACATTTCTGTCCATTTAATAATCCTGTGGTTACAGTCTAAAAACAGACAACCGAAGACCTCATGCTGTTTTTTTGTGAGAAGGGTGGAGATTGCCTCCTTTGCATCTTCTGTCGATCCAATATAATCAGTTCCTTTTTTCAAAGCAGCACGAATGCGACAACGACCTTCTTTGATGATCATTTTTGACGTTGCAGGGGTATATTGTCCCTGTTCGTCTTGGATAAACAATATCATGGCTTCACCTCATTAGGCATCAAAGTAAAAGACCATGCCAAGGACAAGAAAAATGTTGTGCTCCGATTAGACTTTATGTGAAATTGGTTATTAATCGTATTTTATAGGGGGATTACCCATTCTCTTCTCCATCAAAAATCATAGCTTAGTTACATATTCTGGTCCGACGCACAAACCTAATTACTGATTCTGAAATATTTCTGACATTTCCTACAAACGTTATTTTTTTGTGGTTGAAATGAAAAAAGAGCTTTCTGGTGTTATCCTATCTATTTATATGCTGATTTACAGAGTAAATATCAGCACAATGTGTTTCTTTAAATGTTGACACCTCTTGTCACAAAACTCAGCTGGATGATGTAGTATCAGGGGGTTAACGGATATTTTGTGACATACTTGCTCATTAACAACCTTCGTGATAATAGAATCCGAATTGTCGCTTGGCTCTGTTTTGCACTTCTCGTAATCTTCAATATTTGCAGGATGCAATGTAATTGAATATACAATTACAAATCCATGCACCCTGATTAATCGCTGCTTTTTAGCGGGTACAAATTGCATTTGTAGTTTTATTTCAAGATCAGCCAGAGGTCGTGTCGTAATAAAGACCAGATGGTAATGCTCGGAGAGATTCATTATTGGCAAGGATTTGCTTTTTGCTGGTGGCTTTGTCCGCCAGTTTGCACTCGGGCATATCGCAAAGCTTTTGCCGCTCGCTGGATGGATGATCTGAAATGAAAATTATTTAATGTTGGCGATACTGTTTATTCAAGCCATATCAGCAAGATATGGCAATCTCCGTGTCAATCATCAAATACCCTGTCAATGTCTGGAGAGAATTCGTTTAGAAGAAGGAAAAAACAAGAAGAAGATTTTTTAATTGAGATAAGAAGAAAATGCCGTGTGGGATGAAAAGTCTGTTTTGTTATATATTTTGGGGAAGACGGGGTATTGGAAAAATCATTTTTTGAGAAAAAGTCAATGCGCCAAAACGCGCCTATACGCGCCTCGAACAAAAAAGGGGTTAAGCGAAAACCGCTTAACCCCTTGATTTTATTGGTACGCCAGGCAGGATTCGAACCTGCGACCTACGGATTAGAAGTCCGTTGCTCTATCCAGCTGAGCTACTGGCGCTTGTTGTTTTGCAAAATCATAAAATTTGCTGACAGCATAGCACTATCAGCGACGACATAATACTCAATGTTTATCAAAAAGCAAGAGCCTTATTCACTTTCAGCTCACAGAGTATGCCTTTCCAGATAATTGCCAGACCGACTTTGTTAGCTACGACTTGCAAGAAACATTACGGTCAAATGCAAGGACTGCTAGCACTCATTTCTCAAACACTTTCGAACTGCAATACTACACACGTTGCAAATGCCAGGTAACTAAATGCAAATTTGAGCCTCAATCCTCGACTATTTCAGCAATGCCCGCACCCAAGAGATTACCTTTTAAACCCTCAACCCCAAAAAGTATCCCATGTCGGGGTATCAATTACGCCAGTTAACGTTATCGGATTTTCGATCACATAGTCAATCAACGCTTCGGCCTGTTCTACCGTTTGCGGGTCAGCAGTGACCCGGTTCAGGACCTTATCAATATTGGGATCGAAGCCCTCCGAAGGATATGTAGCGAGTTGTTCAGAGTAATACAGGGAGACATCATGCTTGTTGTTGAGCAATGCTCGATCTGAAGCCCCTGCCGTAGAAGCGTAGGCACCTTGAATCACAGCATAGATAAATACGTCACGAGGCGCATCGTGATTAAGGTAATTCTCCCAGTAATCCCAGCCTTCAGTGTCTGGCGATCGATCAAATAAGTTCTGATAGATCTTGTCAATAAAATCACGGTTGGATAAGCCCTCGGGGTAAGTATCCTTATACTCTTGCTGGTTGGTAAAACTTTGTGCTATTGAGGATAGGGTCCATGACCCATTATTCAACTCTCCGAACCAATACATCAAGCCTTCAACATCAGGAGCTCTATTGAAATATGCCACATAGAGATCGGAGATACCTTGAAGGTCATGTGTTGCTGGCGATACACCTGAACCAGCACCATCTGGATAGACCAGATCATTTGCACTTACATTGCTCACGTACCCCAAGGAACTACCAAAGCGGTACTGCTCTATACTGAAAACGGTATCAGTGCCTTCTTTGCCGGTTAAGACATTACCATTCAGTTGATATTGGCTGGGGAGTCCGGATAAAATCAGTGTATCGATGCCAGCACCACCAGAGATGGTATCATTTCCAAAAGTTCCGGTCAATGTATGGGGAGTAGTGTCGAGGGGCAATAGAGAATTATTTTCATCCATTTCGGCCACCAAGGAATCAAAGAGAAAGCCAACATCAGCCCACCTTGCCCCTGTACTCTTCACACCTATAACATCATTTTTAATGAGTAATGGTCCCCCTGAAGATCCGGGCCCCATTACATCATAATTTGACTCATACAGGTTATAATAAGGATTTTCGTTGACATAAACTGTTTCTTGCATCATGCCGGTTGCCCCGGCGGGATAACCAACAGCATTGGCTACAGAGTTACCATTGTAACCTGAATCTATTCCAAGCCAACCGAGTGTGTCGCCGATGAGGCTATTGACTCCAATGATAGCTATATCATACTGGCTTTCTGCTTGAAACATCGTCTCGTTGTCCGCATCCATAAAAACTTCGCCCGGCCATGCACTGGTTATCCACTTGGAAGGCGAGTATGAGTAGCCATAGTCTTCGAAACGGCCAGAGGTATCGTTATAGTCAGCCCCAAAGTTGAAAGTATAACCGTCTGCCCATCCACCATGGTCAGGGGCGTACACAACATGAGTAGCTGTGAGAATATCATTAATCCCTACCAGACTGCAGGTGCCTCTTGCTTGATAGCCATCAGGAAAGGTCACCTGTATTATCCCTATGCACCTGAATGGTTGCTCATCTCGTAAATAACCAGAAACTTCAGTTGCCATTGATAATCCTCCCTTTCTGGCTGTTCAGTTGTTTCCTAAGTGTTCCCTGTCGACGTAAAGTATATAAAGGTGTTGCAAGAAATAACTATAAACAATGCAATAACAGGTGCTTAAAATACATAAAGCCTCTATAATGGACGAATAATCTTAGCGAGAGAATATCAATCCAAAACGGAGGCTTCATGCACTATAAGAATATCAAGCTCATCATCCGAAAACAACTGAAAAAACAATTCCCGAACTGGAAACGCCTGAGCCTCAAAGAAAAAAAGAAGATCGCCAATAAAGTATTGTCCGAATTTGTTGCCGAATACGATTTCAAGCAAACGGTTACAGCTCCCAAACAAGACCTCCTGGGGATCGAACAACAGGTGCCGAGCAAGGGAATTATAAACCTTGATGCTATGGCACAACTTGTTGATACAGTTAATAAAAGCAGAGTAATAAAACTGAGTAATTACAAACGATCCTCCATATACATCAAGGATAAAGAACTGCAATTTATCGACGAACTGCTGGACAATCGAATCCTCAATCGGCTTTTGGCCAATGAGGGTTATAGCCCGGCCAAGCGTGATTTATTTCCCAACAATTTTTTCCGTGCCGAACTACTCAAGGCGATAAAGTTTCCTGAGATTAGTTATCGAAAATTCTGTACTGAAGCATATCTCGGTTTGGATCAGCAACAAAACCGGGTTTTTATCGGTTTGCCGCTCAACAAGAAAGATATGATTGATCATACTCAGCTGAGCAAGTTTCGAAGTTCCATCTCCTTTGTTCAGCAGCTGAACCTTCTGGTGTATATTCTGCACCATTTCTTTCAGTCCGGGCTTCTTGGCGATAATAAACTGCATGCAATTGATTCCACGGAATTGGCCAATGACTGCAAGCTCCCCTTGGCCAGTCTGAAAATTAATGGGAAAAATATACGTATTTACAGCGATATCGACAGCGATTGCGGAAAGCGTCGGAATAAACGAAACAAATCGGTGTACGTAATCGGCTACCGCCTGCATACCTTAACTGCAATTGATGCGAAATCAGGTCAAAGCTTTCCCCTTGTCTCCCTCTTGGCTCCGGCAAATCATCATGATAGTCATTTTCTGCCGTTCTTGGTCAATTTGGCGCAAGCAATGGGTATTGATCTGAAGCTCATTACAGCCGATGAAGCCTACCATGACAAAGATGGATCTCTGTTTGCGGAAACAGGGGTGATCTTAACAACACCACCATCAGCCAAAGTGGCGGCACCGGAACATACCGACACTGCAACCGGGGATGTTTTTTGCCATGCTCAATGTGATTTCCCCATGCTTCACATCGGGGTCGACAACCAGAATCATGAGTATAAATGCAATGCAGCTGCGGACGAATGCATGTTTTCTGGCCATTGTCCACGATATCGATTCTTACCGGTAGATGGTGGTTTTTTTCAACATATTCCTCATCATACCGACTTGATACAAGAAGCCCATACTATACGTAAGAACTGCGAACGTCCATTTAACCTTCTGAAGAATCAAACCGGGCTCGAAACTGTTCGAGTTCGCAGTCAACATGCGACTATGGCTCGCTGTACACTAAGCAGCATCGCTGCTATTGTTGATAAAAATGGCTGGCAAGCGAAAAAAGAAATCGACTGTCAAACCACTACAACTCCCGTTGTATCCTGAACAAAAGGCAGCATAATTACGATAAGAATCTAATATTACTAAAAATGTACAAGAGACATCTGTTCCGTTATTCGAATTGTCGGTAAAGAACGTTTAATTTTATCAATACAGATCTGGGGTTACCCTTAAAGGGTCATAAAACCCATCAAAACATTTGGTAACATTGCATGTTGATTGCCGGAAATTAAGAATAGTGGCGAAAAAGCTGAATTGACAGCTCACGATTAACTGAATTTATGAGCTAGATTGTGTTTTTCAACACCCTTTATATGTGTATTTTATTGGTGTATCACTGGTAGCCATCGAATGCAATATCTCAGAGTGCCACCTTAAATATTCCTCCATGGTACCTCTTCGCCAACACTTTAACCTAAGCATGACTAGCAGGAGGACTCATGAACTGCGGGAGACTTACGGTATTTAGGGAAATCAGAAAAGAAGGATGGCTGTTCAACACCAAGGGCAAGAATTCACGCCGGAAATTCTGCTATAATGCGTGATCTTCTGCAAGCAGCTTAGAAAACGCCTTGGTTGTCAGTCGAATTACTGAATAATGAAGATATGGTTAATTGTATCTTAGAATTTTAGCCCACTTCAGGATTGTGACCTGGAGGGACTGCCGGTCTTAATGTCGTCTTTTTCTATCGTTTCTTTCGGCTGCAGACTTTTGCCGAACGCACTTTGGAGCAGCTTCTTTACGGCGCTTCGATCGCCCGCATTCAACGAGACAATCTTCGCTCCGGTTTGCATCAGAGCCAGCGTTATCCAAGCGCACACCAGAGCACCGCAACAGTAGACCACCAGGCCCACAATATTGGCCAAAAAGACAGTCCCACCTTCCAATTTACCATCGAAGGCATTCCCGCCGATGATTTCAGCAATCTGCTGAGTAGGCTCTTTCAGATGAGAAGGAGATTGCAGAATGGAGAAAATGAGCTGCACAATATCCACAGCGTATTTTAAGCCAATGATGATAACAACAAGACCAATGCAAGTTGAGACGAGACTAATAATGCTTTTGATAATTTCCACCACAGGCGCAGTGGTCTCATTTTTCGTTGTCATACTATGCATTTGTCGGTTCAACCTCCTTAATTTCTTTTTTGAATAGCCTTCCGGACAATATCCAATCAAAGATGTTCATCTAAAACTTCCTCGACAACAGACAACAAACTTCCGATATACCAACGTCTAACTGACCATAGATAGTCTTTTTTGAATATAGGTATATCTACCTATTTTTAAAATAAATCGGCAATGCTCCATAAGAAATAACAAATCTATTTCCCTTCTACAATTGTCGTTATTAAAAAGTCCAGAAAGACCTCTTCGTTCTTGCTATTACTCTATATCTCTGTCTCTTTTCCAAACGGGGCCGTTTTCCGTATCGATTACCACAATCCCCTTTCTGGCAAGTTCGATCCTGGCCGCATCGGCCGCTTTCCAGTCTTTCAGCAACCGGGCCTGCTCTCTGCGCTGAATAAGGGCGTTGACATCAGGGGCCAGCGGACAACCCTGCAGGCGAAACACATTCAACACCTGATTCAACCTCTCAAGACTTTCCAGAATATAGAATTTCTGGTCTTTATCGAGATGATTTACCTGGAGAATAGGATTGAGCTTTCTGATAAAGTTATAAATCGCACCCATTCCTTTCGAGACATTCAGATCGTCGTCCATCGCTTCCTCAAACTGATTCTCCATGGCCGAGACGAAGGTGGTGACCTCAGGATGAGGTTTCCCCGCGGGCAGGCAATTCAGTTTGCAAGTAAACTCATCGAGCCTTCGAAGAGCAGTACGGACGTTATCCAATCGTTTATAAGAAAAATTCAACGGTTTTCGGTAATGCACGGAAAGCAGCATAAACCGAACCTCGCGTCCCGTATAGCCACGCTGCAGAAGTTCCTTGAGCATGACGTTATTACCCGCGTCTGCGGCCATATTCTTGCCATCCACCATTACCAACTCAGAGTGCAGCCAATAATTAGCCAGCGGCTTGCCGGTGAGTGCTTCGGCGATGGCAATTTCATTTTCATGATGGGGAAAGATAAGGTTCCTGCTTGAAGTATGGATATCCATAGTGGGACCAATATTTCTGGTCGCCATAGCCGAACATTCCACATGCCAACTGGGCCGCACATTGCCCCAATCCGTCTCAAAGAAGATGCCCTTTTTCAGCTCACTGAGCGTTGATCGTTTGAGGAGGGTAAAATCCCGAGGATTATCTTTTTCATAGTTATCCAGATCCACTGTCTTGCCAAGCTGGATCTTGCTCAGATCAATCCCCGACAACCGACCATATTTTTTAAATTTGGAGATATCGAAGTAAATTGAACCATGCTTTTCATAGGCATAACCTTTATGGATAAGCTCGTGGGCGATCTCAATCATCGAGTCCACATGCTCGGACGCCATTGGATAGCCTTTGGCCCGTCTTACGCCAAGGGTATCCATATCCTCCATAAAGCCGGCGATATATTCTTTAGTATAATCCTTGAGTGGTTTTCCTGCCTGTTCCGCACCGGCAATAGTATTATCGTCGATGTCGGTAAAGTTCATATAGGCATCCACCTGCAAACCTTTAGACTCAAGGGTTCGGGTGATGAGATCGGAGACTATGAATCTGCGGCAAAGGGAAAGATTGGCCATTTCGTAGGCGGTCGGCCCACAGGAATAAAAAGTCACATGGCCCTCTTTCTGGGCGACAAATTCTTCTTTTCGCTTCGACATGGTGTTAAAAAAAGCCAGCTTCTTCTTACCACCCACTTTCTTTGGCGGTGTAAAAAGCGGAGTGCTGAGATAACGTTCGCCTCCATCCGGCAGGATGACCACCATCAGTCCGCTCTCCAACCCTTCTGCATATTTGATGGCAGCAGCCATGGCTCCGCCACTGCTCATCCCCACCAACATCCCTTCGTTGCTGGCAAGTTTTCTCGCCATGCTGAAGGCGTCTTCATCCTCCACCAGGACAATCTCATGCGGCACAGATTTATCGAAAATACCCGGTTTATAAGACTCCTTCATGTTTTTCAGGCCCTGGATTTTATGGTCCAGATGTGGTTCAACCGCAATAACCTTGACCTGGGGTTGAAACTCATTAAACCAGGCACACAGCCCCATGATGGTGCCTGAGGTGCCAAGGGTCGCCACCACATGGGTGACTTTGCCGTCTGTTTGCTGCCAAATTTCCGGGGCAGTATTGTTATAATGGGCTAACCAGTTCGCCTCATTATTGTACTGGTCGGTCAGAAAGTAGCGGTCAGGAAATTCCCGTACCATGACATAGGACTTTTCAATGGCCCCATCCGTCGCTCTTTTGGCAGGAGTGAGCAAAATCTCAGCACCATAAGCCTGCATGATTTTACGCCGCTCGATACTGGCCGATTCCGGCATAACCAGAACGCAGCGATAGCCTTTGGCGGCACAAACCATAGCAAGCCCAATACCGGTATTACCGCTGGTTGCCTCAAGAACGATTTTATCCTTGGTCAAGGCCCCGCTTGCTTCGCCTGCTTCAATCATGGACAGGGCGATACGTTCTTTTACCGAGCCACCAGGATTGGTCGATTCCAGTTTGCCGTAAATCGAGACAGTTTTGCTTTGAAACAGCCTGTTAATCTGAATAAGTGGGGTATTGCCAATAGCACTTAATATATTTTTGTGTAGCATTCTTTTACTCGATTTAAGGGAACATATTTTTATTCCGTTTATCTTTTACATGCCTGGGCAAGATACCAAAACTCCATATGCGCCTCCCGACATTTTCCATCTGCAATACACTCTTCCTACCTGCCACTGTAAAAACCGTCTCTTTGCGACAAATATCATCCTCACTCTTTACTTAGAAAAAGCTAAATTGGCAAGCCTGCCAAGGATGGATTCAAACACCTCTAGCTCTTTACGCAGATAGCTGCTGTTGAGCATTTCCCACTAAAACCCGATAATGGATGCATTTTTTAGCTCTATTGTATAAAATCGATGTATTCTTCTACTTTTACTGGCTTGCAAGAATTCTCGCCTTCAAGCCGAAACACTCACATTGTTTAAAAGCAGATGAATCAATTCAACGTTCGACCTACCTATCTCTCTTATGATTCTCAGCACCTTATGTTGAAATTACTATAGACCAGAGACAAAGGATACTCATGCAGAACCAGCTTGACTATAAACGCATCATACAAAAGGCATGGGAAGAGTTTGATGATAGACACGAAATCAAACGAATCTTCGATGTCAGCGTCCATGTATCAACCAACCAGGTATACAAAATTTTCTTCCATGATCGGCAGCCTGTTTTTGCCAAACTGTCTGACTATGGCAAGTTTGACCTGTTTCGTGAAGACCATATCATTATCAAAAATCTGGCAAACAACCTCGAAGCCCCGTATGAGAATTTTCTCGCCCATTCCCTTGTTAAAAAGAATGAGGTGTTCATTTATCGTTATTACAAATCCGACACAAGCGCCTGGGTCATTTTCTACAACCCCATTCGCATCAAAAAAATGCTCCCCGGGCGCCTTGAAGAAAAACACATTCGCATGCTGGGACGCGAACTGGCCAAATTCCATAAGGCCTGCTCCAATGTGAGCAACCAACTCCCCTACGCGTCGAAAACCGTCATCACCGATATTCAGAAGCTGGTCAAAGATATTGATAAGGGCCTGTTTTCCGCATCTGATGCAGAAAAAGATATCATTAAGATGCATGCAGACATCTTCCTGAAAAAAGTTGACGAACTCTCCTATCTCAATAATTTTGAACTCATTCCGGTTTTTGTTGATTGGAATATTGGAAATTTTTCAGTAAGAGCAGACGGCAAAATGTATTCACGCTGGGACTATGACTGGTTCAGAGTTTCATCGCGGGTCATGGATTTTTATTCCTTCAGCCGGGTTGTTTCCGATATTGGCGACCGTTCCGATTTCAGCTACCTGATCGACCCTCTCAACGAAGACCGTTTCATCCTGTTTTTAAAGGAGTATCACAAGATATTCCCACTCAATGAAATTGAAATCCTCTACCTGAAAGAGGCCTATCGTTTCTTTATCTTGAACTATGTCATCAAAGACGGACACCATTTTTTCAGACCATCCTTTGCTCAAAAACTGCAGAAAGAAGCGTATGATCTGTATTTGCCCGCCATAGAAACGACATATTCAGCAGATAAAATCTTCAAAGCCCTAAAATTTTAAAGCCATGCAAATAGACAAATTTCACGAAATCGTAACGCGCTACAAGGCTGTTTTCTTCGACGCATACGGCGTTCTCAAAAACCACAAAGGCATACTGCCAGGTATTAGCAAAACCTTCGAATTTCTGGAAAGCCACAACATTGAGTACTACATAGTAACAAACGATGCGTCACGCAGCCCCCAATCGCTGGCCTACGCCTACCAGATTCAGGGACTTGCGCATATAGATACCAGCAAGATTATCTCTTCAGGGATGCTCGCCCACGACTGGCTGCGCCTAAAGATCAAGGGCGGCAAGGTCGCCTATATCGGCACGTGGCGCTCAGCCCACTATATCGAAATATTAGGGCTTGAAACCGTGCCAATCAGCAAACTTCACCTCGACGACATTGATGACATTCGCTGTCTGGTCTTTCTCGATGACGAAGGCTTTGACTGGAACAGCGATATCAACAAAGCCATCAACCTGCTGCGTGAAAAAAACATCCCCGTGGTCATTGCCAATACCGACCAGAGCTATCCAGTCAATCGCACCGATATTGCCCTCGCCGTTGGCGGAATCGCTGACCTTGTAGAAAGAACCCTTGGCAAACATTTCATCCGTTTCGGCAAACCGGATGCCCAGATGTTTATGTATGGCTATGATAGGGCATGTAAAATCCAGCCGTCTTTAAAGGTCGACGAGATCCTGATGGTTGGCGACACCCTGTTTACCGATATTATCGGAGGTAATAAATTTGGTATGGATACGGCTCTGGTTCTTACCGGTAACACCCTGCCCGAAAATGCAGAAATGCGTATTGGTTACACAGGTATCATCCCAACCTATATCTGTGAGTCCGCTGTAATCGACACATCAGAAATATAAAGATCATCCAGGCGTCTTAGCCGACGCTCTTTTTTCGCCCGGATTCTTCGCAGCATTCTTTTGGAATGCAAATATGCAATCTCACAAATTTGCATAATTTCAAGCAAAGGAATTTCACAAAATTGATTGACATTTTGCATTTTTTCTTGTTTGTTTGTCTTACGTTAACTGGCATTCGGAAGTTAAACAAAAACCATAATTTGTCAATAAAGGGAACTAGTTATGAGCAAAACAAAATTAGAATATCTTTGGCTTGACGGCGGAGAGCCAACTCAGAACATCAGAGCAAAAACCAGAATAGCAAGCAATTTCAGTGGCAAATTGGAAGATTGTCCAGTTTGGTCATTTGATGGCTCATCGACAAACCAGGCAGCAGGTGGTTCTTCTGACCTCTTATTAAAGCCAGTTTTCATCTGTCCTGATCCTGACCGCAAAGAGGCCTACATCGTCATGTGTGAAGTATTAAACCCAGACGGAACCCCTCATGCAACCAACCATCGGGCCACCATCAATGACGAAGACGATGATTTCTGGTTCGGATACGAGCAGGAATATTTCCTCTGCGACATTGAAACTGGGCTCCCATTGGGCTTCCCAAAAGGCGGTTTCCCAACTGTTCCCCAGTTTCCATACTACTGCGGTGTTGGCGCCAAAAAGGCCTATGGTCGTGAAATTGTTGAAGAGCATTTTGATATCTGTCTTGAAGCCGGACTCAATGTGGAAGGCATCAACGCAGAGGTTGCTCCTGGTCAGTGGGAATTTCAGATTTTTTCAAAAGGCGCCAAGCTTGCCGGAGACGAAATCTGGGTTGCTCGTTATTTACTCGAAAGAACAGCTGAACGATATGGCGTATATGTAGATTGGCATCCGAAGCCTCTTGGAAAAGAGGCTGACTGGAACGGTTCCGGTATGCATGCAAACTTCTCCAACGGCAAGATGAGAAGCTGTGGTGACAAAGCTGTATTTGATGCTATTTGCGAAGAATTCGGCAAGCACATTGAAGAGCATATCTCTGTTTACGGCGCTTACAACGATCAGCGCCTGACCGGTCTGCACGAAACCGCTGCAATTACCGACTTCTCCTATGGTGTTTCTGACCGTGGAGCCTCCATCCGTATTCCTGTTGGAACCGTGGAAGATGGTTGGAAAGGTCGCCTTGAAGATCGTCGTCCGGCTTCCAATGGTTGTCCGTACCAGATCGGTGCTGTCATTGTTAAAACAACAAAGGCATCAGGACAGTGCTAATCATCTGATCTGCACCTGTAAAAAAAAGCCCGGCCTCGGAATTCTGAGTCCGGGCTTTTTTTTTGCTAAAAACCCTTTTTGCCAGCTCAACACGACGCTAAGCAACAACACCACCAAGTAGGTTGTCAGAAAAAGCAGACCATGACAGAAAATGAGAGTCGTCCGGAAATTTTCGATATAGTTGATGAGCAGAACAAGGTAACCGGACAGGCATCTCGGCAAGAGGTCCACGGAAACCCCTCTCTGATTCACCGTGTCGTCCATGTGCTGGTTTTTAACCCGAAAGGAGAGCTGTTCCTTCAGAAAAGAAGTCGTTGCAAAGATGTGCACCCCGGCAAGTGGGATACCTCTGTGGGCGGGCATGTGGATGCGGGGGAATCATATGATGATGCGGCTTTAAGAGAGATGAGGGAAGAGCTGGGAATTCAGGGGATTAAACTGGAGTTCCTCCATACCTATCTCCATAAAAATTCCTTTGAATCCGAGTTTGTCCAATCCTACCGCTGCTGCTGGGACGGCTCTATCAGGACTGATCCGGAAGAAATAGAAGAAGGACGGTTCTGGTCATTAAAAGAGATAAGTGATTCAGACCCACTGCTCTTTACACCCAATTTTCTGGACGAACTGAAGAGGTTCGAAAATCTACCCGTAGATTAACTCCGAATGTCCTTCGTTTTTCTTTTACAAGCCTGGGCGAGGTACCAAAACTGCACAAGAGCCTCCCGGCATTTCTCGTCGGCAATGCCCTCAACCTGTCGCCTGAAAGCTGCAACCTTCTCTTCACTCGGGCTGACAAACTCTACCACGATACCTGATTCACGACGGGATTCATTGTCTTTGCCGGATTTACCCTTCGGCAGCAGCATCTTAATATCTTTTAAGCGCGAAAGCCGAAAGCAGCTATTCAGGGTATCCAGCAATTCTAATTTTTCATACTGTAGTTGCTGCAACCAGGATGAATTGGAGACTTCCAGCCAGAGTACTCCACTTTCGATCTTCAATGGCTGAGCATACTTACTCATCTCTTCCCCGACCAGCTCTTTCCATCTGGGAAAGATCGAATGCAAATCAAGCTGAACTTCCCAACCTCTGTCCTGAAGAAGATCGGGGAGCAACCCGGAAAGACTTTCATGCTTGGTTTTTATTCTTCCAGACATTTTCATCACCACCTATTTGTCACAAAATTCGCATCAACATTCTTTACTACTAAGCACTCTTTACCTAGAAACAGCATAATTGGCAAGTTCGACAAGACGAATCAAAAACGAACCAGCCCGCACCCCTCAAAGAGGAATGCGGGCTGGCTACCACACTTTGCACAAAGTGCAGAACGACCTGAGCCGCTCGCTCTGATTAGTACCTTAGAAATTCATTCCTTGTTTTTCACCCCTCAAGGGGGCACTGAAAAGCGTATGAATGAATTTCGTGAAGGTACTTACCCCGGCTTATTTCCCGTTTACCGGGGTTAGTAGACGCTGAGATACTCATTCAGCTCCCAGTCGGTGACTGCTTTTCTAAAACTATCCCACTCTTTCTCTTTGGCCTCAATATATTTTTCAAAAATATTCTCTCCCAAAGTTTCTTTGCCCAAGGGGTTGTTTTTCAGCTCATTGATTGCTTCCTTGAGGCTGCCGGGCATAACAATAATGCCACACTCATCCATTTCTGCAGAACTCATTTTGAAGATGTCACCTTTCACTTCAACCGGTGGGGTAAGACCTGCCTTCACGCCATCAAGACCTGAATTCAACATCATGGCGAAAGCAAGATAAGGGTTACAAGCCGGATCCGGACAACGAATTTCAGTCCTGGTGGACACGCCGCGTGCTGCAGGGATACGAATCAATGCAGAACGGTTAGACACAGACCACGCACAGTACACAGGAGCCTCATAACCAGGGACCAGACGCTTGTAAGAGTTTACCAGTGGATTGGTCACAGCAGCAAAGCCTCTGGCATTTTTGAGTGCGCCGGCAATGTAGGAGTATGCAGTCTTGGAGAGCTGGAGAGGATCAGACTCGTCAAAAAATGCGTTGGTTCCATCCAGATTAAAAAGAGACTGGTTGGTGTGCATTCCGGAACCGTTGGTACCAAAAATTGGCTTTGGCATAAAGGTTGCATGAAGACCATATTTTGCAGCAATTGATTTTACAACCCACTTAAAAGTTACCGTGTTATCAGCTGCGGTAAGAGCATCTGCATACTTGAAGTTAATCTCATGCTGTCCTTCTGCAACTTCGTGGTGCGACGCTTCAATCTCAAAGCCCATTGTCTCGAGGGTTTCGATGATCTCGCGACGACAGTCACTTCCGGTATCTTCAGGATCGAGAGAAAAATAACCAGCCACATCGTTGGTAATAGTAGTGGCGCGACCGTCTTCGCCTTTTTCAAAGAGGAAGAATTCACACTCGGTACCTACGTTCATGGTATAACCGAGCTCTTTTGCTTCAGCAAGAACACGCTTGAGGTTTACGCGCGGGCAACCTTCAAACGGGGTCCCATCAGACTTATGAACGTCACAGATGATACGCGCAGCAGAGATACCATCCTTATTTCGCCATGGGAGAATGGTGAAGGAATCATAGTCAGGCTTGAGGTACATATCTGACTCATTAATGCGAACAAAACCATCAATGGAAGAACCATCAAACATGATATCTCCGTCCAAAGCCTTTTCAATCTGACTCTTTGGAAGGGCAACATTTTTCATAAATCCGAAGATATCGACAAACTGAAGGCGAAAGAACTGGATATTTTCGTCCTCTATGACTTGCATTATTTCTGCTCTCGTCATTCGTACAATCTCCTTATTAATCGGTACTTTTATGGCTACTATCAATTAATTATTACATGCAGCCATAGCGGACTATTGCGGACTAAATTTCTAAGGTGCTAGCCCCGGTAAACGGGAAGAAAGCCGGGATAAGTTCCTTCACGAAAAACTCATCTCAAAAAGCAAGAGGAGTTTTTCTAAGTCACTAAACTTCCGATAGAGTGAAGAATCCCCTGCTTAATTTCATTACAATAGTCTTCCTCTTCCAGCTTTTTCCCTTGTGAATCAAGGACGTAAAACACATCAATTAACTGCTCAACCTCTGTTGCGATATACGCCTTATGAATATTGATGCCAAAATCAGCCATGGTCTGGGTCATATAATACAACTGACCAGGCGTATCACGTCCGTAAACCTCGATTACTGTAAACATCTCTGAGGTGTTATTGTCAATAACGACCTTGGACGACACATCAGCGACGATCTGAGAACGTCTTCCATAGCTGGAGTTCAGCTTGGAATACAAACGATGGCTGAGCCCCATGCGATGTTCAATGGCAAGATCAAGATGCTCATTCAAGACCTGCCAGTTTTTCTCGGCAAAACTCAGGCCATCTGTATGGCGAACATCGATAACATCCACCACGGTGCCATCATCCCATGTGAAAATCTGCGCTTTGGTTACCGTAAGATTATTCAGTGTCATGACGCCGCAAATCTTTGCCAGCAGCCCCGGCCGATCAACGGTCATGATAAGAAGCTGCCAGCCATTGTCTCCCCCCTCGTTCTCATTGGCCACGATAAGAGATTTTTGGCGAATGCGCGTATAATTATCCCTTTGCGTAATAACATGTTTGGCTATCACTTCAGGAGAGAAGGTCAGTATATAATCCGTGCCAAGAGTTTCGGGATCAACCTTGAGATTTTCAATACCGGCAAGCTGTAACCGGATCTGCTGCCGCAACCACTCGACCCCTTGCTCCTCATGGGCATCAACGTCGTGAATAGCCATATGACCGTGATCCAGATGTGGATACACTTTGAGGTAAAGATCTTCCATGAGAGTAGCTTTCCAGTCACTCCAGGCAGACGGCCCTGTCGCTTTTGAATCGGCAACAGAGAGAATATAAAGCATTGCAAGATGATTGAGGTTGCCAATGGTCTCGGCACATTTTTTTATAAATACCGTATCGTTGAGATCCCGCCGAAGTGCATTTTCAGGAATAAAAAGATGAAACCGGATAAGAAATTCCAGAGTTTCACATTCCTTTTCGGTCAGACAGAAACGTCGCCCTATTTCTCCTGCCAGCGTCGCGCCTTCAATGGAATGGTCTCGGCCCGACCCCTTACCAATATCGTGCAGCAGCGTGGCAAGATACAGCACCTTCATGTCCTCAATATTTTGCACCACGCCACTCCAGTCGGCAACGAGAGCATGCAGCTCGGCCACCGCCTGCAGAGAATGTCTGTCTACGGTATAAATATGGTACAGATCATGTTGGGCCAGACTGGTAATTTTGGAGTATTCCGGGATACACGCAGTCAACACGCCGGTCTCCAGCATGGTTTCAAGAACCAAGGCGATATCTTTTGCCTCAAGCAGCAAGGTGAAAAATGTTTTTGCAAATCGTGGCGAGGTCCGCTCTTTCTCGGTGATCAGTGCCACAAATCCCGAAATAACCTTGCGCGTCCTGTAATGCATCGGCAGCCCTGTTCGGGCCATAGCCAGAAAGACCCTGATGAGCGTCTGCGGCTTGGCGACAATCTGCGACCGGGATGCCGTCAGATGTATTTTTCCGGTCCTGATTTCGATGCCATTTTCGACAATTTTGTCGGCAATTTTCGTCCCCTTTCCAGCCAAACCCAACACTTCATCGACATGATCAAAGAACAGATCACTGGTCATCGCAACTGTTTGCAGTGCACTGTAGACATCGCGCATAAAGTACTCTACGCCACGGATTCCTCGACTCGTTTTGTATTTAAACGCCTCTGCCACCTCTTCCTGCTGCTCGAAATAAAGCTGATCATTTTTTCGATTACTGATGAAATGCAGGTGACAACGCAAACGCACGAGCAAATTTGTGGCCTTTATGAATTCATTTTTCTCTTCCTCAAGCAACAGGCCGGCACCCTGGATGTCATCCAGACCATTGAGGCCGAAAACAACCCTGGCTGTCCACATCATCGCCTGAATATCCCGCATTCCGCCTCGCCCCTCCTTAATATGGGGCTCCAGCAGGAAACTATGACTGCCAAAACGTTCACGTCTGGTCTGCCGATGAGACTTCATCTTTTCAACAAATTTTTCCCGATGCCCATCGACGAATTTCTTGCGATACGCTTTGATGAGGTCATCAAACAGATCCTGCGACCCGTGAACCAACCGGGCATCAAGCAGGGCGACCAGGAAAAAATATTCTTCACGGGCGTGACT
Source organism: uncultured Desulforhopalus sp. (assembly GCA_963677465.1). Lineage (GTDB taxonomy): Bacteria > Desulfobacterota > Desulfobulbia > Desulfobulbales > Desulfocapsaceae > Desulforhopalus_A. Next base: position 244,951 of record OY781976.1, on the reverse strand, counting down.
TATAGACTCTGCAACAGTGCGAACACCATGGCCGACTTCCATGCCGGTATCCCAGAGCGGATACAACACCGCATCGGTCACCGTGGTTATTTTTTTCTTCACCTTTGGGTGATAGAGAATCATCAGGTCAATGTCTGAAAAAGGATATAACTCCTTCCGACCATACCCGCCCAAGGCTACCAGGGCGACCCTTCCATCACACCCTTCTATCTTTGACTGCTCATAACTGTTGATGATATACTTATCAACCATCTGGCAATGCTCTACAAGAAGATCGCCACCGACATTGCCTTTCGCCCAACTCTCCTCAAGAGCTTTGCGCTCAGCACGAAATACAGAAATCATTCATCACACCGCGTCACGATCTTCTTCACCGGTACGAACCCTGACAATTCGTTCAACAGGCAAGACAAAAATTTTCCCATCACCAATTTTGCCCGTGTTTGCCGCCTCACGGATCGTATCAACCAACTTGTCCACCTGATCTGCGGCAACAACAATCTCAATTTTCACTTTTGGGATGAAATCAACAATATACTCAGCTCCACGATAAATCTCGGTGTGCCCTTTCTGACGACCATATCCCTTAACTTCAGTGACGGTCATCCCGGTAATTCCGATGCCATTCAAGGCATCCTTCACATCGTCCAACTTAAATGGTTTTATGATTGCTTCAATCTTCTTCATAACCTTCTCCTTGCTAGTGTCTATTCCAAAAAACAATCGGATTTGTAAAGCTTCCGATCATTCATCTGATTGCCTTCACATTTTGGGTAACATTACCACATTACACACAGTTCTGCACACCGGCAAGTTCCAGTTAATTATTATAGGCAGTTTCCGAATGTTCCGTCGAATCCATCCCCTGAACCTCAGCATCTTCGGGCAATCTCATGCCCAGAAAACCGTGGATAACCTTGAAAAGTATCCAGCTCATGACAAAAGTATAGCCAACGACCACCACGACCCCGAACAATTGTTTACCCACCTGAGAAGAATTGCCGAAGAAAAAGCCATCGACCCCGCCGGGATTCACTGAAGTTGAGGCAAAGAAGCCAAGACAGATAGTTCCCACAATGCCACCGACGCCATGGATACCGACCACATCAAGGGAATCGTCCAGCTTAAACCTGGACTTGGCATTGACTGCCAGATAACAGATCACACCGGCAATGCAACCGATAAGAATGGCCGAATTTGGCCCGACAAAACCCGCGGCGGGGGTTATAGTGGCTAAGCCGGCAATGGCACCAGATGCCGCCCCAAGGGTCGTTGCTCTTTTCTGAGCGAGCCATTCCATGACCACCCACATAAGCATTCCCGCCATGCCACCAAGATGCGTGGCCACAAAAGCGGTGGCGGCAACTTCATTGGCAGCAAGCGCCGAACCACCATTAAAACCAAACCAGCCAAACCAGAGCAAGCCGGTCCCAATCATCGTCATTGGTAGATTATGTGGCATAAAACTCGTTTTGCCATATCCTTTTCGAGGACCAAGCACCAGAATTCCCGCCAGGGCTGCCGCGCCACATGTTGCATGAACCACGAGGCCCCCAGCAAAATCGAGCACACCAAGATTTCCCAACCAGCCGCCCTTTCCCCAAACCCAGTGACAGACCGGATTATATACCACAATGGCCCAAAACAGCGAGAAGACCAAAAACGGCACAAACCGGACACGCTCGGCAAAGGCACCGGTAATCAGCGCCGGGGTGATAATTGCAAACATACACTCGTAAATCATAAAAACAGTCTGGGGAATAGTCGTGGCATAATCTGGGCTTGGCGCATTCGTCACCCCATTCAGGGCAAACCAGGACAGATCTCCGATAAAACCACCCACATCAGGACCAAACGACATGGAATATCCGAGATACACCCACTCAATAGAGATAAGAGAAACCAGGATCAGACTCTGCATTATGGTGCCGAGAACATTTTTCTTTCGCACCATTCCACCGTAAAACAGAGCCAGGCCTGGGGTCATAAGCAGCACTAGCCCTGCAGCCGCCAGGATAAATGCGGTATCTGCCTTATTCATTTACTTCCTCCCAATGATGTTTTCCTATATTTGTCACGGCGAGCGAACCTCACTCCCCCCCAAGAACTTTCTTTAGAAACCGGTCAGCTGGCAAAGCTGCACAACCGATTTCCTCAAGAATTTTTGACCTCAAATTACTTCGACGACTATGTTTTTTGTTTTTCAAGCCTAACACCCCGTAATTACAGCATGTCAACAAATGAACAGACAAACCAAACAAGAAACAAACATAACAATACTGTCATGTTTGTCGTTTTGCATTACATTTGTGTTGGACATATCGTATTTATTTACAACAATGGCAAATACTGTGATTTATCGAAAAAGTCAACCTGACAATTGCTCTTCGCTAGGTGTTGATGCCATTTATTGACGTTAATTGATTAGCAAAGAGACTCAACCAAGTTTCCATTTTGTCTTAGATCAGAAAATGGTATATACTTTATTTATCAATTTCCAAATTCGAAGCCTTGGTGACCTTATAAACATGAGAGTTAGCGAAAAACATTACCGTACAATTTGGCCAGATCCACAGAACAACGACCAAATCTGTATCATTGACCAGCGACAGCTCCCCCACGAGTTTGTTATTGAAACACTCACGACAGGAGAACAGGCGGTCACTGCCATACGGGATATGCATGTCCGCGGGGCGGGACTCATTGGAGCTACCGCCGGTTTTGGAATGTTTCTGGCATCACTGCAGGCCCCCGAACAAGGCTTCACTGCCTATATGGATAACTTCTCAAAAATACTCGGCAATAGCAGACCGACGGCTCGCAACCTTATCTGGGCTATTGATCGGGTATTGGCAGACATCGCTCAGGTGTCGGACATTAGCGAGAAACGGAAAACAGCCTTTAGTACCGCCTGCACTATTGCCGACGAGGATGCCCAATTCTGCAAACAGATAGGCGAACACGGCCTGGAAATCATCAAAGAAATAAGTCGAAAAAAACAGGGCGAGCCGGTAAATATTCTCACCCATTGCAATGCGGGCTGGCTGGCCTTTGTTGATCACGGCAGCGCAACGGCACCGATATATGCCGCCCGTGATGCAGGCATCCCTTTACATATATGGGTAGATGAAACCAGACCATGGAATCAGGGAGCAAGGCTCACCGCCTGGGAGCTGCAACAGGAAAACATTGCCAACACTCTTATTTGCGACAACTGTGGCGGCCACCTGATGCAGCACGGCATGGTTGATATGGTCATTGTCGGCACCGACCGAACAACCCATACCGGCGATGTCGCCAATAAAATAGGCACCTACCTCAAAGCACTGGCCGCCCATGACAACAATATCCCGTTTTATGTCGCCCTGCCTTCGTCGACCTTTGACTGGACACTTGATTCCGGGATGGACATTCCAATAGAACAAAGATCAGAAAAAGAAATCACCACCATCTTCGGAAAAGATAGCAATGGTGCAATCGCAACCATCGCTTTGACGGCAAACGGAACTAAAGCAGCTAACTATGGTTTTGACGTGACCCCTGCCAGACTGATAACCGGTCTGATCACTGAACGAGGGGTAGTAAACGCTGAAATGAAGGCAATCCACCGACTCTTTCCGGAGAGCGGTACAGACAGATAAGTTTTCAGGAAGGATTATGAAACAACGCGAACAAAGAAAATTCATCCGGTACGACTCCCTCCATCTCCTTGACTACCTGGTCCTGGATGAAGAAGGCAACCCCGGCAATTATTCAATGGGCCGGACGATTGACGTCAGCGTCGATGGCATCAAACTCGAAACGACAACGCCACTCAAAACCGGCACTAAACTGCTCATTACCGTCGGCATAGAGGACGATCTAGTCGATCTGGAGGGACGGACAACCCACGCTTCTCCCCTCAATGGTCGCTATGTCTCCGGGGTCTCCTTCTTGAAAATTAGCAGAGAGGGCCGGCGGGTCTTTGCCAAATATGTTGAAGCCTTTCGACTACGAAAAAAGGAACTGCTAAAAGATCTAGACGGGACCGCCGAGTAGCGGCCCCAAAGTTGACTTCTATTTTTTAGTTTTCACCCTTTCGACCATAAACGTCATCAAATCGCACGATGTCGTCTTCGCCAAGATAACTGCCATTCTGGACTTCTATCAACTCCAAGGCAATTACCCCAGGATTCTCCAGTCGATGAACGGTCCCGGCCGGGATATAGGTTGACTGGTTTTCATAAAGCAGGATTTCCTCTTCACCGTTGGTGATCCGCGCGGTGCCGGAAACAACAACCCAATGCTCATGGCGATGGTGATGCATCTGCAGAGACAGCTTCGCCCCCGGAGTAACTGTTATACGCTTAATTTGAAAACGCGGATGTTCTTCCAGCACCGTATAACTCCCCCAGGGGCGATAGACAGTCGCATGGAAACTGAACTCTTTTCTCTGCTCTTTTTTCAACCGGGTGACCACCTTTTTCACCTCCTGCGACCTCGACAGGGGGGCAACGAGGATGGCATCGGCAGTCTCAATCACCAGGGTATCTTCCATACCCACGGCGGCGACGAGTTTATTCTCTGACTGCACCAGGCAATTTTTGGTATCTTCAAGCAAGACGTCGCCTTTGGTGACATTGCCGTCTTCGTCTTTATCCAAAACGTCCCACAAGGCCTGCCAAGAGCCGATATCACTCCAGCCAAGGTCAGCCGCAACCACTGAGGCGATGGTGGTTTTCTCCATCAGCGCATAATCGATTGAGTCACTTGGACATTTTATCACCGAGCTTTTTTCAAGCCGGAAAAACCGATTGTCTACGGTGCCGTTTTTGACGGCATCAACCATACAGGCGAGCATTTCCGGCGCGAATTTTTCCATTTCCTGCATAAATGTTTTAACGGTAAAGGCAAACATACCGCTGTTCCAGAAATAATTGCCTTTGGCAAGATATTCTTTGGCAACTTCAACAGTAGGTTTTTCCTTGAACGAGGCTACACGATTCCCCTCACCCTGCTCAATATAGCCGTAGCCGGTCTCCGGCCCCGTTGGCTGGATACCAAAGGTCACTATTGCACCAGCGATGGCGAGTTCAGCCGCCTGCCGGACAACCTCCTCAAAAGTGCCTGTTCGCATAACTACATGATCGGCTGGCAGCACCAGCAAGACAACATCCTCTCCCAGTTGACTGCAAAATTCGGCCGCTGCGCAAACTGCGGGGGCGGTATTTCTCCCCACTGGTTCAAGCAGAATTGAAAAATTTTCAAAACAGTCCAGCTCTTCAATTTGAATCTGAGTGATAAAACGATGGTTCTCGCCAACAACTATAACCGGAGGCAAAATCTCAGGCAGCCCATTGACCCTAAGCAGGGTTGTCTGCAACAAGGAGGTATCATTGGTCAGTCGCAGCAACTGCTTTGGATACAACTCTCTTGATAATGGCCAGAGCCTTGAACCGGTGCCACCTGCCAATATAACGGGCTGAATTTTTGTCATGTCTTTTCCTTTTTATAATGATGCACTTTTAGAGTAGAGATTTTTTTATATTTTTTGGTGAATGAAACTCAGCAATTCTTCAGTTTTCTTTTGCAAAAGATCCGTATCTCCCCGGCTTTCAACATTCAGACGAAGAAGTGGCTCCGTGTTTGACTTACGAATATTAAAACGGAATTCCGGAAAGGCGATGGAAAGCCCATCAGTGTAATCCTTTTTCCCATCTCGATAATGCTCTTCTATCTGGGCAATTATCGCATCCGGGTCATCCACCCGGTTATTGATTTCACCAGATACCGGGAATGCTGCCATCCGGTCTGCCACCAGGTCCGACAGATTTTTTCCTTCATCACAAAGCAGCGAACTGACCAGAAGCCACGGGATCATCCCCGAATCACAATAACCAAAATCCCGGAAATAGTGATGCGCCGACATCTCACCACCGTAAATGGCGTTTTCCTGACGCATCCGTTCTTTGATAAAGGCATGACCAGTTCTGGTCATCACCGGAACACCTCCCGCCTGTTGAACCTGCTCTTCCGTACTCCAGGTCAGTCGAGGGTCATAGAGGATTTTCCCTCCGGGTTCCTTTTTCAACATCTCACGGGCGAGCAGGCCGACTATATAATAGCCTTCAATGAAATCCCCTTTCTCGTCCCAGAAAAAGCACCGGTCAAAATCGCCATCCCAGGCAATACCAAGGTCCGCCCCGTGTTGCCGAACCATCTGCGCTGTTTCGGCCCTTTTTTCAGGAAGCAAAGGATTAGGCACACCGTGCGGAAACGTACCGTCCGGCTCGTGGTGCACTCGGATAAACTCAAACGGCAGATGCACTTCAAGCAGATCGACAATGGCACCGGCACATCCGTTCCCGCTGTTAACAACAATCTTCAGGGGTTTCAGTTTCTTGGGATCAACATAGCCCAAGAGATGCTGAACATACTTGTCCTTGTTGCTCATGCACTCAAGTTGCCCAGGCCTGGCGACAGGTTCTGGCAGACTGTCTGCGATGATCATCTGCGACATCGCCTTCAACCCCGACTCTCCAGTCACCGGGCGAGCACCTTTAATCACCAACTTCATACCGTTATAATCGGCGGGATTATGGCTGGCGGTGACGATGACTCCGCCGTCCACACCCTCAGATTCCATGCTAAAAGCAGCGTGATAGATCTCCTCAGTTCCGCAAAGCCCAAGATCGAGAACATCCACCCCCATATCCCGCAAGCCAGAAGCCAGCGACTGGACGAGATCTTCACTGGAGAGCCTGATATCACGCCCGACGACAACCTTTTTCAGCTGGTACACCGCAGCAAAAGCGCGACCAATTTTTACCGCCAGCTCCGGATTCAGCTCATCCGGCACTTTTCCCCTGATGTCGTAAGCCTTAAAACATGGCAGCGAGCTCGTGACCATTCTATGATGTCCTTTTATTTTTTCTCATTTTGACTAAAATCCTTAATCAGGGCGACAATAAGATCCCTAGTGGCAGGCTCAAGATCGTATATCTGGAAACCGACCAGGTAAAATTCGGGATTGGCATCGCTCTTACACCACCTGCTGGTGGCGGAGAAAATAATTTCATCCCGTTCTTTCATCTGGTTGGGCAAACGCATCCGAAGCCGATAATCCTCATTCACCTCCACCGGATTATCACAGATCAGCATGATTCCTTTTTCCGAAATATCAATCAAGTGACCGAGGATTTTGCTGCTCATTCCATCAAAAACGCGCAGATAGAAAACAAGATACCAGCGGTCAGCCTGTCGCCTGTTCTTTAACACTTCTTCCTGTTCGCCGTTAGCCATCATTCACCTTACCAGGTTGACTAATTCAACATCCCCCACCGCCCCGATTCGTTCCCCACAAATGACTACCACACCGAGAACACCAACAATAGTTCGACTCGTCTCCAGTGCTCGTTTTATTCCTCCAGCTCCATGACCAGTGCCACGACCGACCTCATTGCCAAGACGGGTGGCCGCTGCATCGGCAAGTGCTGTTGATTTGGCAATAACAGTGACGGAATCCGCCAGACCGAAACTCAAAGAGTGGCCAACTGTCCCAGAAGAGGTGCAGACTGCAATCGGCATGTTGCGCCCGGATAACCTCAAGCCGGTTCGCAGACTCAGGGGCGATTCGCCGGCAAAGATTGCCACGGTGCAATCCCGACTCCTGTTAATATAAACATCGCCACCGTTTTCCACCATGACTTCCCGGCATCCGCTCCGCATGAGCCCCTCGCCAACATACTCGGCAATGACTCCGGCCACCGCAGCCATTGGCCCCACATCGGCACTGCTGCCAGCAGTCAGCATTTCCTTTACAATCGGCGGCGCCAGGGCGTCCGGAGCAAGTGGCGATAACGCACCAGCAAATTCAGGATGAACCTGTATATACTGTTCAATCTGCAATCGATATTGCAGAGCCAGGCTTTGGGCCAGAGCCGACACCTCACGATCAGCGAGGATATGCAGATCAGTGTCCTTTATTTTCGCAAACGAAGAAACAAGAGTACCGGGATCCTGAAGAACTCGATACGCGCGCTGAATATATGACTCAGGTTTTTTGGTTTTAGCCCGCTTCACAGATAATTATTGTTTTTCGGCAGGCTTTGTTTCGTTTTTCTTCTCTGCCTCTTTCGCCGCAGGGCTGAGGTAATCTTTCACAGCATCGATGGCGATCGCCGGTTGCTGCTGGAGAAGAGATTTCCGCACATTTTCATCACGGATCAGTGACCGAGTAAATCCTGCAACTCCATTTAATGCATCACAGGTCACACAGGTTCTGAGCATTTGATTTTCCGGTGCGAGAATTGTGCCAAGAACCATATGTAGTAGAACCACAAGAATAATCGCCTTGGCAAAACCAACCACCGCGCCAAGAAGACGATCAAACCAGCCGGTAATGGTCATTTGAATGACAAAGCCCATGGCCTTGCCCAACAGCATCACCACTACGTAGGCAGCAACAAAGAGGATGACATAACTGGTAAGAAAGATTACTTTTGGGTTTTCCGAAATATTCCCCAACATGGGAAATATTTTTTCATGATATTGGCTGGCGGCAAAATACCCAAGATAGAGAGCAACAAAGCCGGTTACCTGCTTAAGAAAACCCAACCATAAGCCACGTCCAATAAGAAGAACGAACAGGCCAACAATGACCAGGTCATAAGCTGTCATACCGGTAAAGACTTCCATAATACACCCCTGTTCAAATAGTCTTGCGAATCCCCTGTCCTTGTCTACCCATAAGGGCAAAAATTAGCAGGAACTGTTGAAACTGCAAGCTTTTTCTCATTATCTCCCGAATTGCATCAATGGATAAACCGCTTAAAAATCTTTTCCCCGCAGCAATCAGCAATGATGCAATCGAGATATTCGGCAAACAGGAAATGCAGGCGGTTCTCTTGCATCTTGTATCAGCAAACACAGTCACCGAGCAGACTGAGGATGCTCCTTCTTTTGATTTGCTGCTTCATCCACACGAAATCGCTACTTTGAGGGGCTATAAATTACCGAAAAGGCGCTCTGAATACCTCACAGGCAGAATCTGTGCAAAGATGGCTACCCAAGACTTTTTAAGCGCCAATCAACCTTCTTTATTGCCTTTGATAGCCTCGGAAATTGAAATCATCAACGAAGAGGATGGTCGACCAGCTGTTTATATCCATACAGATAAAATTGACATGCTCAAGATGGATATTTCCATATCCCATTGCGGTGATTATGGTGTGGCTCTAGCCGCAGAAGCAATATGCGGCATTGATTTACAGCAGCAGAAGGCAACTCTGCTACGGGTATATGACAAATTTTGCAGCAAGACTGAGTTCAAGTTACTTGAGAGTTTCTTACCAGATAGAGAAGCTGTAACAAGACTGACTTTTCTATGGGCCGCCAAGGAGGCCGCCAAAAAAGCCCTGAGCAATTGGCAGATGCCCGGTTTCCTTGACTTAGAACTATCGGATCTATGGAAACTCAAAGAAGCTAAGGACTGCATGGCACTTTCGCTACATATCCCCCGAAGTAAAAACCAACAAAGGCCGGAAAAAGCAACAGTTATGGCAACTATGTTTGATGATTATGCACTGGCCATTTGTCTTTTGAACGAGGAGAGCAACAATGCCGGAACTCCCCGAAGTTGAAGTTATCTGCCGGGGCCTCCGTCCATTTCTGGTTGGCCGTGTTGTCACTGCCATTAGGTGCAGCGGCAAAAGCCTGCGTCACCCGATTCCCATGGAAGCCATGAAGCTGGAAGTACTCAACCAGAAAATTACTGGGGTTAATCGCAGAGCAAAGGTTTTACAGATCAATTTCCAAGCCGGCGGAATGCTCCTCATCCATCTTGGCATGACCGGCAACCTCGGCATCTTTCCACCATCTGCAAAACAGGCAAAACATGACCACGTACTGTGGTCCCTCGATAACAGTACCGAGCTTCGTTATAATGACAGCCGTCGATTCGGCTCCATCCGGTTCCTCTCTCCTGACGAAGTGGGCAGCAGAGAAGAAACGATCTTCAAAACAACCGGTCCCGAGCCGTTCAGTGATGAGTTCTCAGCCAAATATTTGCAAGACCGTGCTAAAGGCAAAAACCTTGCAGTAAAACTGTTTATCATGACCAATCAGACTGTGGCGGGAATTGGCAATATCTACGCCAATGAGAGCCTGTTTGCTGCGGGCATACGGCCAACCAAACCGACACAATCGCTCACCCGAAAAGAATGGGGCCGCTTAGTGATTGAAGTCCGCAAGGTTCTTAGCCGGGCTATTGAATGCGGCGGTTCGACCATCAGCGACTTTCTTAATGCCAGCCAGGGAAAGGGGTATTTTCAGATCAATTTCACGGTTTATGGCCGGGAGGCGAAAGAGTGCACCCGTTGTTCCACGAAAATCGAGAAACTAAAAATAGGGGGCAGAGCCAGCTACTACTGTCCAAACTGTCAGAAATAAGTGATTATTATCATCTGTCGTGCAAATTGAGAGTGAGATGAACTTCAATCAATTCGCCTTCGTCATACTGCGCTTTTCCTGGCGGCAGCAGGATGAAGCAGTTGCCTATTTCAAAACTTCCGGCAAAACGCACCAAGCATCGCCCCTCCTCCAGAGAGAGCACACCATCTTTTAGTCGCAGTACATCATTTCGTTTTATCTTAACCTGATGTTGCAAATGCGCCTGCACGCTTTTCGGCCACGAACCTTTTCTGCCCTGCATTGCCAGAAGCGCCGGCCCAACCAACTCATTCAAAAGTGTAGAGACGGCATGAGGTGGGCCTGGCAGGCCGAAGAACAGTGTTTTTCCTAAGGTTCCAAAGAGAAAAGACTTACCGGGACGCATTGAAATGGCATTAAAGATCACCTCTCCGCCAGCTTCAACAAAAGCCCTTTCAACCAGATCATATTTTCCCGGACCCATACCTCCGGTAGTGATCATTGCATCCAGATCATCTGCTTTGATGCTTGCAAAAAAATCCTCCAGATCCTGCTCATTATCCCTTATTATATCATTATTCAGCGAACGACCGCCAACCGAGGTAACCAATCCAGCCAAAAGAAACGAATTCGACGAAACTTTCTGCCCGTTTTCCAGCACATCAGCCCCGGAGATCAATTCACTTCCTGTGCAGGCATAGCCAACAACCGGCCTGGCAACAACGGTAACAGTCGGCACCCCGCAGGACGCCAGTAGTGCAAGATGCCCGGCTTGTAAAACTACCCCACCAGGCACAAGTATTTGTCCCTCCGCAATTTCACTTCCTGTTTTTCGTATAAAAGTGTTTGCCTGAAAGGAACTTCCATCGACAATGACGACTCCGTTCTGTTCAAAGCAAAGTTCATAAGGCACAACGCGCGTCCCCCCTTTCGGAACACAACCGCCGGTCATAATTCTACATGCCGTTCCAGGTGCCAAAGTAATTCCTGATGGCTTGCCCGCAGGAATTTCATCAATGACTTTATACCGATTTCCCCTTAAAGTAGAGCTGTCAATTTTGTGAATTACAAAACCATCACGAGTCGATTCATCAAACGACGGCTGAGGTATAATTGAGAGGATATCAGAGGATGTGATCCGTTGTTGAGCCTCACCTAGAACAACATTTTCGCTGGACAACCGACGAATTATCGCTGCAATTGCCTGTTGAGCATTTTGCAGGCTAAAAGTCTTCTTATCGTTTCCATTCATTGACAAGCCTTCCTTAAGGTAGTAACGTTTCTACATTAAATTACAGAAAAGGAGGATACGATATGCCTACTACTATAATTTCCAGCCGAGAATTTAATCAAGATATAGGAAAAGCAAAAAAAGCGGCACAAAATAACCCGGTTATTATAACTGATCGAGGCCAACCAACACATGTGCTCTTAAGTGTTGCCCAATACCAGCATATCACAGGAACGCAAAAGAACATCCTTGATTTGTTAGCAATGACAGGCGCAGCAGATATTGATTTTGCCCCACCTCGTTTACTTAACGACACTTGTCGACCAGCGGATTTTTCCTGATGTATTTGCTTGATACTAATGTAATCTCAGAGTTCAGGAAAGCTCAGACCCGTAAAATTGACAAGAATGTTGAAGCATGGGCTCGTCAAATTTCAACATCAACTTTATTCTTGTCGGTTATCACTATAATGGAACTTGAATTAGGGATAGCCCTTCTTGAACGACGAGACTCCTCACAAGGTGCTCTACTCCGTTCTTGGTTTGAGGATCGTGTATTAATTGCATTCTCGGATCGGATTTTAGATATCAACTCTGCGGTTGCACTTCGTTGTGCTAAGTTGCATATACCAAATCCCCAATCTGACAGAGATGCACTCATTGCAGCAACAGCTCTCGTGCATGGAATGACGGTAGTAACACGAAATGTATCTGACTTCGAACTTACCGGTGTAAAAATAATCAACCCATGGCTGAGCCCTTCTTAGCTTCCCCATCAATCACAGTGATTTTTATCGAAACTCCGATCGCTCCCCCACAGATCATTGGTAACACAAGAAAGAGCAACTCCCCCCAATCGTTCCACGCTCCAGCGTGGGAACGCAACCATAGACGCTCCAGCATCAATACCTCCATGCATTATATTATTATACTGGAGCGCAAAACCGCCCAACGTGGCAACTATTAATGCATAAAGCAACAACATTCAGACTTGTCCCATAATTTTATTCTGCTATACACTGATTACCGCAATTCCTTCGCCGCCAATAGCCCTTGCAAAATAGCAGATGACCAACTAAAGTAGTCATAGGAGGAAATACTATGACAAAAGTGAATATCGCCGAAGCAAAAGCTCATTTTTCTGAAATTATCCAAAAGGCCCTGCTGGGAGAAGAAATTATTATCGCAAAAGGAAACAAACCCCTGGTTAAGCTTGTCCCTTTGTCAAGACCAGACAAGAAAAGAATCCCTGGCTCTGCCGCGAAACAAATCTTATATGTTGCTGACGACTTCGATGCCCCGCTTGATGATTTCAAGGATTACATGTGAAAAATATTCTTTTAGACACACATTCCTTCATTTGGTGGATAGAAGATTCACCCCGGCTTTCAACTAAGGTCAAAAAACTAGTTGAAAACATTGAGAATAATTGCTTTCTCAGCTTAGCAAGCTGTTGGGAGTTGGCAATCAAATCCAGCATAGGAAAAATTAATTTGACCCTGCCCATCCGAGATTTCATACCACAGCATCTGGCTGCTAACGATTTCAAACAACTGAGTATCTCTTTTAAACATGTAGCCAGAGTTGAAACATTAGACTTTCACCACCGTGATCCTTTTGATCGATTAATTGCAGCCCAAGCCCTTGAAGAAAAAATGACTCTCCTCTCAGTGGACACAATTTTTGATCACTATGGTGTAAAACGAATTTGGTGACCTACTGATTTTAGGAGACTTGATCTAGCAGAAAATCAAACTAAACCGATTACGCCTTTCTTTCTATACGCTCCTCTTTCACATTATTCCCACGCTCCAGCGTGGGAATACAGTTCTAGACGCTCCAGCGTCAACACCCCCAGCCTTACCACACCAGAGCACGAGAACGATACATCAAACATCCAAAATCCCCAGCGCCAAACCAAGGGCACGGCGGGCCCCACTTTCCCCATGAACCAACCGAATCTCCTTTGGCGGCTCAGGCATGGAATGCACCCAGTCGACAAGCATTCTCTGATCGGCATGAGCTGAATACGCCGAAAGGGTATGAACACCTGCTTTAACGGGAATCTTCTTTTCTATCATCTTTCTACCGGGTGTCCCTTTGGCCTGGTATCCCACAAAAAATATGTCATTGGCCGGATCGTCAAGACCATATTTCAGGTGATCGACAATACGTCCACCGGTACACATACCGCTGCCGGCGATGATGATGGCAGGCCCTTTGACATCCAGCAATTTCTTGTGCTCCTGATATTTTTCAACAGCATACAGGCCTTTAAAATCAAAGGGATGATCACCTTTTTCCTTGACAGCCCTTGCCTCTTTATCCCAAAAATTTTCCAGGCTTGAATAAATCTTGGTGATTGCCAACCCAAGGGGCGAATCGACAAACACCGGCACCTTTGGCCCTATCCGGTCCAGTTCATACAGCAACTCCTGTGTTCTCCCCAAGGAAAAGGCGGGAATATAGACGATACCATCATCGTCAAGGGCTTTTTCCAGCAATTTCTGCAAAGCCTCAACCCTGCCTTTTCGGTCGGGATGATGTCGATCACCATAGGTGGATTCCAAGATCAGAAGATCGCAGGCCTCTGGCGGATCAGGGTCGGCCAGGATGGGGGTATCAGTGCAGCCGAGATCTCCGGAGAAAACCACCCGATAATCACTCGCCCCCTGAACCGGAAAACTGAACAAGATAAAACACGATCCAAGGATATGCCCGGCATTACACAACTTAAAAATTATCCCCTGCTTTAGGCCAAAGCATCCATGCAGCTCAAAACCCCAGGACAGCTCCTCAAGAAGGCCTTCCAGGCGCTTGACATCCTTGTCGGTTCTGCTCGAAAACGACATAGCATCATGCAGCATGGGAATAAGTAGCGCCTTGGTAGCATGGGTGCAGATAATCTCCCCCCGAAAACCAGCATCAATCAGGTCCGGCACTCTGCCTATATGATCAATATGGGCGTGGGTCAAAAACAGATAGTCTATTTTGCTTACTGGAACAGGAAACTGGTCAAAGGGTAGCTCCGGGTCGTCACCATATGCCGCCCCACAGTCCACCACGATATTCACACCGTCGGCCGATCCCGGTTGGGTCTGCACCAAATGGCAGGAACCGGTAACACAATCTTTTGCTCCGAGATGGGAAATTTTCATCATTACCTCAATTCAATTGGTATGATTCTATATTGGCTGGCAGTCGTTCAAAATCAATAATAATAGCGGAGCTGGGCAATAACTAAGCAATTATTTTCAACTTTGTAAACGATACAATGTTCATCATTGATCCTTCTATACCAGTACCCAGAGAGGCCATGCTTTAAAGGCTCAGGTTTACCTATTCCCTCAGATGGCATGCGTTGAATGTCACGTATTAATTTGCTTATTCGTTTCAATATTTTTTTATCACCATTTTGCCAGTAAAGATATTCCTCCCAGCCATTTTCCGAAAATATCAACTTCAATCCAGAAGCTCCCTTTCTATCCCTTTTCCAGCTTCAAGTTCAGCAATTGACTCGAGCAGTCGACGTGCATTTTTAGGACTTCTCAACAAGTAGGCAGTTTCTTCGAGTGCCTCGTAGTCATCAAGAGACATCATTATTACAGGTTTCGCTGCTTTTCGGGTAATTATGACAGGTGCATGGTCGTCGCAAACCTTTTCCATAGTTTTTGCAAGGTTGCTTCGAGCTGAAGTATAGGTGATAGTATTCATAGCATCCTCCTGATTGGACATGTACGGTTAATTGTACAATAGATAGCATCGCCTATCAAATCAATCCAAACAACTGGCGGGATGCCCCCCCCCCAACAATCGATGCCGACCAACCGACCTTGACCAACCTAACCGCAGCTTGAGCTAAAAAATATCTTCTATCATTCACCCATCGTTACCACGCTCCAGCGTCAACACCACCAAGCATTACACACTGAAGCATGAGCCAAAACGGAGGTCAGCGAGAACCCTTTTTAAACAAAACCGTTTTCACGGTCTTGAAAATTACCAGCAGATCAAAAGCAATGGATATATTCTTCATATAATAAATATCATACTCCAGTTTCCTCAAGGCATCCAATTCTGATGCGCCATATGGATAACAGACTTGAGCCCACCCAGTCACACCCGGCTTTACCTCATGACGAATACTATAATAGGGTATTTTCTTGGCGAGTTCGTCGACGAATATTTGCCGTTCAGGTCGAGGCCCCACCAAACTCATGTCTCCTTTCAGCACGTTCCAAAGCTGAGGTATTTCATCAATCCGAGATCTGCGAATTACCTCTCCGACTCTGGTTACCCTATCATCGTTTTTTTTGGCCCAAACCGCCCCATTTTTTTCCGCATCTTGCCCCATTGATCTAAATTTCAATATCCGGAAAATTCTGTTACCTTGGCCAACCCTTTCTTGAACATAAAAAACCGGTCCTTCAGATTCCAATTTGATAAGCAGGGCGGTTAATAAACTAATAGGCATGCTGAGCAACAAAATAATGGAAGCTAACAAGACATCCATCATCCTTTTGACATGATATTTCCAGCGGCTGAGAGCAAAACCATCTGAATAAATAATCCAGCTTGGAGCAATCCTCTCCACTAGTACTTTTCCAACAACTCGCTCATAAAAAGTGGTGCTAGGTTCGATGATTATGCCCTGCAACTTGCAGTTCAAAAGGGAGGTGATGGGGGTTTTTCCCCGGCCATCATCAAGGGCCACAACTATTCGCCCAATATCATGCCCGGAAATGAGATCATCGAATTCTTCTATGGTTGCCCGAACTGGAGCACCGTGTGGGTTATAGGCTGGTTCTTGATCACCGACAAAACCTTTTATTCGGTAGACAGAATCCTGCACACCTTCAATGACCTCGGCGATATCTGAGGCCAGAATTCCAGTTCCAATCAGCAAAATGTTCTGAACAAAGAGCCTTTTCCTCAGGATGAGTTGATAAGCCCCACGCCAGAGAAAAACCGACAGACAGATCACCAGATAGCCGATCCAGAAAATCCGGGTAGAAATAATCATAAACGGAATCGAATAGTAAACTCCACCTAAGAGGATACAACCGACACCAAATGCTTGAGTCATACGGGTGAAAGTGTTCAGAAGGGATACTTCATTACTGAGATCGTATTGATCAAAGAAATAGAGACAGAGCTGAAATATAAGGGTAACCAGAAACGCCCTGGCACAATTAGGCAAAAGATCAAGAAAAAACAACCCTGATCCCAACATAATCCAATCCACAATCAGGAGGGACAAAAAAATAAGTACCCCTTCGCCAAGAAAAAACACCATCGTTCTCAGCGGATAGTATTTATTAAAAAAAGTCGGCATTTTCTGAGTCTCGCGTCTCTTTTAATCTCAAATAATTACATTCACAGTATATTCCCAATTGGGCCATACTCCCAAAAAATAAAATTCTTCAACAACTCCGGTTGCAGCTTTAAGGTTTGACCCCATCAGAAAAAGATAGTGTTTCTGCGCGAAAAACCCCAAGTCAGAATTATCTTGTCTTGATTATAGTACAGAATTTTCAAAACAATTTTTATTATCGACAAAGTAATACCTGAGCCTCTTACAAAAGTCACGAACAGTATACAACACAACAGCAGGATGAAGCTATTGTGCTTTCGAAACGTATCGTGGCGTTGATTGGTCATCGAAAAAACCAAAACCAAAGATATCATCTCTGGATAGTCGTTCTAAAGAAGTCGGGCCAATCTCCAACAATTACATCACTTCTGCTTAAACTGGACAGTAGCAATCTCGCAAAAACCTCAAATTGGTGATAGATAAAAAGGTGATCGAAGACTTGAAATGAAGATTTTTTTTGACACCCCTAAAAGATCAATAGTCGTATGCTCACCAACCAGCACAACTTAGTTCATCATAGAGCCACGCCACGCCTATCATTCCTACGCTCCAGCGTTAACATCAACAGGCATTACCAACATGATCGTGGACTCGAAGAACAAGTATCTTTACATTGAACCACCTCCCAGGCTAATATACCAAATCTACTTAACTGAGCACCGTCCCAGCTTACTCCTTAACTAAGTTCCTTTTTGACAATGGCTTACCTCAGGTGGGTATACACTTCCAGATAAATCCAAATGAACAGATTCTTTCATAATAATCGTTGGCGAATTTCCCTGCTCCTCGTATTTCCATGGTTTTTTTTTGGAGGGCCGGAATATGAAAACTCACAAATATTCAAAGAAGTATGGAATATTGGTCACATTATATTTTTTGCGATTTTCGCACTTGAAGCAAATAGATATTGTATTGCCAGATATCTACCCAGTCGAACGAAAAATATTTCTATAATGCTGGCTATATTTTCTCTGGCTACAGGTATTGAGGCCTGCCAGTCGCTTATCCCTGGGCGTGTAGCAAGTTTACAAGATATCATTTTGGGACTTGCCGGTGGACTAGCGGTTGTTCTCTGGAAAGAAGCCAGCCAACACTCAGTCCAAAAAAAAATCATTCTGCGCACATTAGGGATGTGCGGAATTGCACTTTGCCTGATACCGCTCTTACTCGTGGTGTTTGATCAATATCGTACTTGGCGTGATTTCCCAGTGTTGTCCGATTTTGAATCTTTTCTTGACGTTTGCAGATGGGAACCAAAAAGCAGAATCGCAAGGGTCAGAAAACCAGTAAAAAGTGGCCACTATGCCCTTATGGTTTCTTTAACCACAGACAAATATTCAGGAATTGCCCTGGACCATTTTCCTGAAAACTGGAGCAAGGCAACCGCATTGACATTTAGTGTATACAATCCCGGAGAAGCGGAGACTCTGCATTACCGAGTGCATGACTGGAAGCACCGAGGGGAAAACCAGGACTACTCCGAGAGATTTAACGGACATTCCAACCTTGCTTTTGGATGGAATACAATAATTATCAAAATAGAAGATATAAAAAATGGACCGAAAAATCGAAAAAATGACATTAGCCATATCAAAGGCTTTGGTATTTTTTTGGTAGATCAGCCTGTTGCGAGAGTTATCTATATTGATAATGTAAAGCTATTATTAATTGAAACCAGCAATCATCGTTAGCTGCCAAGCTTGCTTACCAACATTTTCCAGACAGGTAATTATTGCCAGCTTTAACCTGCTGAAAACAAAAATATTATACGACACTATATTACTGTGGCTTGCTAAGCATTGATCATATACCACCAGAGCATAAAACTATACGAGCACTTTTCCGCGAATCCCCAACAACCTTTTCGGCTATCCGGAAAAAACCCAACCCCCACCCCATCAATCATTATCATTTTCAAAATCTAATTATTGATTAAAAAGTGGGATGCCAGAACAAATCAACGTAATATGTATCTGTTTTTACGACCAAACAAGGACAGACATCCGTATATCTATTTATTCATTGCAACAGTACCTGTTTCAACAAACTCCACGCCCTCTGTTCGTTAAAAGCCTTTATTATTTAACAGCTTAGAGATATCTATCCGCTGGTAGATAGCCATGTTCCCTACCACTTGCAAATGATTTTCATCCCACAACTTGTCTTTGGCACGAAAGGTGCATCAGTTTAAAATCATACACATCTGATTTTAATCCTCTGCCAACTAACGGATGGATATTAAATTATAGAAATAACAAACTATTAGGGGATAAACACATATGAAGAACAATATTTTGAACGGTGCACTAATTATTATTGCGGCGCTTGGACTGCTGGCTGGGGTTGCCCTGACGACAAAAGCTCCCGAACCTTCCAGTATGCTCTTTTTTGGAACTGGTCTCGTTGGCGTTGCTGGAATTTTTAAGAAAAAGAATGACTAGTGAATCACGGCTTCTATTCTGACAAACGATTTTAATAAATTCGTACTCGTAAACACAAATTTCGGAAACCACTCCTGTTAAGATTCGGAGTGGTGAATTCTTGCTCTTTGCCCACAATTCAATTGCTCGCAACTATTTTTCCATTTCAAAGAGAGAAGCCTTCGCACCGGAGGTATAATTCAAAGCAGCCGCACTACAATAATTCTAATTACAATTCAGAAACTATCCTTGCGAGGAACACCCGTTCCCAAAGGAAAATCAGCCCAACCACCCAGTTCTTAACTGTTGAAATAGCAATTCGATATTTTTACAGACTATTACATATTCAATCAAAAAAGGAAATGCCAGCTCATTTTGTGCATTCAGCAGAGAATTAGATGAACATTTGAACTTTCCGCATGCTCGACAAGCCTTCAAAGTTAAACGAATAAACCTTGACCGAATAACCATTGAGCAATCACAGATGATCGCATACGGCATTACAAATAAAACGCCTGAACTAGCCACTGCCGGACAAGTCTTGAGAAATAATCTCAACACTGGACTATCGAAAAAAGTTGCCTCTACATCCTTGATTGGACCTTTAATGAGGATCGCGGTAGAATTTCAAAATGTTACGGTCAAGAAAACATGACATACCTGAGGCGATTCGTCATCGGTATCCTCAAAAGCAAGGTATATGTAATGTAGCTCAAAAAATGCGGCAACTCAGTTTTTCTCCGCCTACGGTTTTCGATTATCTGACAATGTCTGGCAATACCCACCGTTCTTTCTCGGCTCGAGGGTTAGAATAAATTTACCGTGTACACACTCCTCCCTCTCAGAGGATGTAAGATGTAAACAGGCCCCTATCGCGAAGGAAATTAATGCGGACTAATCTACAATCTTTCGATCAAAAAAACCTTCACTTTCTTTGAATTTGTTGATACTAGTAAGCCTAGCAAAGAATCGAAAAGAGCCTGACTTTTAGAGAGTTGCCCCTGCAATAGCCTCTTCTATCAAAATGTTATGGGATATTCGACCACAGACAGAGATTTACTGGTATGAGAGAAAAGCCATGAATTATTTTAGAATTTCCATAACACCAAGATTACATTTTTTTTCTACAAAATATTTCTGCCGACATGCTACTAGAATAGTAATTATCTCCCTTGCTTTAATTGTCTTCTGCCAATTATTAATACCACTATCAGAGGGAGTTTGTTTCTCTCTTAAACAGTCCGAGGGCACCCCACTCCTGATTCGGGAAAACGCCCCTCCTCAAACGCCCCAATCGGCATTGACCATCCAGGACAACCTTAATATTTATTCCCCGGCCAATACATCTGGTGCACTTCTCTTACCAGTTTCGGACAATTTTGTTTCGGCCGACATCATCGACAGCAATCTGCCCATTTTTTCCCAATTTAGACATCCTTCTATTTTACCTCAGGACCCATTTGCAAACTTGCTCTATGCTAACCTCAGGATAAAAAAGCTTCTTCAAGAATATGCAGAAGTCCAGGAGAGAGCCAAAGAATTGCTTCATGGCTCCTATCAATCCGGAGCCATAGAGATGATGAGCAAGAATTCTATCAATACACTTAAAATTAAACTTTCGAAAAACGAAAATCAGGAAAATAAAAATTTATTCAATACCTTAAAACAGCTACAACTTGGACTTGCCACTGTCATAACAGCAGAATATATTAACAAAAATACTGCCCTTAATCTCAGTACGAATACCCAGACGAGCAAAAACACCATTATCTCATTCAACCAATTACAGACCGCCCAGAACAGCAAAATTGAACTATCAACTAGAGCAACAAGCAATAAAAGCGTTTGCAGCATTCCCATAAGCAACTCTCAATCTCGCTCATCATCTGTAACTTCATCAGTCCCACCCTCACAACTAGGTAATGCCAAATTCTCATGCGCAGGATCCTATGAAGCAAAGCTGCCATGGATACTCGACCTGCCTTTCAAACTATTTGATTTTTTCCTTGCCCATAAAATTATATTTCTGATAGCAGCTTTTTCTTGTCTAGGCATTCTTAATCTCGTTTTTGGATCCAGGTCTTAATGCCTTCCTCAATACAATACCGATCTCAAAACTCCTTACTTTCTTCTATTCTGCAATTCATTATACTCTGCACCACCCTTCTTTGTTTTTCCTGCAGTGAATCGCCTGAGCAGGTATTCCAGCGACTTGATGCAGAGGCAGAGCAATACTTTGCAGACAAACAATATGACCAGGCAATCTCCAAATGGAACAACCTGCTGTCTCTCCAACCTGAGGCCAAAGATATTTACCCAGAAATAGCTAAATCCTATCAACTTAGCGGCCGATACACCCAGGCCCTTCATGCCTTTCAGAAACACCTCAAACGAGCACCTGGATCACTGGAGACTTTGGTCAACATAATGAATATCCAAATCCAACTTCTCGACATCGAGGGGGCCCGTGCAAGCTGGGAAAAATTGAAGCTTTTGCCTCCCAACCCTATGAGCTTAACGACACATGGCGACCTCCTGGCCGCACAACGACAATTCCTTCCTGCCATTGAAGAATACCAAAAAGCTCTGGTCCTTGATCCAAACAACCAGCTAACTCTTGCCCGGCTTGCAGTAACGCTAGTGGGTCAGCATAAAATAAAAGAAGCACAATCTATCTATAGTATTTTGGATAATCAACATCCGAATTCACCAGACATACTCCTCCAGATGGGTAACTACTGGCTTTTGCTTGGAGACAATGAAAAATGCGATCTTTTTCTCAAAAAGGCAATTTTGCAGGTACCTGATGACCAAAATCTTCAGATAAAACTCGCAGATCTCTATATAGACTCAGGCCATTTTACCCAAGCAGTAACCCTTTTCAAAAAATTGCTTCAGAATTCACCAACAAACAGATTTTATAAAAAAATGCTTTTAGAAAGCCTACTTCTGGACAAACAATTATCAGAGGCTGGTTTATTACTCTCTACTTTATCTACAGCAGAGACCGAGGATGTTGACTTCCTTCTATTGAAAGGAAAATATTACCTGAACAGAGGAGAACATCTAGTTGCAGCCTCACAATTTGAATTAGCCCTAAAAAAAGAACCGGGCCTCCCCATAACCCACTACTTTCTAGCCCTGTCTTATCTCGCCAGCGGGCAGAACAATGTGGGCCGATCATGCCTTATCAAAAGTCTTACACTGGACCCATATTTTACAGCAGCAGAACTGGCATTAGCAGACTGCTATTATAAAAATGGTGAATACGAACTGGCATTGAAGCATGTTACTAGAATCCAGCTAAGGGAACCGGAACACTACAGAACCTACTTGCTACAAGGAATGCTTTTAACCTCCCTCCAAAAATACGATGGTGCGCTTGAAGCATTTCGTAAAGCATACATCCTTAATACAGACAACCTCGCACCCCAATTTTATATTGGGATACTCTTTTCGTTAACTGGGCATCCGGAACAGGCTCTGCCTTTATTCAAAACCATAATTGACAAGCACCCCTTACTTGCTGATGCGACACTTAACTATGCCCAAACCCTAACGGCCGAGGGCTATTACGACAACGCCCTTATTTATCTCAAGGATTTGATTAACACACACCCAGCTTCACCATATTTGCACCATATATACGGGCTTATCCTTCTATCCGTTGATAAAAAGCAGGACGCTATCAAGGCCTTCCAAATGGCTATTCAAATTGCCCCAGAAATGAAAGAAAGCTATTTACAGCTTTTCAAAATCTATCAGAAAGAATCTATACAATTAGAAAAGATCCTTTTAAAGGCTATAGGCAAAATCAACAACTTTGAGGAAGCACTCACCATGCTCGCCGCACTCTATAGTTCAAACGGTCAAACAGAAAAAGCCATTGCCCTGCTACAGGAAGCTCTTGTGCACGCCCCAAATTCTCCTGTCTTGGCAAACAATCTCGCATATCTTTATCTGGAATACCAACCTGCTAATATAGATGAAGCTATGCGTCTCGCCGCACTAGCCTATGACAAGGTTTCAGATAGTGCCGCCATTACCGATACATTAGGGTGGGCTTATTACAAAAAAAACAACCTCGTCAGAGCGCGCTGGCTTTTAAATGAAGCCGTTACACTAGAACCCAATAACTCTCAAATTCTATTTCATCTCAACACAATACATGCAAAGAATGAATAATCGTTTCCGATTTGGCACCGCTGTTTAGGTACCCACGAAAGATTAAATTGACGCCCACCGCGAGGATTCTTGAAATTTTGTTTTAAATTGGTGTAATGTAAATACAAATAACAGTTTTTTTATTCAATTATGGGATGAGATAGGTGAGGGATGACACTAATAAGTGCTAAGAATGACACTAGTGAGTACCTAAGCATCGTCATACCACTCTTTAACGAAGAAGAATCTGTCGGTCCGCTGTTGGACCGGTTACAGGAAGTCTGCAGTGGTTTTGATTTCAGCTGGGAAGTGCTTCTGGTTGATGATGGTTCCACAGACCAAACCTGGACAATGATTGAGAAGCGCAAGCCTACCATGGAAAAGTTGCGGGCTATCAAACTGCGAAACAACTGTGGTCAAACTGGGGCAATGGTGGCCGGATTCGATCACAGTCGTGGACAACTTATTGTCACTCTCGACGGTGATTTGCAAAACGATCCCGCAGATATTCCGATATTGCTGGCAAAGTTGGATGAGGGTTTCGATATAGTCAGTGGTTGGCGCAAGGACCGTAAGGACCACTGGAGCAGGGTGTTACCGTCACGAATCGCCAATGGCTTGATTTCTCGTACCACTGGTGTCTATCTGCACGACTACGGGTGCTCTCTCAAAGTCTATCGGGCAGACTGCATACGCAAAATCGATTGTTACGGCGAAATGCACCGATTCTTTCCCGCCTTGGCCAGTATGACAGGCGCCAATGTAGCTGAACTACCGGTGCGTCACCACGCACGTCAGTTTGGTGCTTCCAAATATGGTTTTAACCGTATCTTCAAGGTCTTTAGCGATATCTTCGCTATCAACTTAATCATTCGCTTTTCCGCTACACCGCTGAAAGGCTTCGTGCTTTGCGGACTGCCTTTTGCCCTGCTTGCCATGACCTTTGGTTCCCTGGCACTGGTAGCCTGGGGCCTTGACTGGACTGATGGAAAGGCGATGTTCTTTTCCGTCGGTAGCGCATTGTCCCTGCTTGGATTGCTACTGATGGTGTCCCTTGGCATTCTCGGCGAACTGACCGTGGCCTTAAGCGATTTGAGCCACACCCGGCTTATCTCAGCAACCCGTCGCAAGACATCTGTCGTTTCGGCACAACAGAAGAAAGCAATATGAGCGAGCGCCTTGATTATTCACTGGTGATGCTGGTAGAGGACGTCGATTCCGATTTTGTTCCGTACCTGCTAGATTTGCATAATTATTTGACCGAGCTAAATCTTGACCATGAACTGCTGCTCGCAATTAATGGACGGGGGCAGTTCGCACATCAGTGTCTAAAGAGCTGGCCCGCTAACTCTCCCCCGCTACAGATAGTGGAACTGACACGCAAGGTACCATCGGGGATCTGCCTGCAGACGGTTTTAACCGATTGCTGTGGAGAAACGATTATTGTCTGTGGCCCCTACCGGCAGATTGCCAACGAGGGATTAAAGGCATTGTTAGACACAGTGGCCGAGGGTAACATTGATCTGGCATTGCCATGGCGCCAACAGCGAGTCGACGCGGCGATCAACCAGTGGCAGTCCCAGGTTTTCAATTGGTTGGTACGGCGAATGACCGGAGCCACTTATCACGATCTGAGTAGCACCCTACGGGTGGTGCGGCGAAAAGTGCTGGAAGAAACACCCCTTTACGGAGATCTCTACCGTTATCTTCCACTATTGGCCAAGCAGCGAGGCTTCTGCGTGCAGGAACTCCCTGTCCGGCATACCGAGGAGCGTGGAAGGGTTGGCTATTACGGCCTGCGTGAATATGTTAGTCGACTGGTCGATCTTCTGGCAATGCATTTCACCTTTGGCTTTGCCCGCAAACCGTTGCGCTATTTCGGCTTGCGGGGCATGCTGCTACTTCTGGCAGGCGCAGGCTGTCTAACCTGGAGCCTCATTGCGCGTCTTACCGGTGTAGGTTTTTTAGGCAATTCGCCGTTATTAATAATCGGCCTGGTACTTCTACTTACCGGTAGCGGCTTGTGGGGAATAGGCCTGCTCGGAGAAATCCTAACCTTTGCTCTTGGGCGTAAGCGCAAAGATTATATTGTCGAACAGTGTTTTGAAACAGAAGTCGAAACTCTAAAAACGGATTAATAATGCGGATATTAGTAGTTAATTACGAATATCCTCCCATTGGCGGTGGGGGCGGAGTTGTTGCTCGCGATTTTGCTGAATCCTGGGCTGTTTCAGGACATCAGGTCACAGTCGTTACTTCCCAGTATAAGGGGCTCTCTGCAAGAGAACGAGTTAACGGCGTTTCTGTTGTCAGGGTACCTGTGCTGATGCGGGGCAAAGTCCAGACTGCCAGTCATGCTTCCATGGTGAGTTATGTACCATCGTGTATTTTCAAATGCATAAGCTCTAAAGAGTTTCAGGATTATGACATCGTCAATACCCATTTTGCGATTCCTTCGGGTCCTGCTGGGCAGGCGGTTGCCAGCTACCTGAAAATCCCTAATGTTCTTTCAATTCATGGCGGAGATATCTTTGATCCGAGCAAGTCACTTTCGCCTCATAAAACGCCTATCCTTTCCAGTGTAGTTTCTGCCATGCTCAGCAGAGCAGATCGCGTTGTTGCCCAGTCTTCTGACACCCGTTCTAACGCGCTACAGTTCTATAACGTTAGTAGAGGTATTGACATTATTCCTTTGGGGATAAAAAAACCGATAATTGAAGAATTATTCCAGAATAATCCAGAGATAAACGAAGATGATTTTGTTTTATGCACAATCGGCCGTTTAGTTAAGAGAAAGAACCTGACTGAACTTTTTGAAATTCTCGCAATGTTGAAGGGACGTATCAGCTTCAAATTGATAGTCATTGGAGACGGGCTTGAGAAATCCAGCTTGATGGAAACTGCCAATAAACTTCGACTGCAAGATAATGTCATTTTTACAGGTACAGTGAACGATGAAGTCAAGTTCCAGTGCCTGAAGAGTGCGGATATTTATGTATCTACCGCTTTACACGAGGGGTTTGGCTTAGTGTTCTTAGAGGCAATGGAATGCGGTTTGCCGGTGCTTTGTTATAATCGTGGCGGGCAAAATGATTTTTTGATCAATGGTAAGACCGGATACCTGGTTAAGTTGGGAGATAAGTTGACTTTTGCTGAAAAAATTGAGGAATTGTATTTAGATGCAAGGTCTAGAAACACCATGGGGGATTTTTGCAGTTCTCATATCGGGAATTACTATATTGAAAACTGTGCAGCCCGTTATATAGGTTTGTTTGATGAAGTTATAGAGGAGCGAAAATCCCATGGCTAGAGGAGGTGAGATGCGGCGTCGGTTCGACCGTATTAGCAGCACTGAATTTGATTTGTTGGTTGTAGGGGGAGGCATTTACGGTGCCTGTGCTGCTTGGGAAGCCGCATCAAGGGGGTTGTCTGTAGCCTTGGTGGAAAAAGCCGATTTCGGTCATGCATCGTCTGCCAATCACTTGAAGATGGTACATGGTGGAATTCGATACATTCAGCATGGGGACATTCCCCGCATTCGTGAATCCTGTCGCGAACGTTCTGCCTTATTGCGTATTGCTCCACATTTGGTTGAACCCTTGCCGATTATGATCCCAACATATGGTCATGGTATGAAGGGAAAAGAGATTCTAGGTGCGGGAATGGCTGCCTTTGACCTCGTAACTTTTGATCGTAACCGGGGCATAAACGATCGGGCGCGTCAAATACCCAGAGGGTCATTTCTGAGTGCGGAGGAAGTAATAGATATTGTTCCCGGCATCAACAGGGAAGGGCTAACGGGGGCTGCCGTATTTCATGATGGTCAGATATACAATCCTCCAAGGCTTACCCTTTCTTTTATACGCTCGGCCGTTGCACGCGGTGCTGAGGTTGCAAATTATGCTGAGCTTAAGAAAGTAGTTGTCAAGGATGGGTGCGTTGTTGGCGCCGAAATTGTCGATTCCCTAAACGATAAGTCTCTCAGAATCCGCTGCAAAAGTCTGTTGTTGACGACAGGTGGCTGGACTCAACAATTAATGGAGAATGCAGTCGGACTTCCGGCAAAATGCCGTCAGACCTTCTCTCGGGATCTTGCTTTTGTTGTCAAACGGCAGTTAGTTGAAAAATATGGTTTTGCCTGTCCGTTGATGACCAAGGATGCCGATGCGGTCCTTGATCGAGGAGGCCGTCACCTTTTTATTGCTCCCTGGCGTGGTCAGACACTTATTGGAGTTTGGCATGGTATATTTAGCAAAACACCGGATGAGGTGGCTACCACTGAACAAGAATTGATCAGTTATTTAGCTGAGGCCAATGCTGCTCAACCCAGTTTCAATCTTTCCCTGGATGATATCACAATGGTTTTGACCGGACTGACGCTTTATGGTGAAGAAAAACAGCAGGGTGAAGGGAAAATGAGTTTCGGCAAAAGATCAATGTTGGTCGATAATGCTGTGGAGAATCATATACAAAATCTTGTATCTCTGATCGGTGTTCGTGCAACGACGGCTAGAGGGATGGCGGAGAAAGCAATTGACTTAATTTTTAGTAAACTAGATAACCGTAAACAGCCTTCTGTCTCTTCATGGTCACCTATTTTTGGTGGAAATTTCAATTCTATCGACCAATTGCTGTTAAAGCTCAAGAAGGCTAAGAGAAACTCCATTACTGAGGATACTTGTTATGCGCTTGCACGAAACTATGGTAATGAGTACCAACGTGTTCTGGATTATGGCATAGCTGACGAGACTTTGCTGCAACCCATTGGTCTATCATCAGTGATCGGTGCTGAAATCATTCATGCCGTTCGTGAAGAAATGGCCATGACTTTAAGTGATGTGATTTTCCGGCGTACAGATTTAGGCACACTGGGAGGTGTAACTCGAAATGAAATTGTCTATTGTGGACAGCTAATGGCTCAGGAGATTGGATGGGACGATAAACGATTGGGTGAGGAAATCGCAGTTGTAGAAGCACATACAAAACGGCGTGGTTTCATTGCGTGAAGTTAAACTTTTCACAGGCATAACGATATGAATTTCCTTAGGTTCTTCCGACACAAGCGTACTTCTCTCCGTAGCCCATATCCAAAGGGTTAAAGGCGAATCAGAGAAGTAAAACATGCCGGATGACTGATTTTATCGTTACAAATACATACTACATCTCCCTTCCCTCCCTTTGAAAAAGGGAGGGAAGGGAGATGATAATGCAAGCTGAAAAATTTTCTCTGTAGAGCCTCAACAAATCGAGATCTCAAAACAAAAAGTACGCTTGAGCCGGAAGAACCGAATTTTATAACCATAGACAACATTTTTCTGCAGCTGTTTTCCTTCTCGTCGCTTCTGAAGTTATCTGGAGATATTAGGAAACGTTTCTGGTATTTGTTTTTATTAATATATATCAAGAATTTACAGCTTTGTCTTGTACGTTGTTCACTATTCGGAATAGTTACGTTTACATTATAGGAGAAATCGAGTGAAAATTGCAGTTACCGGCGCAACCGGTTTTATCGGAGTGAATGTATGCATTCATCTTGAAAAGGCCGGACACAAAGTTGTAGGTATTGTTAGAAATTTAGAAAAAGGAAGAGCTCTTCTCGCCAACACCATCCAGCTTATTTCTGGTGATTTAAGTGACCAAGATAGTTTAAACAGAGGGTTCCAAGGGTGTGACGGGGTTGTGCATTTAGCCGCTCTTTTTAATGATCCCGAAAAATCATGGGAAGATTATAGAGACACTAATGTTCGTGGCGTGGAACGAGTAATATTAGCTGCTCGTGAAGCTGGCGTGAAACGGGTCGTCCATTGCAGTACGGTGGGGGTTGCTATTGGAAGAGGTACCCCCCCATACGATGAAACTTCTTCTTACAACGTGCCTGAGTGGGATAAATACGAAACAACAAAATGCGAAGGTGAAAAATTAGCCCTCAGCTACGCCATGCAATCTGAAGGTCCTCAGGTGGTTGTAATCCGCCCGGCCCAAGTTTATGGGCCTGGTGACCGTAGTAAAGCGAAATTTTATAAAATGGTCAAAACGGGAGTTTTGATTAACCCTGGGAAGACATTAAAACACCTGATTTACATCGACGACCTTTCTGCGGCTTTTGAGTTAGCCATAATTAAAAAGGGGATTGATGGTGAAATATTTACAATTGCTGGTGACGAAATTACACCACTTAAGGATTTAATTCTTATTGTGGGGCAAGCCCTGGGCGTCGCTAAACCAAAACTTTACATTCCATCAATACCCATTGTTATGGTGGCTGCTACTGTGGAAAAGGTATTTAATATTATTGGGAAAAAACCGCCAATTTTTCGACGCAGCATGGATTTTTTTAGAAAATCGGTGTCCTTCAATTCTGAAAAGGCGAAAAATATTCTAGGTTTTTCTGCTAAAATATCTGTTAGTGAAGGTGTCAAAAACACTGCACGCTGGTACAGCAAAGAAGGTTTGATTTAGGGATGACTAATAAACATATCCACGTTGCGAGTCGTCTTTCAAAGATTATTCGCCAACACCCTTTCGAATGGGTTACAACAATCCGCACCTTGCTAACCACTTTAAAGTACCGCTTTATTTTCCCTTGTACTGCTAAGGGTTGTATTGTTGGTTTTAACACCAAAATCATTAATTTCACTCGAGTCAATATTGACAAAAACACCTTTTTACAAGATCATGTCTATTTAAGGGCGGGCATGAACGGATTCATCACCATCGGCGAGGGAGTCGCGATTAACAGTTTTGCCAAAATATTTGGACATGGTGGTGTGACCGTTGGCGCTTATGCGCAGATTGGTCCTGGTGCGTTGCTAACGACAACCACCCATGATATGGGAAATAAAATGCAAGCCTCGTTTCATCCTATTAAAATAGGGGATTGGTCATGGATTGGTGCCAATGCGATTGTATTATCCGGTGTTACAATTGGGGAACATTGTATTATTGGAGCGGGGAGTCTGGTCACAAAGGATATCCCCAGTTACTCTGTTGCTGTCGGTTCGCCTGCTAAAGTGATTAAAAAATTAACAACTGAAAAATCATAAGTAATATCTTCTCTCATTTCAATCAATTGGAAAAAGGTAAAATTATGGAAAGAAAATATGATTTATCGGCGAAGATTGAACCTTTTGACTCATTTTGGGAAGCCCCGGAAGATATGAGCAACGGCTATGAAAAATTTGGGAAATTTTACGTGCATAACTACTTGCCCCACGTGCCTGCAAATAAAGATTCCAAAATTTTAAACATCAGTTGCGGTGCCGGTTATTTTGTTCATGTGCTGAATAATTATGGCTATATGAATGTCCTAGGTATTGATTCATGCGAAAAAAAAATAACTTTAGCAAAACAAAATAATTTAAAATGTGAAGTGTCTGAAGGTTTTCTTCATGTCTTGGAAAATCCTAATACTTATGATGTGATTTTCTGTGAACAGGAACTTAACCATCTTACCAAGGATGAAATTGTTCAATTTTTGGAAATGGCAAAAAAGAGTTTGAAACAAGGTGGAGTGTTGATTTGTCATGCGCTTAACGGTTCGAATCCGGTCGTGGGAGCAGAATCATTGGCACAAAATTTTGACCATTACAACACCTTTACCGAATATACCTTCCATCAAGTGTTGGATTATTGTGGTTTCACAAAAATTAAGGTGTTCCCATTGTTTCTTTATGTTTTCTGGAAAAATCCGGTCAATTATATTTTGATCATTCTCGATAAACTGTACAGCCTTTTCTTTCGTTTTAGTTTTATCATGTACGGAAAAAACAATAAGTTGTGGACAAAAAAAATTGGTGCTGTCTGCACCAAAGAGTGATGTCTTATCCGCTTCAGGTCGGTTATGCTTCATCGCTGATGATTTTGCAAGGCTAGACCAAAGCCCACCCAATGTAAGACACATAAATGTTCGACTATTTCAAGAATATAAGCGAGAAACTATTCCATTATGAAACGATTGATCCAATTGATCATCACCGTCACGTTAATTGCTTTTATCCTCTTTAAAATTGACTTTACAGTTGTCTGGGAAAGTTTAGCGTCGGCTAATTATGCCTACCTTTTTGCAGCATTCCTATTAGTTATCGTCAACCGCTGTTTAATGGGATATAAGTGGAACCTACTACTTCAAGCGGTCGGAATCAATCTACCTCATTTTGAAAGTATCAAAATATATTTCATCTCTAATTTTCTAGGACTTTTTTTGCTGCCAACAGTAGGCATGGATTCGATTCGTGCTTTCATGGTTAAAAAACGCAACCATTCACTCGTTGATACTTTATCGTCGATATTTGTGGAACGTCTCCTCGGACTGATGATAATTCTACTCTACGGTGTTTTCGGGGTGATTATCTTTCTTTTGTCTGTTGCTGAGATTGATATTGAGTTTGTAAACCTGCTGATTACTTCAGCGATAATGCTCGCAGTCTTTTTTATTCTCTTCATGCTTTCACTGAATAAAACGGTTTACCATTTGAAAATGAACTTTTTCAACTATCTCAAGTCTTTTAAATTTCTCGAAAAAATAATGGAAGTGATAATTAAACTCTATGATTCATATTACCAGTTTCGAAATATGAAAATGGTGCTTTTGATTTTTAGCCTTCTCACAATTCTAGAGGCAACATTAGTCATCATGTGGGTGTTTTGCATTTCTGAAGCGTTGGGAACCGGCATCCCTCTTTATTGTTATTTATCTATTGTCCCGGTTGTTACGATTCTCATCCGCATCCCAATCACAATCGCTGGCTTTGGGATTCATGAAGGGACTTATACTTATTTTTTGTTCATTTTGGGGTATCCTAAAAGCCTAGGCTTTAGTATCGGTATGATTGACCATTTGATTATTATCTTAGGAATAATGCCCGGAGCCCTTTTTTTGATAATGGACAGGACGTTGAACCGCCAATACCGTGAGGTTCTCAGTGAAAATGATTAAACCCAACCGTCCTTCTTACCTTTTTGTTGCTATCGTTGGAACATTAGTTCTTGCGATTGTTTGCAGTTTTTTTTTCTACTATAGACACCTTCAGCAAGAAGGTACCAAACCGCCATACCCTAAAAGCACCTTTTTCAAAGGGCTGTCTTTAGATTGGAAATCGCATGTCCGTCTCGCAACTGGCAGCGACAATTGGCCTTCCACATGGGGCAAAGACGATCACATATACACCAGCTGGGGCGATGGCGGTGGGTTTGGTGGAACAAATTCGACTGGCCGTGTTAGTTTGGGGGTTGGGCGAATAGAAAGGGAATTACCGAATATTCTAACAGTCAATTTATGGGGAGGTATGCATTCAAAGCAACCGGCCCAGTTCAAAGGCAAAAGTTACGGTATCCTATCAATCGAAGGTGACCTATATCTATGGGTAAACCCAGATGACGGTAAGGTTCTATATTTTGGAAGTCGCTTATATCGATCGAAAGATCTCGGTTTACACTGGGAAGCTGCTGACTGGGAATTTAATAAGGAACTTCGTTTAACAACCCCCACCTTTTTACAGTACGGCAGAGATTACCAAGGTGCACGCGATGGATTTGTATATTGTTATGTGACTCATTTAACCGATACAAATCCATGGGGTCGGAAGAGAAAGCTCGCCGTCCAAAAACCAGGCGAAATTTTTTTGATGCGCGTACTAAAAGAAAAGGTAATGGAACGGGACGAATATGAATTTTTCAAAGGAATGAATGAACAGGGCGAACCGATGTGGACAGACTATTTTGATGAAAAGATTCCTTGTTTTACGGATCTGAATGGTGTTGGCTGGAATTTATCCGTCGTCTTTCACCCTAAGTATCAAAAATATTTACTCACGACAGAACACCTAAGATCCTTCGAATCCAATTTGGGTTTGTTTGAAGCGGATCAACCTTGGGGACCTTGGTCAACGGTTTCTTACCAACGGGGGTTCGCTAAAAACGTGATTGAACAATCGGTCTTTCTTTGGCATTTTCCATCGAAATGGTTATCTAAGGATTCAAATGAATTCACGATGGTTTTTACTGGGATTAACAGCAATGATGCCTGGAACGGCGTTCATGGTCGTTTTTTGTTAGATAATAAAAAGTGAAGTTGCGTATAAACTTATAGTACTTCGTACATGAAATGATGTTTCACTGACGTACCAATTATTCGTTAATCTCTCCTTTATATTACAAGGTAATCCTAACCCAACTTTTTGCGAACGATTATTAAATTCCTCTGTAACGGCTAGTTTTTGAAATTCGAAAAAATTAAAACACATAATAACAGTGACATAGTTTTTCGGTACACTTTGTAGTGCCATGAAAATATATAATTATTGACATAAGGGATACAGAAATTATAAGTTTACCGTTTTAGGGGAAATTGTAAGGGACTTGGAAAATACTAAAACAGGAGTTATCGGAGATAAACGGCGCGGCGGGCCGTGATCCCGCGCAGGATAAGGATTTAGCTGACGGGCCCCTGTAAGACCCCACTCTTATCCACGTGGTAGCCAAAGGCCGATAGGACTTCACCCTGGGTCTTACTTGGAGTTTCCAGTCGGCGCTCAGGTGTCCGGCTTCCCTTCCTAACGCTCAAAACATAATGCAAATGCCGCATGTCGTTCATGACCTCCTCGATTGAACGTTTTCGCCCGGCAGCAGCCATCTTTAACTCAATCCGACGCAAATAGGTCATAGCCACAACACAGGTGAATAGATGACACTTGATCTTGCTGTCCGTCCAATGTCGGACCGGACTGGTGCCCACCAGCTCGTCATCCTTGCTGAGGCGGAACCGTTCCTCAATGGGATACAGCACCAGGGTTTTCAATCGGCTGAGTATATCTGGATGCTCGCTGGTTAAATAGGTTCTGACCTTTGGCAGGCCGGCAAAGACAACGGGTACGCCAGCATCAATGATCCGTTTCATGTACGGCCATACCCGGGGATCAAGATCATTGGCCTCGTCTATGACAATAGAGCAGCAATTCCCGATATAAATGCAACATATTGATAATACAACAAATATGAAAAGGCCATTTCGTGAACTATTCGGACGCTATGTTAGGAGTCTATATCAAAATTAACACGCTATTTCAGTAAAATAAATTAACTTCGGGGTGCATTTTTCGCTTGACAACGCCGATGAAGTCGAATCGATATTTTTCTATGTAGTATCAACCACTTACATAGGAGATCGTCATGAAGCCTCGAAAAAAATTTTACTCTATTGAAGCGCTTGCAAATCTTGCCGCCGAAACCAAGATAACCATGCGCAAACATCTCAACGCCGACGCCATGTTTGATGCGATTCGCCAGGATTTAGCCAAGGTTGCG
The DNA here is from genome assembly GCA_963677465.1 of uncultured Desulforhopalus sp. Lineage (GTDB taxonomy): Bacteria > Desulfobacterota > Desulfobulbia > Desulfobulbales > Desulfocapsaceae > Desulforhopalus_A. The sequence goes on along the minus strand of OY781976.1, from coordinate 210,055 downwards.
GACTGTCGGGCCAACAACAGCAAAATCCCCTTGGTCGATGTGCTGATGAGCGGTTTAGCAGTGTTCTCGCTCAAAGACTCATCACTGCTTGCTTTTGACAAACGACGTTGCGACGAGCCAGAAAGTCTACGTGGAGTATTTGGTATTGGCGTTATCCCTTGTGACAGCCAAATGCGCACATCTCTCGATGAGGTTCCCCCTTCCGAACTTCGTCAGCCATTCCTCACCCTGTTTCACCATGCTCAGCGCGGCAAGGCGCTAGAAAAACTGGTTTGGCAGGATGGTCATTATCTGTTGGCCCTAGATGGCACTGGAATCTACTCCTCGAAAAAGGTAAGCTCACCACGCTGTCTGCAAAAGCAGAAGAAAAATGGCAGTATTGAGTATTACCAGCAGATGCTGGGTGCTGCCATTGTCAATACCGACCAAAAGGTAGTGCTTCCACTATGCCCGGAGATGATCATCAAGCAAGATGGTGCGACCAAGCAAGACTGTGAGCGCAATGCCGCTAGACGATTTTTAATAGATTTTCGTCGCGCCCCCCCCCACCTCAAATGCGTGGTCATCGAAGATGGGATCAGCTCCAACGGCCCACATATCAAGGACTTAAAAAAATCCGATCTACGGTTTATCCTGGGAACCAAACCCGGAGACCATGCCTTCCTTTTTGAGCAGTTGGATCAGGCCATTGAGGATGGTGAGGCGGTGGAGTTCTCCCAAACTAAACTCGACGAGCCTGGTATCATCCACACCTACCGTTTTGTTAACGGGGTCGCTCTCAACAAAACACATCAGGATATCTTAGTCAACGTGTTGGAATACTGGCAGGTCGATGACGAGGGCGTTGAGATGCATTTTAGTTGGGTTACAGATCTTACGCTCACTTGTGAAAACGTCCACGAGATTAAAGGAAAGCTCGTCAGGGGTTATAACCCTTTTGCGGTAGGTGAGTAGTGCGTCCATAGAAAAATTATTACTAAATTTTTTTCCCGAAGGCACGGTTTTTTTTGTCAGTTATGGTCCTGGTGAACGATTACAAAAAATGAGAGGAGGTAGATTAATGAAAAAACGAGAAATAAATAAAGAAAAAGAATCAGATTTAAAGAAAAAAACGAAGTAAAAGGAAAGGCGTTACACTATATTGACAATAATATAGAAGAAAAACGTTACACTATTCATATCTTAGCACAGATTAGAGAAGTCGTGGAACGGTTATCTGTTGGATACAGTGGAGACTGTGTTAAATCGCGCTGGTAATTTTTTTTGGAAGGGAATGCGAACTGTGACGCGGTTACTTGATACACTATATGAAAAAGGTATCAAAGTTTTTGGCGAAGAAAAATCAAACCTTGAACAACTGTTGCAGCGGTCACCCGTTTTACACTGGTGGGATATTACAATTTCCCCTAAAACGGTATATTTATAATTTTTGTATCCCTTAACTGAGTGTCCACAATTAATAGGAGGTTCATTTCATTAAACTTGTAAAAAAAATAAACCACTGATAAGTTGAAGCGAGATAGGGATAAATTGATAATGTGCAAGGTGATCGTCGGGCATAACTTTCTGCCGAAATGTATAAAAACATTGAAATTTCACAGACACAGGGTTTGTTGGTAATGTTCGCTAAATGATGTACTTATTCTTACAAAATCAATATAATCTTGTATAATTTCTCTCGTGACCACAACCAAGCCAGAAGCCATTCTCCGAAATCCAGAAAAAGTCATCTGTTACATCCTGATCATTCTTGCAATGACGGTTGGACTTTATGTCCGATTAAAAGGACTGGGGAGATGGCCATTAGCTACTGACGAGTATTATTTTGCCAAATCAGTCAATAATATTTTACTTACCGGCTTTCCTCGATTTGAGTGTGGAGGATATTACACCAGAGGGATCCTGCAACAATATCTAGTTGCACCTCTATTGCTCCTGTTTCCATCTCATCATGAATTTTGTCTTAGAATTGTTCCAGTGCTATGTAATGTTCTTGTTATTCCACCCCTTTACCTTCTTGGCAAAAAGATATCAGGCAATTTTGTAGCGTGTGCCGTAGTCATTCTATTCTCATTCTCTCTCTGGGAAATAGAATTTGCTCGTTTTGCACGTATGTATGCGCCGTTTCAGGCTATCTTTATCTGGTATGTCTTTTTCCTTTATAAAGCCATTTTTGAAGAGCACAGACAATCTGAAAGAATAATGCTCGTTTTATCCTTCCTCTCCATTTTCATTCATGCAGGAAGCATCTTTATTTTACTACTCAACTTTTTCCCTCTTCTCTATAGAAAAGGTAGAGTCTGTATTGATTTTCTGTTTTTATCGAAGGTGCTCATCTTAGTAATAGGATATATCTACCTTTCAATAAACTTTAGACGTCTTGGCGTCGCCGACTTTCTTCCTATTGATATAGTGGATAGCTTTCATGGGGGTGATGGCAAGATTCTTTTTCCTACCTTATTAGTTCAGAACCTTGACAAGAATTTTCTATTTTTATTTGTAACTCAGGTCATCCTGTTTTTATTTGCGGTAATATCAATTTTCAAATTCAACACCGCGATAAAAAATAAGATTATTTTAACGGCTGGAATATTCTTCGCGCTGTTTAATATGTTTGGAATGGCAATAATTTGCCTCTGCTCTTATATGTTCATAAATGGCTTAGAAGTGGAAGTACTTTCAGATAAACGAAACCTTTGGATATACTTTGTCGCCCTAATCTCTTTCTTCATTTTTTGGTTATTCTTTGGTTTTTTTTCGGAAAGCTGGTTCAGATATCTTGGAAGCACTGACACTTTCCCAATTCGGGATTTTTTACTTCTGTTGCTGAAATATCCGAACTACCTTGACTCTTTTGTATATCCATGGTTGCGAACTATCCCCATATTAACAATCTGTTTAGCTATAGGCATCGTTCCAGTCTTGATAAGTTCTCTATTCACTCCTCAGAAAAATGCTGGCTTCAGGATGTTATTTATGCTGCTCTTTTCAATAGTTGTAGTTATGAGCTTTATTAGTACAATGTACACGACGACCAGATATACCTTTTTCGTCTACCCTTTAATGGGCCTTCTCTTTGTGTATTCAGTTTTTCATATTGCTCAGATTTTCGTCAAACGATCCAGTTTACAAATAGCATTATCGGTGGTGATACTATTTTGTTTTATGTCTATTACCGAGGACTTCAGCCTAGCCCATATGAAAGGAATTGATAGTATTGAATATAATTTTCGAACCATTTACTCAAGAAAAAAAGCAGCTCACTATTATCTTCGTTCAGACAGCAGGGCGGTGGCAGAATTTGTCAATATAACAAGACAGAAGGGAGATCTTGTTATATCGACTTTACACAGTCCTGAATATTATCTAAATCAATTAGACTATTTTTATCTAAATTACAGATCCTTGCGTTTTCCAGGAATTGTTTCCTGTTCTGGAACCAGAAACATATGGACCAATTCCTTAATGCTGTACAAAGAGGAACAACTATTGGATATAATACAAAATCGATCAGGTAAAGTTATTATAATTACCAAAAGCACAGACGCAGACAGAATATACGAGAAATTCTCTAGCAATGCAGTTTTTACGGATGCAAGTGGAGAAATTTCAGTATACATTATAAAATCCCCATAACCGTTCACCTGGAAAAATGAATACTTAGCCGTTGATTCTCAATGACGGTGACAAAAGGGATCAATTCGGCAAGGACAGATGCAAGCAAGGAAGGTGCTGTTTGGCTGAGAAAGAGACATTGATAATGTGTTGTTAGAAACTCAAATGCATTTCAACATGCACCTGGCAAGTTCTGACCACAGTCAACAAATGCCCGGCAAAGAGCTCACCGACTTCGGACTGCCAACCAAAACAAATTTCCGCCATTGCACAGCGGGCCCGATGACAGGTCCGGCAATGTTGTTAGTCGGTTGAACTTCAAGGTGCTGCGGTTGTCAAGTAGTAGTTTTGTTCGAGTTTGTACTCTTCGATCGGAACTGTACCGGGAAATAACTACGTCAGGAGTTTTTATGGAATCGGTAACTCATGTCATCCCCCGTGATGATTTCAGTCTTGAATTCTGATTCAATACCGGCGAGCAGCGTTTGTTTGACGTTCGCCCTTATTTGAACAGAGGCGTCTTTACACGACTGCAAAACATTGCGACATTTAAACAGATCTTCATTGCGTTAATCTACCACAACGCAATTCTCCTCCCATCAGAACCAAACAAGACACCATTGATCTTGTCCGTCGACTTGCTGTTCATTACGCAGATGCAATCATCGCCGGTATCTTAAACCGGCAGGGTAGACGTACAGCCTGTGGCCATGATTTCACCGCAAACAGAGTCGGAAACCTACGCCGACATTGGAAAATTCCCAAATTTGAAGGCAATGCTTCAGGTAAAGGCGAACTGGTGACCATCAGCAAGGCAGCAGATATACTTGGCGTGGCACCGTCAACAATTCATCGATGGCTTGCCGACGGATTCATTGCTGGAGAACAAATTACCCCCGGGGCACCATGGCAAATCCGAATAACAGATGAACTACGATCACAATTTTTAAAAGAAGCACCTAATGGTTATGTAACCATGAAAGAGGCCAAAATCATTCTTGGTGTTTCGCGGCAAACAGTTTTAAATCGAGTAAAAGCCGGGAAACTCTCTGCAGTTCATGTGCGACAAGGAAAGCAAATTGGCCTCTATATTAAGGTCACAAAGAGACAATTGGAATTATGCTAAATCCTTTAGAAGGAGTGTTGCAATGTGTAAAAATTCTAAAGCAATTTTACACGACCTTCAGCACTCCAGTAAATTATCAAATATATCTATAACTTAAATAAAATTTCTTCTAAACATAAACTTTCCATGAAAGGAGGTGCAGTATGACGAGGGCTCCAAAAATTTGGATAGATCTATATCGATTACATACTCTTTACCGTCCTTCACTATCCTTTGCGCTGCTTCCACCGCCTGTTGCTGATTATAACCCGGGCGGAATCCGTAGCTGTGGTCGGAAAAGGTCGGATCGAGTATCGGCTCAAGAAGCAACTTAAGCGTCGCATGTACCACACGATCGCGAATACAAGGTACTCCCAGCAGCCGAACGCCTGCTCCTTTGCCTGGTTTCGGTATCTCCACCCGGCGAACAGGATTTGGTTTGTAGCTCCAGCCTTCGAGATCCTTCTTCAGCTGGGCCAGCTCTTCGTCAAGACGGGATGCATATTCTTCAACGGTCACCTCATCCACACCAGGACCACCGTCGTTCTTTTTCACCGCCTTAAACCCTGCCTGCAGATTGTGCAGGTCACAGAGCTTTTCGAAGAGACTTCTGTCGTCAATAAACAGGTTTCGTTGTCTCGCTTTGCTTTCTTCTTTGGGATGTTTCTTCATCGTTCCGCATTCCCTCTGTAATCACAGGATATATACGTCTCCCTTGTCAAGGGAACTCCAATGGCTGAACTTAAAACTTCCGCTCATAGCGAAATTCCTTTACCAGTTACATGTTCCGCCCTTCGGCTCCAACTTCCCTGTCGCTTTCCGGTAGTTTTATCCTCAGATACGTCACCGCATCGTCGTCGGCTACCGACTTTACGCCTACTATGGCTTCGTCTGAAGACCCTCCGTCCGTAACGCACACATTGCTGTGTCGCTTAGGGCTTGGCTGTCGCAGTTACAACGGCCCGGCACAGACGGCCCTTCACCGGGTAAGATCACGTACTTTCTCTGCCCACCCACCTCCTCTACCCCACGGAATACGGAAAGGATATCGGGCTTCGGTAATGAAAGGTACCTCGCCCTTTCCGCGAAGCCTACCAGAGGTTCGCACCAAGCTTGAGTGGCAGATTCGACGCCGGCTTCCTTCAGATCCCTCATTGGCTCTCCTTCACCGATATTTCCCTCCTCGGGCAGATCTAGAGAGTTTCTTCGGGCACCCTTGCCATTGTCTACATATTCCCTCCTTTCAGGGTTATGGCTGGACTTTCACCAGCTAGTTCGTGACCATGCCGGTCACACTTCCCATGCTGGAGCATAGGAACGATTGGGACCCCTCCACCCTTCATCAGAAAACAAGCAAGGAGCATTATTCTTTTCACCTCACCTTGAATATAATTTTTTTTGCCCATATCATAAAGAGAGTAACTATCGTTCCTATGCTCCAGCGTGGGAACGCAACCCAGTCGATCCATCGTCGTATCATATCAAACCGACCGGATTAGAACCTTGTGGGGTGCTAGTTACAAAAAAGCAAGACAAAGTTTGACAGTACAATCAAGTGGAGGAAGACACAATGTCCAACAAGCCCCGTTTAGGTGAATTATTAGTACAACAGAAGCTCGTCTCCCAGGAGATCGTTGATACGGCACTGCGCCTGCAAGTCGGAGGCAACCGAAGACTCGGTTACATTCTCGTCAGGATGAAAGAAATCACCGCCGACCAACTGGCAGAAACCCTGGCACAGCAGTTCAATGTCCCAATCATCAATATAGATGAGAAGTTTTCGTCCGAAGTAAAAAACACAGTACCTCGCTACCTCTGTCGACAATACAGCATCCTGCCTCTTGCCATGAAGGCAAATAACATCCTCCAGGTGGCCATGTCCGACCCCTCGGACGGCGATGCCATTTCCGATCTCGAACACTATACCGGCAAAGTTGTTGAACCGTTTCTTGCCCGCCATTCCGATATTGACAAAGAGATCGGCAACCGAATTTCACTGAGCGCAAAGGATTTCCTCACGCCTCAGACAAATATCTGGGTAACCCGCACCATAGCCGCTCTCGCCTTGATTCTGGTTTTTGGACTGAGTTTTTTTACCTACAACTATATACACACAAACCGTTATGGAACCATATCCACCACCGACACCCACGTATTATATAAGAACCATGATCTTATTCTTGGGGTGGACAAGACCGGCAAACTTTCACTCTTAGGTCATGGAGCCTTTGCCATGGGCTACTATTCCGTTTCCTTTGAAAACCCCGAAACCCTCAAAGCATTTATACAAAGCAGGGAAAAGGACCTTTCTGAAGTACAGCGCAACTGGCTTGAATGGGCAATTGAACAGACCAACTCCAAAAGTTTGACCAAAACCCTTGCAAGCAAAGCCAATTGATACCATTGCTCTCTTTTTCGGATTTCATGAATTACGATTACGCAATCAAGTGTCTTTTGAAATTCAACAAATGCAACGTAACTGAAGCGGTCGGCAAACTCCAGCAATGCCATATCATATTGATATTTAATACAAACACATCACGATACACAAATAAACACAGCATGGCATAATTCCTGCTTCAAAAGGGGTAAGAATTATTCAAACACACTGTTCAACAGAGAAAACAAAAGCAAAAAGATCGTCTGCACCAAGTGTGAAAACATTGAAACCAAAAGCGCATTATTTGCACAACCAAGACAGCATATATGGAAAGGAATTTTAAAAATGCTCGCTATCTACCTACAATCGCCAGTGAATATGTTTTTCCATTATGGCATACACCTTGCTTAAGCAAAGCTGGTTTACGCAAATACTTCGGACACATCGTTCCTGCGCTCTAACGTCGGAACAGGCATTCCAAATGAGAACATGGAAGCAATACATATAAAGCAAAAGCAACAACAACCAGCGAAGAATAAATAATTATCCACCTGGGGGGGAGGGGAATTATTTTTACAACGCACAAATTACTCTAGCCGACAAAAACTATGAAAAAGAAACTACTCCTACTCTTCCTGATCTTCTTTATCACCCCCATCATTTCATCAGCTGCTGTGATGACGACCCTGGAGATAGAGTTTGCTTTTACCACCCCGGACAACCCGGCACAGCAACTCCTCGGCTATAGACTTTACAAAGAAGGTGAGCAGGTCTGTGAATCAAACGACCCAAATGCATCAACAATTACCTGCGACATTCCAACAGAAGAAGGCACGTTCAACTTTACTCTCGCAGCCTACTATTCTGATAGTACTGAAAGTCCACAGTCCCCGTCCTTCCCCTTTACTATAGACGCTACAGGTACACCCCCAGTCACTCTTCCGCCTGATGATCAGCTTCCCCCCATTCCACCGCCCTCTACAGGAAGTAAAACGATCAGCTACTCCTGGGACACCACTTCTGTAGCCGACCTCACTGGCTATAGAATGTATATGAACGACGCACTCCTCTGTGAGACCACCGCAGCCGATGCGACCTCGCTGAGTTGTAATGCGGATTTAATCTCTGCTCCTATGGCCTTTTCTGTGACCACTTTGGATAGCAACGGTATTGAAAGTGCAAAATCCAATATTCTTCTGCTCGACCCAACCGATTTCCCAGACACACTGCCGGCGCCGGAACCACTATTGGCAGTCATAAATCCAAGCCAAGCAAGTGGCGAAGTACCGCTTAGTGTCTCGTTTGCCGGAACAAATTCAACCGGCGATATCCAAAGCTATGCATGGGAATTTGGTGACGGCAGCACAGCTACAGGTGCAATTACCAGCCATACCTATTCCTTCTCAGGAACATATACCGCGACGTTGCACATTGTAGACCAAAGCGGAGCAACCCATCAGGTAAACACAACCATAACTGCTCTACCGAGCACAGCAATCCCGCAACCACCTACAGCGGTGCTGTCTTCCTCAACAGCAGCTGGCAACGCTCCATTGGTCGTAACCTTTGACGGCACTGCCTCCACAAGTCCAAACCCACCGATAGTCAAATACAGCTGGACCTTCGGAGACGGCTCCCAAGCCACAGGTGAAAAGGCCTCTCATTCGTTCACGACTGCAGGAACATATCACACTCAACTAACCGTTGAAGACAGCAAGGGTCTCACCGATAGTATCGACACGCCAATCATCATTATAGGAACTGTCGAACCAAACCTAAAGCCCACCGCAATCATAGCAACCAACCTAACCGGGGGAGACGCACCTATAACCATCTCCTTTGATGGTTCAAAATCGTCTGATTCCGACGGATCCATAACCGGCTACAGCTGGAACTTTGGTGATGGAACAACAGGTTCTGGCCAGATGACGCAGCATACCTATACCAGCGAGGGAATCTATACAGTATCTCTCCAAGTTACCGACGATAAAGGTGAGACAGCCATAACTACCACCAAGATTGCCTGTAACACAACACTTCCTGGTGTTGAATTCAACATAGAAGTAGGAGAAGTGAGCATCGACCACGCTTGGGTCAAAGTGCTCTTTGCAAACAGTTTCAGCCAACCGATCGTCGTTGCCGGGCCGCCGACATCCAACGACACCGAGCCGGTTCTGGTACGTATCCGGAATATCGACCAGCAGGGCTTTGAAGTCCGCCTCCAGGAATGGGATTATCAGGACGGCAGCCATGCCCCGGAAATCTTCAGCTATCTCGTCATGGAAAAAGGCAAATATACTCTGGACAACGGATCCAAAGTTGAAGCGGGCAGCTTTACCGGCACAACCAGTTTCCAGCAGATCGCCCTGCAACAAAGCTATGTCCGCATACCAATTATCCTCAGCCAGGCAATAACGGAAAATGAAGCCGATGCGGTCACCGGCAGAATCCGCAACGTTACACAAAGCGCATTCGCTTACAAATTACAGGAACAGGAAACAACTATTACCTCACACGTCAATGAAACCATTGGTTATGTCGCCTGGGAACCCGGTACAGGTGAGATCGCCAACATGATCTACGAAGTCGGCACTACAACTGACAGCGTCACCCAAAACTGGCTGGATGTCACCTTCCTAACCGAGTTCCCGAGTTTGCCGCTCTTTATCGCCGGCATGCAGACTACCGATGGGGCTGACACAGCGACAGTGCGCAGCCAAAATATGTCGCAGACAGCAACCCAGATAAAGATTGAAGAAGAACAGTCAAATGATACAGAGATCGGCCATACAACAGAAGTTGTCGGATATCTGGTTCTCGGTTCCAAAACTGCAGCAACAGAGCCACCGGCAACACCCACGTCATTAGAGAAAAAGTTTACCTTCACTTGGGATTACGGTGATACGCAAAACATCAGTGGCTTTAGATTCTTTTTGAACGGAAACCAGATCTGTGAAACAATAAATCCAGATGACAGGCAGATAACTTGTTACACCGCTCTGCTTAATGACACCATGGAATTTACCATGAAGGCAATATACCTCGACGGCACAGAAGGTATTCCATCAAATTTACTTACCCTTAACCCTACTGACTACCCCGAGATTTTTGGTATACGCCTTGTCACCTTCTCCTGGGAATATGACGACAGCTTAGAAAATACTATCAGTGGGTTCAGGATATATAATAACGAACAACTGATTTGTGAGACAGCCGACCCGACTGTCCGTCAGATAAGCTGTAAAACAGAAACCCTGAATGCAGCCAACAATTTCTCAGTAGTGGCTGTTCAGGTGACCGACTCCGAAACAAGCCCATCAAACTATATACAATACCAACCGTGAAACATTGGTTAAAAAAAGGATAGCGTAAATCATGATCAACTTGATAGAAAGAAACGAGGACACAATGAGACAAACTTACCGCCAAGAGACAATCGAAAAACGCTGTAGAACAACAAAGAAACTACTCTCGACCGTAGTGGCTGTCTGCCTGCTCTTTGGCACAGCAATAAGTGCGCTTGCCCAGGCTAACTTTGAGGGCAGCTTAAAAAGTGTCTCCATTTCTGATTCGGCAGGTACGAACAGTCCACCAACTGCAACCTTTGCTTATACCCAAGATGGAGTCTCTTTTTCATTTGATGCAAGTAGTTCTTCAGATTCAGATGGAAATATTATAGAGTACAAATGGGATTTTGGTGATGGCACTGCAGGGAGTAATGCACTAGCGACGCATATGTATAATTCTGAAGGAATTTACCCTGTAACACTAACTACTGTAGATAATAACAATGCTGTGACACTTGCTCAATTAGAGGTTAACACCACCCAGGAAAAATACCTCTTTCAATGGGACATGGAAACAACAACTTCAGCCCTTAATAAAAGTGGCGAGAGCATTACGATGAGCTCTGCTGGAGGGGCCGATATTAATAGTCAAGGATTTGAGGGTAATGCAGTTAATTTAAACGGTGGTTACCATGCTTACTATTCCCCACAAGCGATGTCTCCCGATCAGCTCATATCACACACAGCAGGAAAAATTACAATTTATGGTAAAAGATTGAATATATCTGACCCAATAACACTCTTTTACTTTTCCGATAGTGAAATATATAATGCCCTAGTGCTTCAACATGCATCCACCACTCTTGTTGAAGTTACCTTTGGCGGAAAAAAAGTATACAATTACCAGTCAGGAGGTAGTCTAAAACTAGCCAAAGACTTGAATTGGCATAAATTTGAACTTTCATGGGACAATACTGGCAGCATCAAACTTATTGTAGATGACACATATGTAAGAGAGCACAATTTTGGTATTGGCCTGCAAAACCCCTTTACAAAGTTGGCTTTTGGCACTTTGTCCAATAGTGGATTCGGCCTCTTGGACAATGTGACTATAGAGTAACTAGTGTTATGTTAACATTAAAATGTCACATTAAATTCTGTACAATTCTTCATAAACGACCATGGAGGATTCAGAATGAAAAAATTCAAGGTGACCTTGACCCAGGAAGAACGTATTGAACTCAAACAAATCGCATCAAAAGGAAAACATAAGTCGCAAAAGGCAATCAACTGTCTGATATTGCTTGGTTGTGACGAAGGACCTTATCAGAGAACCCGGTCTACCAATCAGGAAATATCCTGAGTATTGAAGATAAGCATGAGGAAAATTGACAGGGTAAAAAATCGTTTCGTTGTTGATGGACTTGATGTCGCTCTCAATGGGCAAATGGGAAAGCCGAGTATATGCAAAAAAAAAGGCGGGGGTGATCCCACCAGGACAATATGGTAGTTTTGTTACTCATATGGAGATGGTTCTTGATGTCTACAAGCGGTCTTATGATCGACAGTATCTAGTTGTTTATATGGATGAATCGCCAAAACAATTGATTGCAGAAATCAAGACACCGATACCTGCAGCACCAGGGAAACCAGCAAAATATGATCATGAATACAAGCGTAGCGGTGTGTGTAATATCTTCATGGCGTCTGAGCCGTTGGCAGGCAAAAGATTGGTGAAGATCACAGAACAAAAAACCAAAAGTGATTGGGCACTTTTTTAAGGTGTTGAAACTGACCCTATCACACAAATAAGTGTTAACCATAATCGGTCGAAATGATGATATTTAAAAAGATTAAATTCTAGTGAACTAAATCCACCAGCAACGTTTTCACTAGAAATTTTCTAAATTAACTGCCTGTAATTACAAAATAACTCAATTTCATCCGACGCCAGATTGGCGATTCAGTTGGTAACATACCGATTATACATTGCAAACATCTATTTGTTGCAACACCCTTTTTGGGTCGTTAAGGTATATCAATTATACGGCGATGCCAGGCGAATAACTCTGGTGATGGATAATTATTCAACGCACTCGCCAGGGGCATTATACGAAGTATTCAGCCCGGAACAGACTAAGGTATTGTCGGATCGTTTCGATTTTGTCTATACTCCCAAGAACGGCACTTGATTGAATATGGCAGAAATTGAATTGAATGCCTTGATAGGGCAGTGCCTTGGTCGTCGAATCGATAAACTTGAAAAGGGTCGGCGGGAAGTAGTTGCCTGGCAAGAGTACAGAAACAACCAAGAAGCTAAAGTCAACTGGCAGTTTACGACAGAGAACGCACGGGTAAAACCATCCCGCCTTTATCCGACACTCGACAGTTGACGTGACACTAGCTGAATAAAAATAGAACTGAGCTTATTGCAAAAGACTCGATCTAACTATTTGATTAATTTACATAGAACAACCTTTGTTTGCTTGTTAATGATGCTTTGGTGATAGAATACTGGAGCGACAACCTGATTGGATCACATCAGCAAGGATATTATCGCCATCAATTTTAGAGAAATATCTGCCAAGGAGAAGAGAACCACTTCAAAATCAAAGCGTGTTTGACATTCCAAGGTAGCAGATCAGCATTAGAGTCAGCTGATCTGCCGAACAAGTGTGAGCGTGGAACGAAAAAGAATGCAAAAGGGCACAAGGAGAGCTGGACTAGCTATAAACCTCATGTTGATGTCAACAATAAGGGACCCCTTTTGAACAGCAAAAAATAAAATTAAACTCATCTATTAATGGAGTACTACAATGGCGCAAATATCTTCAAAAAACTTAACATTAAGTTTATTGTTCTTCACCACTTTCTTAATAACCCCTACTATTCTTGATGCTAAAGTCATTGCTGATTTCTCTCCCAGCATTTTTTTTGCCAATACCACAGAGAACAGATTCGAGACAACACTCGACAGCGAACTATGGATCACTATGGATATGGGACACAGTAAGCAGATTCCATCAGTTATTAGTGGGAATGGGTATGATGGACAACCAGGCTTTGGACAGGTAGATATAATTAGCTACGGAGATGATGGAGACTATAAAACTTATATTTTTTACAAAGCAAATCGGTACGATAATGCTTATGAATATACTGCAGGAAACAATCGAATGACACTATACATGAAACTTCCTGATGGAAAGTTCCATTTCCATCTTGGTACATATACAAGAGACCCATCCGTTCCTGCCACTAGCACCAACATGGGTGCACATTATTATCATTATTACGACATTAAAGGCACCAACAATAAGTATTGGACTAAAATGACGATGAACAATCACCCAACACACCAAGTCAATGTTGAAACTGACCCAGGTGATAATCCTGAATCATGGAACTACATCGAAGGATTAACCCGAATATACCATGAGATGAAATATAGTACTTGGCCAGGTGAATGGAAACCGTATTCTGTTCAAATTGATGGCATTGGCTTTTACAATGAAGCTCGACCTGAAAATGATTATAGTATTAACAACATTTGTGCAACATATTACGGAAATGGAGAATTCAATCTTGACTGGAGATCTTTTTCTCAATATGACATCCACTACGAAACTTTTGAAGTAAGGTACGCCACAAGTCCAATAAACACTATAACTGATTATAACAATGCGATTCTTGTTCCTGGATCTCCTGAAGGAGGATGGGGAAAAGAGAATATTGGGCACCATGACAATGGTTATAGAGCGAATTTTACTTTACCTTCAGTAGTTAAAGGAAAAACATATTATTTTGCTGTGAAAGATTTATACCCAAATCATCCCAAAGAAATTACGCGTATTGATTATATTGCTCCAGAAACATATTCTAGTACTACAGGAGTGCACCCCACACCTGAAATCACCCAACCAATAATTTTGAATATTTCGCAGGTTGAAAATTAAGCAAAATATTGTAAAGCTTGCGGTATTAGTTGAGTTTTAAAGTGGACCCCTGAGTCAAGACAATAAAAAACTAAGTTTAAGCTGCACGTTTGACTTGATTAGCAGCTTTGCTGCACTGCCCCTCTGTGGTCCTTGCTTTGGTCTTTAATGTTGTTGATTCTGCTGTGGGGGAAACCCCATAGCCGTAAAGCTAAGAGCTTAATAGTCTGATATGGCGCCCAATACCAGGCCGTCTTCAAATGTTAGTGAAGATGCAAGCACCCCCAGTGTCAGGGAAGTTGTATCCAAAAAACAGGAATTTATGACTTTTTCAGCTCAATCTAACCAATGGCAAGGAAATTTTGCATTCATTTTCCACGAAGGGTTGCCCAAATTACCATTTGGTGTCAATTTCAATTTGCTCTACTCCGGGGACAGTTGCCTATTGGTCAGCAATTTTATTACATTGTAAATTCCATTCAGATAACGATTGATACGATTATTATAATACAACCGATGAAGTACAGATTTCTGTGAATCGTATAGTTGCATAATAAGATTCGTCAACAAGTAACGCAAACGGAATAAAAGAAGCATTTCATTATTAAACATGGGCTGTTGTAATCTATATTGACTTAAAAATGCTTCCTGCAATTCAATAATTTTGCATAAAGGATTCAATAACGGTTTATTCAAATGGAGCATATCTAAGTAGTTTAAAAAACATGCAACATCTAAATATTTAGGAGCGTTTCTTGCGTCTGCAAAATCTATCAAATACGCTTCGCTCACTCCAAACAACAAATTAGATGGAGTGAAATCGCCATGGCATTTCACCAGCATCTCTTTAACGTCAAAAAAAGACTCAGGCTTTGACATTATTAATTCAATGTCCTGTTTCATACTCAATAAAGATTTCTTAGGTAAATTTACCTTTTCCATTAACTCTGCAACGACACTCACCTTGGAAAACAAATATGCTTGAATTGTCTTTAAATCATGTTTTTCAAAATAAATATTCGACCACGTATTATTATGGTAAAGTCCCAAAAAATCACCACACATCGCGATCTCTTTCTTAATGTTAGTAAAACTATTTCCCCCAGTCAGTATTAATGGTTTTTTATTGAAGTGGTCCTCAACCGGTACACCTCGAACATACTCAACAATCAAAGCATGCTTTTTAGGCACCACACATAATGCTTTAGGGATTTTAAACAAATTATTAGGTGGAAAAATGTGACCTATTTCACACAGGCTATCGTACTCACACAAGATTCGCTCTTCAAGTTTCTGTCTATTCTTATAGATATGGGGATCTTTCCTTAAAATCTTCACAACAATTTCATAATTTCCTCCAATCACAGTCCTCAAGGCACAATGACATACTTGAGAAAATCTTCTCTGAAAGTGGTTGTTAATCGAAAGACAAAGTGGCTTTTCAAGCTTTTCTAATAAAGATGCACATTCAAGTGAATCTAAAATATCAGCTATCGTATTTTTTAACAAATAACTAGTCATTCAAGGCACCCTTTAACCAATATTAGAGGCACAGATAAATCGTTTGTATAAATCTAAACTAAATTTACCAGTTTCCATTCTGTGATTTGATTAGTGTAGACTTCAAACTGCTGTATCAACTCTGCTAGAGTTTTATGGCTGACAGCTGTTATTGCCCACTTATTCAGCCCCAGAAGACATATTACCGTCTGATCAACCGCACCCGCCCCAAGATTAATTCTTCCATGAGAAGGTATGTCAAGAAAGTTCAACGTGGTGAACCACTTTTTTTCTTAGCCCGTAACGTCATGCTTTGTAATGCTTCAGCTGGAATTGGAGAATCCTCTACCTTTTCTTAGTTGGTTTGTTCTTCCCTTTTTTCTGTCTCACTTCCTTAACCATTTACCGATTAGCCTCTGACGAGAGGTCCATCAAAGGCCAGTTCCGAGAATGGGCCCTAAAGGAATGTTCGTCGGAGGAGCTGGCCTTTGATGGGCCGGCTCTTCACCACTGTTACTGGTAAAATCTTTCTTTTTTTGCCGTTGTTCTTTTCTGATCTGTCTCGCTGCTTCAATTTTTATATCACGTTCTTTGAAGATTTGCTTATCCCTGCCTGTCAATTTGTCTACAGGAGCAACGTACCCGATGGCGCTGTTAAGACGTACAGTGTTGTAATGATCGACATATTTCATCACTACCCGGCGGGCATCTTCAAGATTCAGCAACACTCCGGGTCGGATACACTCCTGTTTCAAGGTGCCATGCCATCGTTCAATTTTCCCATTACTTTGGGGATAATACGGCGATGTTCGAACATGAGTCATTCCCGAGATCCTAATAAATTCTTTAAAATCCTTGGCAATAAATTGCGGACCATTATCAGATATTATCCGAGGTGTGGCACCAGGATACCTTTCTTTAGTCCTCTGTAAGACGATCTCAATATCACCTTCAGTCATCGACTCCCGCAACTCCCAATGAACAATATATCGACTGCAGCCATCAAGGATACCGCAAGGCCTGCCAACATTTGAAGCCTGACATGGGATTTTTCCTTGGATGAAATTTTATTTTTTTGGCAGCTGTAATGGGGATACGAACTGCCGTAGGTTGACCCTTCCTATGTGTTTAACTATACAATATTGTGACCAATATCAACTATTCTTGATCCCCAAAGTAGAATTAAATGGCTGAAAAGTGTTTTTCGTACCATCGATAGTGTATAAGCCAGAAAACCTGGCAGTTCACACGGTTCTACACCCTATAACCTGCCAACTTAACATTCAATTGTTGTATTTTTAGTTATATTTTCGACGCACTAACCCATTCGCCCTTTTCTGTATTTCCTGTAACCTCTGGTGTATTCTTATCTTTGTGGCTTGTTTCTATCGCAGATAGTTTTCTAGAACCTTTTCTACATTTTTAGTCCACCTTAATTCTTTCTCAATTTTTCTTAAAGCACCTAATGCAATGAACTCCCTCTTTGCTTCATCACAGACCAATTCTTGTAATTTAGTCACAAATGAATTGCAATCATTTACAGGAAACAACAATCCATCAATCCCATCTGTAATCAAATCCCTAATATTCTCCATGTCAGGAGCAACAACAGGTTTACCAAGAGCCATATACTCAATTATCTTCATAGGGCTAGCGTAAAAAGTTGCCTTTGGGCTGACAGCTATATCAAACAGCGATATGTATCCCCCAACTTTTTCATGTGGAACTCGTCCAGTAATAATTACCTTATCTTCAATATGATAACTACGTGCCAAAGTATCGATCTCTTCTCGAATTGGCCCATCGCCAACCAAAAGACATTTACAATCAGGATTGTTTTGGCAAATCTCTCGCATTGCCTTCAATAAAAGATCTATACCATGCCAATGTCTTAATATACCGACAAATCCTATAACAATATCTTTGTTATTTAACCCTAAATGTTGCAGCAAGTCATTCGACTTGCCTTGGGGGTAAAATGTATCTGTATTTACTCCGTTAACGACTACTTGTATGTTTTTTTCGGGGACACCAAGAGAACAAAGATATTTTTTCAAAGGAGTAGAAACGACAATTGTTTGATCTGCATCAGTACATGTCTTCTTTTCAAGCCAATAGGCCAACTTCCTGAAATAGAGCCTCTCGTCTTTTTCTTTATCTCGCTCTAATGCTAAAGGAGCGTTAACTTCCAAAAAAACAGGCACCCCATATCGTTTTCCAGCGGCTACACAGGAGTAGTTAAAAGCTATGTATCGATCATATATTAAATCTGGGTGATATGATCTAATGGCTTTTCGTAACGATAAAAATCCAAATAAATTATAGCTGATTTCAGCAAGTTCATATAAAGGTCCTTTCAACAACTTTTTTATCCATAGATATTTCCCCCCACGTTTGCCTTCAATCCCAATTCCTTCACGTCCAACAGACGGACCAACCATCATCACCTTGTGCCCCTCTTGACGAAAAGCGTTGACCATCTCGGCGATATGAATTCCCTCCGCACCATCACCAAGGGTCCGGTGGTGATATAGAATTTTTATTTTTTTATCCATTACAAACCTGCTGGTAGATAGTGCACACCTGGTTGGCGCACCAGTCCCAATTATATTTTTTCATCAATTCTGCAATAGAATTTCGATTATAATCCCGACCAACCATATCAACCAGTCCCCTAGAGACTCCGCCGGAATTATTAAGAACGACCTTTCCCATTATATCACTAACCAAAATCTCTTTCGCGGAGCCGACATCAGTTGTGATTGATGGACACCCACATGCCAGTGCCTCAGTTAAAACGTTAGGACTCCCCTCACCGCGACTTGATAAACAGAATAAATCAGCAGCATTATACCAATAAACCAAATTGTCATTTTTTACAGCACCAACAAAAACTACCATGTCAGTGAGATGCAAATTTTCGATTTCTTGACACAATTTCTTTCTGTAGTCACCTTCTGGTCCCTGAGTGCCCACTATATAAAATTTGGCATTGGGATGTACTTTTCTGATCTCAGGCAAGGCCTTTAATACACGATCGAACCCCTTTCTATGAATAAGTGATCCTACCCCTAAAATAATAAGCGAGGTTTCCGGCAAACTAAGCTTTTCGCGAGCCCTCTCTTTGGGAATGTAGAAAAATCCATCAGTATCAACACCATTTCGAATGATGGAAGTTTTATTCCGGGCGACCCCCTTTTCCCATGCTATCGCCGCCATTTCCAAACTCAAACTGATAACGCGGTCTGCATTTTTCAAAAAATGTTTCACCACCATTTTTCTAAGGCCAGCATCGTGATCATGAAAAGCCTCTTTACCTCGCAATGTAACCAGCATTTTTTTTGCATACTTCATTTTAACAGCCGCACCAGTCGGTAAGTCAGGATATGTCCAGTGTAAATCAACAAGATCAAAATCAAAAGATTGATGCACCTCTTGAACGAGAGGCATAACAGCAATTTTATATGATATGGCATCAATAATTTTAAAAAATTTAGGAATCACAAAAAAACGAGGATGATAAACCTCCACCCCATCTATTGTTTCTTTTAGTGGAATTTTATCAAAATTTTTATATCTCTCAAGATATCCACAGCCAGGGAACCAAGGGACCGGATTAATCACCCTTACTTCATGGTATTTACTTACTGCTTTCATGCGATTATGGACAAATAGTCCATAATGAGGATATATTGAGCTAGGGTACAGATAACTTAAAACAAGAATTTTCACACTGCTCCATTAAGGTGCACACTACTTCTATAATTTTTTAACCATTCCTCAAGGACAACAAGCTGCCAAATCAGCCTATGATGGTCTACTTTTTTATTTTTATGCTCCTGTAAAATATCTTCTACTCTTCCTCTGGAAAAATAAGCTGTTGTTTCAGCTGACTGAGACAACAGCAGATCTTGCGCATACCCATATAAATCACCTTCAAACATCATTTTCAGAGGTGTTGGAAAACCCATTTTCTTTCTATAAATAATGTCTTGAGGTAAAATTCCCTCCATCATCTTCTTCAATAAATATTTCCCCTGACCATCTTTTATTTTATATTTTGATGGCATAGACGCGGCAAATTCTACAAGACGATAATCCAGAAAGGGAACACGCAACTCTAAGGAAGCGGCCATACTCATTCTATCTGCCTTGATAAGGAGATCATCAACTAACCAAGTTTTGGTATCAAAATATAGCATTCGGCCCAAACCATCGGAGCCTTGAGTATGCTCAAAGAGATTTGTTAAAAATCTTTTAATTGTTTTATTTGATTTTTCCCGACAAGTTGCAGCAAAACTATCCAGATATAATCCTTTTTTGTAACGTTCTTCGTACGTCGAAATGCCTTTATATCTCTGTTCGAAAGATAAAGAACCAAGCGAAAGGTATTTTGCCAATTTATTACCTTCAGGCAATAAAGCCCTTCCAGCTTTTGCAAGTAAACCTGTAACTTTTTTACCACCAAAGTTGAAATACCGTTCGAGAAAAGCCATATATCTATAAAGATCATATCCAGCGAAAATCTCATCAGACCCCTCACCAGAAAGAACAACAGTTACCTTTTCTTTTGCAAGTTTAGAAACAAAATACAGAGATATTGCTGCCGACTCAGTGACAGGTTCATCCATTAGGTGAATAAAATCTGGAATAAAATCTAGGAAATTTTTAGAAGTTACAAATATTTCGTGATGATCGGTATTAAACTTTTTAGCTACCTTTTGGGCATAAACCGTTTCGTTAAATTGACTGCCAAAATCATAGGCTACAGAGAATGTTTTCAATGGCGTAGTTACTCTTGGAGCCAATAAGGCTACAACAGCACTTGAATCAAGCCCACCACTCAAGAAAATACCAAGTGGAACATCGCTTCGCAGACGCAAATCTATAGCACTATCAATGAGCCTACGGCCCTCATCCAGGTAAAATTGCTCACCTCGATCTTGTGTATGGGAAAAGGGCAAATCCCAGTATTTAACTGGAGCAACAATTTTATCTTGATGAACTTTTTTAACCATATAATGCCCTGGTAAAAGTCGTTTCACTCCTTTGAGCATGGTCTCTGCACCAGGCACATAACCAAAGCTCATATATGCATCTATATATTCCTCGTTAATTGAAGGTTTTTCTGGAAGGACAGTAACTATTGCCTTCACCTCTGAAGCAAAATAAAAGCCACTGGCGTCCTCAAAATAATAAAATGGCTTGATACCGAGGCGATCACGAGCGATAAACATTTTTTTTTCGCTTTCTTGCCAAATGGCAAAAGCAAACATGCCATTGAAGCGATGCAGACATTCGTGGCCCCACTGTGCAAAGGCTTTAAGAATGACTTCAGTGTCCGTACCTGTATTAAATGTCCATCCTTTGGCCCTCAGTTCATCACGGATTTCCAGATAATTATAGACTTCACCATTAAAAACGATAATCAGACCATTTTCTTCATCATGCATCGGCTGGTGCCCAGCTACACTAGTATCAAGAATGCTGAGTCGTCGATGTCCGAATGCTATAGTTCCATCTGGATGCACCCAGTTTCCACTATCATCAGGCCCACGATATGGGAATGTCTCGTGCATGGATTCTATGTCACTAAGAGATATCTTACGCTCGTATCTAATTAACCCTGCTATTCCACACACAGTTGAACACCTGTCTCATTATTAATATTTGCTTTCACTGCTGTCTCATAAATATGTAAAACATATCAAATAAATAGAGGCCAGGAGAGCTTCTCGTGTTATAATGGAATTGCGAAATAACATTTAAATACAAGGAGATCCGAGCCATGAGTTATTGTAACACAATTCTCAACCAAATCACTTCACTTTTTCCGAAACATGAATTTGAACAATTGGCCAAAAGCCATCACACGGGGCAAAAGTTCCGCTCCTTTAATAGGTGGAGTCAGTTTCTTGCTATGACCATTGCTCAATTATCAGGTCGGAAAAGTCTCCGTGATCTGGTCACCAATATCAGTGCCCAAGGGCGACGCATCTATCATCTAGGAATGAAACCGACCTCCAGAGCAACACTGGCACGCATAAATGAGCAACAGCCCTACCAACTTTATAGAAGACTCTTTTCCCAGTTGTTCCTGAGATGTAAATCGTATGCGCCGAAACATCGCTTCAAATTCGAGGGTAAGATCTATTTGCTTGACGCCACCACTATAGACCTGTGCCTTGCTATCTTCCCTTGGGCAAAGTTCAGAAAGAGAAAAGGGGCGATCAAACTCCATTTTGGTCTTGATGCTGACGGTTATCTTCCTACCTTCATGAATATGAGCAACGGCAAATGCCATGAAATGCAATGGGCCAAAGCCCTTACCCTGCAGCCCGGATCGTGCGTTGTCTTCGACAGAGGCTATAACGATTATACATGGTATGATTCGTTGACAAAGAGAAACATCACCTTTGTCACCCGGTTAAAACGTAATGCTGTTGTCGAGTATCTCGGCAAACGGCGTGGTCGGAAACCGGCTAACGTTCAGGCCGATCAGACAATTCGGCTCAATGGAATGAAAACAGATCTGCGCCTGGTTAGTTACCATGATCCTGAAACCGACAAAGAATATCATTTCCTTACCAACTCGTTTGAACTTAATGCGTCTACTGTAGCCGACCTTTACAAAGAACGTTGGCAGATAGAGCTGTTCTTTAAATGGATCAAACAGAACCTGAAGGTAAAGACCTTCCTCGGTACCTCTAAAAACGCAGTCCTTACGCAATTGTGGGTTGCCTTGTGTGTCTACCTCTTGCTGTCCTTCCTTAAATTTAAAGCCAGGCTCGGCATATCGCTGACAACTATACTTCGTTTATTACAGCTTAATTTGTTTGAAAGGCGACAGCTGATAGATTTGCTTAAGCCTCCCAATAAAACACAACCTATTGTATCTCCACAACTTTTACTGTGGAGTTAACTGTGAGACAGCAGTGATTTGCTTTTATATATTTACTTTCAAAAAGATATTTCAAACCGTTACTCAATCAGTACACCTCTATATCTGCTCACCGAAAAATTAATTTTCTTCCTTATAATGAACATCATTCAATGCTACTGCAACTGCGGATGACCAGTACAAAAATTCATGTTCAAATTTATTCTGAAATATACAACAAACAAGTAAACCGATTAAACTAAGCCTGGCACTAATTGAAAAGTAGTATGCCTTCTTTTCAGATTCCTTAGAAAAAGAATAATTTTTCTTCGAAATAACAGACAAACTACGAATGGTAAAAAAAAGTAATAAAAGAAAAATTGTAAAACCAAAGTAACCTTCTTCTGAAAGGACCTGAATAAATGTATTATGGCTCTCACGCGAGTGTCCACTATATCTTTCTATGACTACAGTGAAATTATCGCCACCAACTCCCAGCAAAGGATAATCCTTAACCATTTCAAGTGCACCAACCCATTGCTGAAGGCGCCCTACTGCAGAAGAATCCTCTTCGTAGTCTTTGATAGTGTCCATCCTATCAAAATATGTACTTGGCGCTAAGAAGGTTACGATCAGCCCAAGAAATAACGCACCAAAAATGATCCTGCCCTTATATTTAGAAACGAGTGTTACTAAAATCGCCATAACCAAAAACGCTAGAAACGCTTGCCGCGATTCAGTGCAAATTATCCCTGCGAGCAAAGAAGAAAAAGTAAAAATTGCCAATATCCTCAATAAACCCTTTTCTGAAAATATTTTGTAATAAGCCATCGGCAAAACCCAGACAAGTGCAGAAGCCAGTTGATTTGAACCTGCTATTTGCCCACCACCAAAACCTTCAAGCCTTGAATTGCCCAACAGATATTGCTGGACCCCCCAACATGCAAGAAAAGTAGCTGACAAAATGCAGACCCAATAGAAAAAATCTATATTTTCATAGCTACTAAGCGCAGTCTTGAGAAGAAACCAAAAAAATACAACCTTCATAAACAGAGCAGCATAGTCAATCGCTCTGTCACGGCCCACCGCTGCATTTAATGCTGAGATTAGTACCGACAGCACCAACAGTATCATTAGAAATGAGATTTTATCACTTAAGAGAGGAATTCCATGCTCTTTAATTACACAAATAAAAGCCGCAATCGTAAGAAACATGACTATACGATATTCATCAATGCCCCAAATATATTTTTGAGGATATACAAAATAAAAGACAACTATAAATCCTAGCAGATACATCGGCCGTTTATTGAACGCCATAACGCATACGACAATTGCCAGTAAAACAAAGAGCAGTAACCTTATACTCATATAATACCCTGCGCACTCTTTGTGTATATTTGTCTATACTTTGAAACCATGCTATCAATAGAAAAATATTTTTCTGCTTTAAGGCGATTATTTTTCCCCATAGTATTACATAGAATCGCATCCTCAGCCAGCAGTCTGATGCAAGCCTGAAATGAATGATCATCTCCGAGTTCGGGCAAGAATCCACCTTTAGCATCAATCAATTCAGGATTTCCCCCAACATTATAAGCAATCAACGGAAGCCCTGTCGCCATTGCCTCAAGAAGAACGTTCGACAGACCTTCACTGAGGGACGGTAAGACAAATGCGTCAAAAATGCGAAGAATTTTTGGAATATCGTCGCGGTTGCCAAGAAGAATAATTTGTCTCTGAGCATTGTTATCAATGATTAGTTTTTCCAATTTCGCATACTCAGGACCATCCCCGGCTATAACAAGTCTTACATTCTGTTTCTGGTTAGCAAGAAAATCTGTAATGAAATTTTCGTAATTTTTACCTTTGGCAAGTCGAGCAACTGAGCCAACCACAAAGTCACTGTCATTTAACCCTAAAGAGTTTCTCAAAGATATTTCTATGGACGATGGAAAAAACACTTTTGTGTTTACACCATTTCGAACAACAGTAATACTCCTTTTGACTAGATAACGTTCAGTCATTTCGGAGGCTAATTCTGAAGAGACAGTTAATAGGGTATCAACACGTTTAAACAATCTTCGCTTGAAAATAGTATTGAGTGTTTTGCAATCTTCAAGATCCTCAAAGTGTCTTCCATGTTCAGAGTAGATTATATTTTTAACTCTCGCCATTTTCGCAGCTAAATAGCCTTCAACCAGAGTGACCCAATTGCGTAAATGCACTACCGTCACCTTTTCCCTCCTTAAAATTACGAAAAGCTTAAAAGGAAGAGATATGTCATTCCCGTCTCTTTTGTTAAGGGAAAAAAAAGATACATTTTGAGCAGTAACTCTTTGCTGTAACTCACCCAAACTTTTCAAGGAGCATATAACATGATGAAAGGGGGGAGAATTTAAGGAATTTATTATATTAATAACTCCATTTTCAAGTCCTCCAATCTCATCAAAGGAATAGACTATATGGGCAATAACAATCTTGTTTTTCTGTGTTTTATTGTTTGCCATTCTATCTAATTGCACTAAACGTTCTCTTTCATTTGACATTGCAGTAACACAGACGAAAAAACATTCTCTAAATCAAGAGATAATTTCTTGTTATCATAATTAATTAAGGAATCTGCATTAACAGTAAAATCATATGAAGTAGTAAGTTGCAGAATTGCTGATTCTATTTCCACTATTTCATCAGATGCGGCAATGCCAAAACCATTATTTTTAACTAAATCTTTAGTTTCTCCTTCGTCACAAATGGCGAGAATTGGCAATTGCATTGCAATATACTCATAAAGTTTTCTTGGAACCTGTAGTTTAGTTCCTTGTTGAAAGAGTAGGAGAACATCAGAGTGCATCAAGTAATCAAGACAAACATCATGTTGAACTCTGGGGATCACCATAAATATATCTTTTAGCCACTCGGGTCCAAACTCGTCTGCTATATATTTGTTAACACTATCTTCTGCACCAATAAGTTGAACTTGGATTTTAGCAATCTTCTTTTTTGAAATAAGATTAATGACAGCTTTAATGAAATTATTTGGACTTCGATTCCCATACAAGCTTCCGGCATGTGAAATTACAAGACAACCCTTGGTATTCGTTCCCGTCTTTTGGGTTTTATAGGTTTTTTCCCACCCATTTGTAATCACAACAAATTTCTCTTCGAATCCAAATTTTTCTACATAGAATTCTTTCAAATTATTTGTATTACAAATAACTCGTGCGGCCTTCTTAATAATTTTTTTTTCAAGCAATAAAGATATATGTTTAAATGTTTTAGACTTCTTAGCATGGAAAGGGTTACCGTACCAGGGATCTCGATAGTCCAAAACAAATCGAATTCCAGTTCGCTTCGATATTAAATATGCTGCGATGTGGCTGGTCCAAGGGCCACCGGAGGAATACACAAGTTTAATATTATTTTGGCGAACGACCTTAACACCTTTATTGTAAGCAAATGGAAGCCAACCAATATCTTGATCTGGAAAAGATAACACTTCATCGGTAAAGACATCTTTAATTGCTCGGAAGAAAGATATCTTCTTATTATCATTTTTATTAATTTTTTCGTGTTTAACTTCTTTTTGTAATGATGAATTAGGCCTCAACCATCTTTTAAAAACAATGACACTCTCTCGCACATTCCACGATTTTGTTCTTTCAATGGTAATTAAATCTGAGACCTGCTCTAGCAGTTTTTCATCTATTGTTTGTCCTTGAAGATAAGAAGGAACGTCCAATGTCACTATATGTGTTTTATAATTGCCTCGTGCTGCAATATGATTGAAAAAAAATAATGTCCGAAAAACACCGCTCGAATTTGCAGGTGGATACCGATTTGCTAAAACCAACACTGATTGAATCATTTAAAACCTCTATATTACTTCATGTAATTGCCACGTCTTTTAAGAAATTCCTTTTATACTTAAATGAACTATCCCTAATTTATAAAAAACATAACACCAGCTCAAATAAACAACTCCCCCAACAGCAACTAAACACAATAGCTGTGAGACTGAAGAATAATCAGTTAACAAATAGGTTCGTCCAGCTAACACAATAAATAGCATCAGAGTAGAACCAATAAGAGGACACCATAAGGATTTTAGCAAGTCAAAAAATGTTACATTAACATTTCTATACATTAACCAAAAACTCGTTAAAAATGAAATGACGCAATACAAAAGGAAAGCAAAGCTTATCCAAACAATTCCGTATGAAACGAAGATCAAACACAAAATAATAAAAATCCCTGCAGACAGAGTGGTCATTAGCGTATGAGCTTTATGCCTCCCGATAGCAACATTAACACTTGCAACCATCCCAAAAAGAACTCGAAATACACATGCCGCGGATAAAATTTGCACAGGAAGAATCATGTCCTTCCACTGATCTCCCAAGCAACTAAGAACAAAATGAGGTGCAACGCCAATCAACCCAAATAGGAGGGGATAACAAATTAATCCAAGCAGAGCTGTCCCTTCCAGAAACACACTCTTGACCTGTGCCAAATCATTATTTAAGCGACAAAACGCAGAATAGAAAACAGCGTTTAAAGGCTTCGTCACCCCCGACATTGCCCGGTCAGTTAATTCGAACGATTTTTCGTATAAACCAAGAGAAGAAATATTTAAGAATTTTCCAATAACGAAATAATCCACTTTAGAAACCAACAATTCCATTTGGTTTCTGATAAAAACCCAAAAACCAAAGGAATAAATATCTGCCATATCCCCGTGTATTTCTAATTTAGGCACCCAGCCAGTTTTAAACATAAATACAAACACAGCCAAGAAGGGTATACAGAGTGTAGATGCGACAATGGACCAGTAACTATAGCCATTTAAAGCAAGAACAATAGAGAGTAATGACGTTAACAAGCCTTGTAAAAATTGAACAATAGAAAGAAATTTAAAATCAATATTACGTCGCAAGAGGACAACAGGCATATAGTAAAATGTCGTTATAATATAGTAGGCCGACATCCATTTTAATACTAAAGCAACCTCCGGGGCATTGAAATATTTTGCTATTGATCCTGCCGCTAAGAAAGTAACTCCTGCCAACACAACAGAAAGAGCTAAATCTAGCGTAAAAACTGTATTGATGTGACTGTTTTTAATATCATCTTTTTGTACCAGCGCATTATTTAAACCAAAATTACTAAAATTATTCGCATAAAAAACAATCATATTGGCAATAGCAATGATACCAAACTCGGCAGGTGAAAGTATGCGTGCCAGAACTACTCCTAATCCCAATGCTACAATTTGCTGACCGGCCTTAAAAACAAGCCGGTATAATACCGAAGTATTTAATTTTTTTAGTATAGCTTCGTTCATTAGTAAAGGCAATCAACAGATGTAACAATTTTACCAATAATTCTTTCACCAGCACGTCCATCCCAAAATTGAGGTATGGAAACATTTTTCCCTTTTCCGGTTAAAATTTTCTCTACCGTTTGCAATATTTTTTGAGGATCTATGCCAATTAAGTAATTTGTTCCGACTTCAACAGTGACCGGACGTTCCGTATTTTCCCGTAATGTCACACAAGGAACCCCAAGATATGTGGTCTCTTCCTGGATTCCACCAGAGTCCGTAATGACCAGACTCGCAGTGCTTGTTAGATTAAGAAAATCTAAATAACCCAGTGGATCTGTTAGCTGAATGTCTGGACATTCTTCAACGAGTGAAAAGAGATTGAATTGTTTTGCATTATTTTTTGTTCTAGGATGAATTGGGAAAATAAGTTTTATTTTTTTCGATATTTCAATCAATGTTTCAAGTAGCGGTTGTAAAGTCTCTATGCTGTCAACGTTCGATGGCCTGTGTAAAGTTACAAGACCATACATACCTTTGACACATATGAGCTGTTTTATGTTTGAATTCTTTGCTCTTTCGAGTTGTTTCTGCAAAGTATCAATCATCACATTTCCGACTAAATGGATTTTGTCGTCAGGGACACCCTCATCTCTGAGATTATTCACACCGCTCTGTTCCGTGACAAACAGCATATCGCTGATCGAATCGGTTAATATACGATTAATTTCCTCCGGCATGTCTCGATCAAAAGAGCGTAAGCCCGCTTCAACATGAATAATGACAGGACGCTTTCTTTTGGCCGTTACTGGATAATTAATTTTGGAAGCGACAAGAGTACAGGCAATAGTAGAGTTCACATCTCCAACGACTAAAAGAGCATCCGGCATTTCTTTCAACAAGACAGGTTCAAAACGACGCATAATTTCGGCAACCTGGACAGCATGGGATGCCGACCCAACCTCAAGATTAACATCTGGTTTCGGAATACCAAGATCATCAAAGAAACTATGGGACATTTTTGCGTCATAGTGTTGCCCTGTATGGACAATAATATGTTTGATGTTCGTACAACCACTCAAAGTTACATTTCGTTCATTATATGATTTTACAGCATCCGCAATTGCTGCTAATTTCATAAAATTCGGCCTGGCACCTGCAATTGACATTAACTTCATAATTATGATTCCTTAGTACTTCTGAAAAGAGGTTTTTTTATTAAATATCCATGTTTTGAAAAGTAATACAACAATCCTTTGATATGCTCTCTGGTTGCTTTATTGAATTTATATCCTCTCGATATCTCCTGGGCGTAGTGGATTGCTGAGACAGACGGTTCATATACAATTCTATAGTTATGCTGCCAAATTCTTAAACAATAGTCTACGTCTTCGGGAGCATAAAATATTTTTTCGTCAAGATAGCCGACATCCTTAAAAATTTTTCGAGGGAAGAGCCAAAATGCAGAAATTGCATAGTCCACCTCCCTAGCAATGTCATTTTGCAGCATTGCATCCTCTGCCTTTTCTATCTTCTTTAAAAAGAAAAGTCGCTTAACTTTTGTGAACAGAGTCGGAAACTGGTCGGTCGATTTCTGCAATGAACCACTAGGATAGACAAGCTTTGGCGCAATAAGACCTAGTGAAGGGTCTTCCTTTAATTTGCTGATAAGTAGCTCAAATATTCCGAGTGAAACCTCTACATCAGAGTCAAGAATCGCCAGATATTCCCCTTCTGCCTGCTTGAGGGCAATATTACGTGGGAATGTCGTCCCTGTATTTTTTTGTAAATATACCAGTTTAATATACTTAGAATATTTTTTTTTTAGAACGTCTAACGTAGTTTTCGTACCGTCTTTTGACCCATTATCTATAATGATAATTTCAAAAGTAAATGAACTATTTTCAAGACTCTCGATAAGTGAAAGCACACATCGCTCAATGTGTTGTTGAGAGTTCCAAGTGAGAAGAATGACAGAGATATCCATGATTACAAGCTTATATATTTGCGTATATGGGGACCAATATAGTTGGCAATAGATAAAGGAAGTTTTTGCCAGAGCGCCTCTACCTGTTGCCGATTTTTTGAAACACCAAGAGAATCCGTTTTTGGACTCCCTTGCAAATAAATACTGTGCCAAGGCAAGTCTTTTGGCATTGCCCCCCACTGTGCTTTAAATCGGTACGTACCTTCGCCTGGCGTTGAGCGCCCGAAATCAAAAGCATCACAACTGTGATCAGCACTATATTGCAAAAATCCCCAGTACAACAGCATATTAGGGCTAAGATGATTGTATTCTCGTAATGTTGAAGCCCATGGAATCGAAATCTTATTTCCTACCCGGAGTATGATTCCTGCACCTATAGCCTTGTCTTCATGATATACTAAACCCAAACAAGCGTTGTCCCCAAATTGCTTCACTACTTCTTCAACCCATTGTTTCGCATGGACTGGTGAGCCCAAATCTCGCATATTCACACTAAAGATCGAATAAAATTCAGCTACTTTGTGGTTAGCAATCTCAAATCGCAAGCCATTCTTTTCGGCCTTTCGAATTTGACTACGGAGTTTCGATTTAAAACCATTCCATAACTCATCAGAAGAACCGGGAAGATCGAGCATCATGCGGACTTTATTGTGCGTTGTTTGTTGGGGATAGCCACAATTTCCGAGGGTATCGATGCCAACATCCCCCCTCAACTCAACCACCGAAGCGTCATGTTTATTGGCTGTATCCAGTGCAGCGGCAAGCAACCCCGCTTCAGCTTTTTTATTCGTTGTAAGTAATCCTCCAACATCACAAAAAGGTAATGCTACTAAGCTTGGGCGACTAAATGGTATCTTAAAAAGAATTATGGGAAAAATACCAATTACCTGCCCGTTTTCTTCTGCAATTAAACTGACATTTTTGAATTTGTAGGTGTTTTCAATGGCTACAATCCATCCAAATAATTGGTAAGGAACAGATTTAGAATGACGACAGACAAATTTGTCCCACTCTTTTTGGTCAGAATACGTTGCCTTACGGATATTCATGACCTACGAATCCCTTCCTGCAATTGCCCCAAATTTGAAATCATTAAGTAACCTTTCCAACCTCTGCTTTGTCTTACTCAGGTTGTTATAGTGCCTGAATTTGGATAACAATTTAGCGTCTTTTAAACGAGGCTGGTCTGGGTCGATCTCCCAGGGATGCAGATAGAACATGAATGGCTGTTTTTCCTGGACATTAATTGTTTTGAGGAGTTTTTGGGTTAACCAGTAAGGAAAGAGCCGGAAGTAGCCGCCGCCCCCAACAGGAAAGTTGCGCCCGAGTACTTTTGCAGTAGAAATCGGAAACTCTGTCAGACTGAGGTTTGAGTGTTGGTATTTGAACCTTGGCGCATCCGAAATGCCATAATTGTCATGTAAAATTGGGAAAATACTTGAATCGTACTCAAAACCTAAGTCGTTAAGAATATCGAGTGCCCACAATGATTTTTTAGTGATTGAGTAGCTGGGAGCGCGATAACCAAGGATCTTTTTTCCAGTTATTTTCTCCAGAACTGCTTTTGCTTTGATAGTATCCTCGCGAAATTCTTCAGGGGCTAAATCGTATATTTTTTTATGCATATAGCTATGACAGCCTATATCGTGCCCCTGTTTGTCAATTTCTCGAACCATGTCCGGGTGCCTTTCTGCTGTCCAGCCTACTATGAAAAATGTTGCCTTGATTTTATGTTTTTCTAGGATATCGAGAATTGTCTTGGTGTTTTTGACTACTCTTGATTCATGGTTTTGCCAGTCTTTTGGTTTTATTATATCATCAAAGGCGGCAACCTGGAAATGCTCTTCTACGTCTATGGTGAGATAATTGGTTATTTGGTCTGGTTGGTTCATTATATATAACCTAAATTTTGCAATCGATCCGTACGCGGAAAAGACTAACACTCAAGCGTACCGACCGCACTCAACTGCACCTCAGCCTAACCATCAAAAAAGCTACAAGCACTCCAGGTTGGTGCTCCCCGTTAGTTGGAACGTCTCCATCAACCATCTTTTTTAGAAAAAGGACACAGCTGTCCCCTGGAATCACTGTCATCATTTTGCAATTTAGAAACTGGCGCTTTAGCTTAAACCAACTGCAACCCAGGCATCCCACTGTTTCGGATGTAAGTGATTTGCAGGAGTATTCAATCCGAGTTGGTTTGAACCTGTCCGTAACCTACCTGCTACTCTAATCAGGAACATACGTATTGTTGAAGGCTCCCAGCGATGTAATTGTTTGTCCCCACTGCAAAGCGCCATCCAACGAACAGTATTATAGGCCAGGATAGAACACTGGAAAATTGCACTGCTTCCCCAAAAGTCATCCATCTTTATCTGACCTAGTGCCATCTGGTTTTTAGATTCTTCTATCCACGTTTCACAGGTAGCTCGTGCACCATAGGATTTATGAATTTGCCAGCAGGTTAACTCTTCGGTGGTCACATAACAGAAGAAATCGTATTCTTTTACCTCGAACAATTGCCATTACCTGATTTCTTTTCACTTTTCCGCGCCTGACGTACGGCAACAAAACGGCGAGCAACCTTCCAATTACCGCATTGATGCCAAAATACGCATTGCTCCCAGCCAGCTTTACCAGGGACCAGCTCCCATGTTTGCGCGAAAAGCAGCTCCTTCAACCCTTTGAGCTTTGCTTTGACCAAATATCCGTGCCCAAACCGGTCGAGCAGGTCGAAGAGCTTGCCGTTGAAAAATCCACTGTCACCACGAAACAAAATCGTTTGACTCTTCGGTAAATGGGCCAGCAACTGTTTGGGAAATTCTACGATTCCATTACTGGTATACGCATCACCACTTCTCAGCCAACCCTGCAATATCTCTTTGGTCTCTGCGCAAAAAGCCAGGATAGGGTGATAAGACGCTTTGCCTTTTCGAAAAGGATTGTAACCTTTTTTGACGCCCTGTTGTTTGCCGTAGGCGGTTTTCTCGGTCGAGTCGACATCTATTACACGACATGATCGCATTGCAATAGTGGATACACCACTTCTCAAAGCTTTCCGCCAAATCTTTCCACGCAACCGATGATTCAACGTCTCAAGTTGAGATATCTGCTGCTCTCTGAATGTCCGAAATATACGACCAAGGGTGCTGTTATCAGGAATTGCGACCCAGCCGGCCAACCTCCTTAATACACCATCTGCCCATACCGTAACTACACCACTCAAAGATCGTGCTCCACCTATGGTGCCGACTATGGTAAGAAACAACACATCAACAGAATCATAGAGGGCATTGGCGCCTCGTTTATGCTCTACTGTCTCGTTTATCAGGCTTATCATCATCCCACATTTACGCAGAAACTTCACCACAGGAACAAGGCCAGCCTGGCTGGTTAACCCCTTGGCGTTATTATTGATGGTAACTTTTTTTGATGACACTCGGGCGCTTCGCTTGTTATTCTTGACGTTCATGAAAAAGGTGACTCCTCAAAGTTGTTTTCTTGGTAGTTAACGTTTTGAGGATATTACCTTTTTCATGTTTTCTTGTCATCTATCTGCAATATTTAGGTATAACGCTTTGGGGCATTTCCTTTATTGTATCCAGGTTTCGTTTTACGTTACATGCTGCATCAAGGTATCGATCATCACATTGCCGACAAAATGCACCTTTGCTTCAGCAACCCCTTCTCGCATTAGATGAGAAAGACATAACTCCTCAGTTGTAAAAAGCAAGTCACTGATAGCATCCGTCAATATACGATTGACCTCTTCCGGCATATCACGATCAAAAGAACGCAGACCAGCCTCTACATGGACAATAATGGGACGTACACGTTTATTTATATTCAGAAGGATATTCAATCTTTGCAGCCGTCAAGGTGCAAGCAATGGTGGAATTGACATCTCCGACAACCAACAGAATGTCTCGACACTGCTCCAAAAGAGCCGGTTCAAAACGTTTCATGATATCAGCCGTCTGGGCGGCATGAGTTCCTGAACCGACTTCCAGATTAATATCGGGCTGGGGAATACCTAAGTCTATAAAAAACGAATCAGACATCTTCTGATCATAATGCTGACCAGTATGCACTATGATGTGCTTAATGCCTAGTTTTGTAGAATTACTATTATGTTTTTCAACTGCACGAACAATTGAGGCCAACTTCATAAAATTAGGCCTGGCACCCGCTATGGATATTATTTTTAACATACAATATTCGTAACTACACACCCACCCCTTAATTCTTATCTGGTATTTCTCCTGCCAAGGCCAACTGAATAGCCAAGAGTGGGTTGACTCCTCGATACGCCATGGTCTGCAGATAACTTGAGATCCGGCAGTAGGCCTCTGCATATTGCTTACTTCGGAAGCATCCTGATATTTTCTGCTTGACCTTAGCCATACGAAGATCCCTTTCAGCCCTGTTGTTTGTGAAGGGTACATGCGGAACCGTGGCAAAGAGTAACACTGCCGTCTCATGCTTCTGTAGTCGCTCCCAAAGATTATGGGCATCTGACTTAGCCATCTTGCCGCGCTTTCCCTTCGGTCTTGGAGGAATTTCCGGTAACTCTTTCCTTCCTCGGGTAAGAATATTGCGATATCGTTTTTGCAAATTGGCATATTCCTGAGCGGTAACGCACTTTTCTTCCCGCTTCGCAACAATACGACAAGTTTCCAGCAATAGCTTTTTCATATTGAGAGCCCACTTATACTGATTGGAATCAACAATAAACGTCAACTCCCTCAATAGGTGAGAGCCACAAAGTCCATGGCCGCAATGTTCGTACGACAAATATGATGCCCAGCAATCATGAATGATTGTCCCTCCATATCTGGGGATGATGCCCAACCCGACAATGGCTTCACTGCCACGTTTTAGGTGAAGAAATTTTAAGGTCGTTCTACCGGAACAATATACGTGAATCCAATGATTTTTTCTATCAACCAGCAACGATGTTTCATCAACATGCAGCGACTGTACCTGCAGAAGGTCGGCGATTGCGTCAGCCTCCCATGCCTCAAGAGCGAGGTGAAGGCGCCAAACAAACTTAAGCAAAGTGGCTTCCGAAATAACCGTATCGATCATAGCCGATATTTGCTTCTGAACTCTATTCAAAGCAACCATCTGGCTAATGATTAAATGTATGGCAAAGGCTTTGATTCCATTACCATACTGTAATGGACCGGGCATATCTTGGGGAAAATCCCCTTTAACAGTAGCCTCACAATTGGGACATCGTTTTATTTCTGCATCTATGTGCTCTACTACTTTTTCAAAGACGATATCTATCTTTGTCCGCCGTTCATGTCCATGACAAGGCGTTTCATCCAGCGGTACCCCGCAGATATCACAAACAGTTACCTTGGAAATGGAGACTGTTTCCTTGGTGCGGGTGTTATTGACTCTACCAGAGACTTTTCTCCCCTTGCCTTTTGAATTTGAAGTAGCTGTATCGTCCTTAGGCGTTTGCGAAGGAGGGAGGCTTGAGTTTTTGCTGCTCTTACGAGTCTTCTTTTCCAGAAATACAGCTAAGATCAACTCCACAACTACCAGCAAGCTATTCATTACCACCCGTGTCTCCGGAGACACTTTCCCGGCAGAACAGAGATGGTCAAAGTCGAGTTTCAATCGATCAATTTCTTCGCGAACACTTATTTTATTAATTGTAGCCATGGCTACACTATACCATGGACTTTTTCGACCTCCTGAGACGCTCAGTGCTCAACGATTGCACTTGTTTGAATTAAATTTATCTCACCACGTAGTATTCGTAGAAACCAAGTCGCTTTATAGGGCTATATGGGTAATTTACAAACCAATCCAGGCTTTTGAAAAATTGTCGTCCAAAAACCTGTCAAGCTTTTTTTCTGTTTCTGCGTTTTTTTGGAGGGGGGAAGCAGTTACCAATATTCTCCAATTTATTTAACCATCCACAAGATGTTCGAAACATCCTATTTAACTGACCACCCCAAACGCGGTCCGAGTTACGGGTTTTTTATGAGTAATCATGAAAACGATTTTTTATAAATTCCCTGCAGGTCAGGAATTTGTGTCCGGCATTGCCCGCAATAAATTTCTTAAGTTTATTCTTTGTCCTGCTGAGATTGATGTAGTGGCGAAAACGATAGGAAGTTTTTGCATCCTTTACCCTTGGCTGATCCGGGTCAATTTCCCATGGGTGCATATAAAAAGTATAACAACCATAATTTTTTAAAATGTGTTTCACACCAGCCCTATGTAGAAAAGATGGTAATATTCTGAAGTACCCTCCTCCCCCCCAAGGAATGACCTTTTTGCCAAACCTCAGATTACTCACTGGGATTTCATGAAATGATGGAGGTAGGGAGTATATTGGAAGATCTTGTCTTTCTGACTCCGGCAGATTTAAAGAGCCATACCGACCATGCCCCTCATAAGAGTTGTAACTGGAATCATAGAGATAGCCTGCCTCACGAACAAGACGAAGAACCTCATCTGTTATCGAAAAACTTGGGGCGCGATATCCAGACACCTCTTGTCCGGTAATATTCTCCAAAAGCTCTTTGCTTTTAATCAAATCCAGGAGTAAATCGTCTCGATCCTGCTTATAACAGAGATGGTGGTTTACTCCATGAGATGCAACCTCATGACCTCTCCGGTGTATTTCACGGACAAGATCAGGGCAGCGTTCTGCTACCCAGCCAAGGATAAAAAAAGTAGCATGTACCGATGTTGGGGCATCGTCCAACAAGTTCAATAATTCGATTGTGTTCTTTTCTACCCGCAACTCACTGGAAGACCAAGCCGAAAAGGGGATATACTCTTTAAAATTTTCGACATGAAACCAGTCCTCAACATCAAAGGTAAGGAGAATCGTCTTTCTATCAGAGGAAGTTATCTGCATCAATTTCTGGACAGCAGATTGTTCACACCTATAAGCATGCTCATACCAAGCACAAAGATCAGTATCCCAGAAAAATCATGGAGAAATCCATGGGCGACCTCTGAACCATACAGAGATGCAAGAATCGCTGTTGCAGTAAGGCGAACTATATTGGCAAAAATAGCAATAGGAGCGGCTGCAAAAAACAGAACCCATTTCTTAAATTTCGACAACGTCGATAAAAAAGCAAGAGCGCCACTGAGCGCAAACATTGTCACGAGCGAGCGCAGCCCTGAGCAGGCAGCAACAACCTCCAGTGTGGTTTCAGCCAAATGTAATACGTTGCCCTCACGATACACCGGAATGCCGGTTAAATAGATAACCTGCTCTGTCAGATATGAACCGAACAGCTGCATTGGAAAGGCTATTTTATTCCAGATGATTGCCGGCAGAGGAATCATGAAGATTAAATACAATATTGGTATCGCCAGTTTTTTAAGATAGGCCGGGCCGCAGAGGAAGTAGACTAAGCCAAGTAATACCACAATGAGTGAGAATCTTTGCAAGAAAAATTCAGATCCTATTTTTGCTATAATCAGAATCATCAGCCCGCAAAGGATAAGGAATATACCCGCCACACTGGGAACGATTGGAGTTCGAGCGAGTTCTTTTCGCAAAGAATAGATCATATATACAGTTATGGCCGGAATAAAATAGCCATGGGAGTAATTGTCGTTAGTGCCCCAATCTTCGAATAGGCTTTTTAGAAAAGGGAAGTAGAGCACAAAAATTGCCAGCAGCAACGTGCCCATAAGCGCAAATGACGTTGTGTCCCATCTTCTGGTACTAACAATCATAAGCTTGCTCCCGGGAGATGTTCTTCAAGCAATGGCAGAACCTGTTCGGCAAAGAGTTTAACACGCTCTTCTGCCCCTTTGATGTCCCCATCTTGGGCAACAGTCATAATCCGGACAAAGGTACCATCGCGTCTGCCTTTAAACAGCGCATCAAGCACCAGATAAATTTTTTCCCAATACTCGGAGGCGATAATCCTACCCCGGTTTTGATACCAATAGAGGACGACCTGATATTCCGAGCCATTGCGAATCAGCATTACCGACACGGTGGAGTTGTTTTTGCCTTCAATCCCTGATTGCAGGACAACTTTTTTTATCGTATCAATGCCCCAGCCTCCACCGGGAAGACAATTCTTCGGGGAATGATAACTGCCGGTGACGCCTACAGCTTTATAAAAACCTACGTAGAGGTTTATTCGTGCATTTGATTCATCAATATAATTGTACTGGATGTAGTCATCAACCCCGAGCATCTTTATAACTTCCCCGGAAGACTGGAAGGAATTTGAGAGATGGAAATCGGCAATCTGATGGGGAAAAAGGCTGAGAGATTTTTTGATCGGTATTGCTGCTACCTCGGATGTTGTCTGTAGGATGTACCAGGTGGCTGTAAGCAGCGCTAAAACTATGAGGACTCTTCCTTTACTGATCATATTGATTTTTAAGTTACTATTTTTCTTTTTTAAATAAAATAATATTTAGTATTGTTAGCACGCTGGTTTGTGGCAATGCCTTTGGTGTTTGACGCTGGAGCGTCTAGGGCTGCGTTCCCACGCTGGAGCGTGGGAACGATGGGGGCCTTCGGTGGGAATCATAGGGGCGCTCGGTGGGCCGATGGGCCATTGTATCGGTTTCTTATGGGTTACCACATCGGTTTCTTGGGCTACCATATTGAGTCCTTATTGGCTACCATATCTGGTTCTTATCTTGCCTGCTTTGTTACCAATGGAAGAAATCCTTATTAAAAGACAGCGTGAGGGCAACTCGATGCTCATCATAACTGTCATTAATTTCCTCAGAATTCTGATTTGTATACGTATAAGAAAGGGATAAGGTGTACCACCGCTGGAACATATAACTAAGATTGCTCCCAGCAGAAAATCTTTTCCTGGTGATAGTTTCTACTTCGCTTCCCCCGGTAGAAAGAACCGGACTTATCGTATCCTGGTTCTCATGTCGATAACTGGAAAACAAGCCAAGGGATACATTCTCGAGCAGAGAATAATTAAAATCGCCCCTCGTCTCGTAAAATTCCTGCAAACCATTCTGATCGGTCCCAGAGAAGTTTTCTGTATCAAACCCATGGCTTGCAGCCAGACTAATAGAACCGCGCTCCAGCTGTTGCAGAAGGCTCAGGTTCTCATTAGTTCCCCATGTTCCATTCTGCCCATCGGTTTTAGCGTACGTAGGTCCGCCACTCAGATTAACAGACAAATCATTTGATACATTCCATTGCCACCCCAAACTCAAACTATGAATCGTCGAACCATCAAGATCAGGATCGTCGTACTTATCTTCGAAATAACTATAAGTTAGACTAAGAGGCTGATGCTCTATCAGACTCGATTCAAGTGTCGTACTTGCACTATATTCTTTTAAATCGCTATTCCCTGGCTGGCCGCCGGATGTGCCAGTAGATGAATTAACCTCATTATACAGTCCCCGAACATAATTTCCGGAGACCGATAATTTCCAAATGGAATTAAATCTATGACCAACCGAAGTGGAAAAACTATGTCGATCAAAATCTTCATTGTCGTTTTCAGAATAACTTTGCAAGACTCTATAAACGCTATACGTGTAGCCGAGAGAAAAAAGACTATCTTGCCAGTAAGTGTATTCCGACGATACAGACAAATCATTCGTCCAGTAGCGCTTTCTTCCGTTACTGTCTGAGATTTGGAGATTGTCACCAGAGTCGGCTGCCGTAGTATCATTGGGCTCATCGGTGCGTCGATAATTATCAGAAAGCAACATTTGCCACTTCTGGGTTAAAAATCGATTAACATCGGCACTGAGATTATGATCGATATGATCAGATGAATCATCAAAATTGTAACTAAAACTTGGGGAATAACTCATACGAAATTCATCACGTTCGGATAATGACACCATTTCAATCAAAGGTGAAATACGAAAGCGGCTGTATTTGTCATCCTTTTGGGAGTTTGACGTATCTGACCCATCATCGTCATACTGCCGATCATACCATTCATATCCCGTGCTTATTCCACCGGAAACCGTGACAACACGAGCAACCGCACTCATTGCCGATGTCAACACGAAAAATGTAGCACCCGCTACAAAAACAGACTTATGACAATCCACAATTCTGAATATAGATCTCTTTTGCATACTCTTTCCGGTTAGTGGACAATAATTATATCATTTGGTTCAATGAGTACATTTTTCTCGAGATTTTTCCCTTCAAGGAAGTCGTCATAATCAAACTTCAGGGTATTTCCAGTGAATAGTTCTTTGTTTTTTTTTGGATTGTTTCGAACTAAGGTTATCTCGGAATTTGCCCACTCGGTAAAACCTCCGCAACGGGCTATAACCTGGACGAGATTAATTGGGAAGTCACGGTAGAAAACACCCGGCTGGGCTACTTTGCCCATCACAGTATAACGCTGGCTGTTGCTTTTCTTAAGGACAACAGTGACAACCGGATCATCATAAACTGTAGAAAAGATCACTTTCAAATAGTCAGCGAGCTGCGTCAAAGTAAAACCTACCGCCTCAACATCGCCAACATTTTTAAGGGATATTTCCCCATCAATACGAACTGTTACGCCCCCAACGTCAGCCTGAGGGCCATCTCCAGAGTCTGACGCACTCGATCCTCCAGGGGATTCGGCAGCCATATCTCCTTCACCATAAACCTGGACGCCGAGTATATCACCTTTGCCAATGACATACTCGTCAGAACGAGTTCCGTCTTTTTTTGCTTCTGCCAGAATCTTTTCGCGGGCTTGATCTTTTAATTCTTTGGTTATTGGAACATCGGCAGTTGATTGTGCGGCAATGCCATTGATGCTCAATAACAAAATGATGGTCATGCAGATTGACGCTGCTACACGAGAAGGCGAGAAAGATAAACTAAATGATCGTTTTTTCGACATATTTTTCCTCCAATTGGACATTTCTTGTAACAACCATTCCAAATCTTTGCAGTTTGTTCCCTTGCCAGAGGGTGGGGATTATAACATGAACGCCTGTTCTCCAACGTTTATGAGCTTATGGTTCCCATGCTTCGGCATAGCCTTATAGTTCCCATGCTCCGGCGTGGGAACTTGACCCTAGACGCTGGAGCGTCATAGTTTAGTTACCACGCTGGAGCGTGGCAACCATCATCGATCGATGATCGGCGATCGAGCGATGGAGTTCCAAGAATCTATCATTTGAATAGTAAATCATATCTATACTTGTTTGTCACTCACCTGGATAGTTAAAATGTATTTTTTTCACTGAGATATAAATTACATTATCCATTCAATTTTTCGATAGGAATATTTTTATTTTTTATATAAACTGCGGGCATCAATTTACTTCTTTAATGTCTGGCTCGTATTTAAACGACTTTTTTTCAACTACTTCATAGGGTTTGCCCATGAATCTCTCTCGAATTGCAGCAACAATTTTAGTCGCTTTCTTATTTCTCAATCTATCAGGCTGTTCAACGCCTAGCGAAAAAAAAGAAAAACATTACCTGCGGGCTCTCGAATACATAAAGATCGATGACGAAAAAGCAGCAGTCATTGAGCTTAAAAATGCTATCCAGATGGACGCTAAGTATGCCGACGCCAGGTATCAACTAGGCCTACTTTATCTTAAAGCAGGTAACCCCAAAGCAGCTTTTGGGGAACTCCAGCGAGCAGCCTCTCTTGATCCTAAGAACCTCGATGCCGGGGTAAAGGTTGCAGAATTTTATCTCCTTTCCCGTAAAAAGGAAGACAGCCGAAAATTTGTCGATCAAGTCTTGAATGTTGATCCAAATTTCCAGGATGGTCTTGCTCTTCTGGCCAATCTTGAGCTGATCGAAGGGAATTTTGCTAAAGCAGAAGAAGCTATCGATAAGGCCATTGCCCAGGCACCGGAGAACGACAAATTTTATAATATTAAAGGACGCATTCTTATCGCCCAGAACAAATGGAATGAAAGTGAAAAATTATTCCAGAAAGCAATCTCTCTCAATCCTGAGAATTTTGCAAATTATCGGACAATGCTCATGTTCTACGAGCAGAAAAAGGACGAAACAGCCATACAAAAGCTCTTGGACACGATGATACCAAAATTCCCGGACAACCCACAACTGCACTTGATGCTTGCCAACCTCTACCAACAAAAAGGAGAGCTTGACAAAGCGGAGAGTGAAATGTTGAAAATTATCGAACTCCAAAAAGATTCTATTCCATCCAGACTAATGCTGTCTGATTTTTACATCAAACAGCAACTTTTTGATAAAGCTGAAGCAACTCTCAAATCAGCGATTAAAGACTTCCCAGAAGACCTCCAATTAAAGGTTGCCCTTGCTGAACTGAGTTTTGATTTGCAGAAATTTGACGATGCCCGTTCTATAATGGAGACTGTATTAAAGACCAATCCTGCTAATGGCGGTGCTAATCTGATAAAAGCTCGTTTTCTCATCAAAGACGGTAAAAACAATGAAGCACTTCAAATCATTACCCCGCTGACAACCGATTATCCCAAATGGGCCGATCCCTTTTACTACTCTGCACTCACCCAGCTAAAGCTCGGCAAGGTTGAGCTTGCCCAAAAAGCAATTGAAACGGCCCTGCAAAATGATATGACAAAAGACCGCTATCATGCACTCGCCGCACAGATCTATCTGACCCGTGGCAACAGCAACGAGGCTGGTAAAGAGGCCACTCTTGCCCTTCGTATCAATGGACGGAATCCCATAGCGGTAAAAATTCTGGCCAAAGCACTCATACAGGCCAAAGAATATGATAAAGCTGTCGAATTTATTGGAAGGTTAAACCAGAAAGCAGTTGCCGGCGATGTCGAACTGCTTGGCACTCTTGGACTTGCCTATCTTGGCCAGGATAACAAAGAGAAAGCACGACAGACCTTTGCCGATTTGATGGTGCTGGCTCCTGATAACTCTAAGGCACTGGCTTTTCTCACAGCGTTGACTGTTGGCAAAGACATCCCCGCAGGAATTGATTTTGTTAAAAAGCAGATTGCTTTAAGCGAAACAGCAGGCCATTACCTTTTGCTTGGCGATCTTTTGTCGAAGAACAAACAATTTGAGGAAGCCCTCCAGGCCTACCAGAAAGTACAGGAACTTGCCCCTGACAACCCACAGGGATATATCCTGAGCGCACGCCTTTTAAGCTATATGGGTAAAACCGATGAGACAATAGCAAAATATGAAGAGCTATTGAAAACTAATCCAGATTCTATTGCTGCAATTATGGGGCTGGCAACCGCTTATGAAGTTGAAGGAAAACAGGATCTGGCGATAGAAAAATACAAGCGGGCTTTGGAAATTCAACCTGATCTTCCCGCCGCCTCTAATAACCTTGCCTGGCTTATTGCCTCAAAAGAAGGAGGGGATTTAGGAGAAGCCCTACGGCTGGCTATGCAGGCAAAACAAGCCTTTCCTGATCAACCTAATATCACAGATACACTTGGCTGGGTGCATTATAAGCGAAAGTCTTATTCGTTGGCTATCTCCCAATTCAGGCAGGCTTTGGAAGCAAGCCCGGATAATGCGACGATACAATACCATTTAGCCTTGGCGCTTTTCGGCAACGGCGACAAATTGGAGGCTATTGAAACTCTTGAAAAGACTTTGACCGGTGAAGGTCAGTTTGCTGAGCGAAAGGATGCTGAGACTTTGTTGAAAGAGTGGAAGCAGGGGTAATTGATCGGAAACGACTAATCGTTCCTGCGCTCCAGCGTGGGAATGCAGTTCTTGACGCTCCTGCGCGCGTCTACACCAACGTTTAGAACTTCAGGAAGAGAGCACGCTTGAGCGTTGATGGTACGTTCCCACGCTGGAGCATGGGAACGATGTTTAGTCG
This sequence comes from uncultured Desulforhopalus sp., assembly GCA_963677465.1. Classification (GTDB taxonomy): domain Bacteria; phylum Desulfobacterota; class Desulfobulbia; order Desulfobulbales; family Desulfocapsaceae; genus Desulforhopalus_A. Next base: position 166,271 of record OY781976.1, on the reverse strand, counting down.
GTCGCCTGGAATTGTAAATTGGGGGGGGCTTTTTTTTATTTACCTAGGCAGAATTTTTCAAAAATTACGTCTAGGATATCTTCGGTGGTGGTTTCGCCGACAATTTCTGCTAGATAATCGAGGCATCCCTGCAGGTCAACGGCAATGAGATCGTTGGTGAATCCTTGTTTCAGAGAGTGCATAATCCGGTCAGATGCCTCGACCGCCAACACAAGCGCCTGCTTGTGCCGCACATTGGGGGCACAGCCACCCTCTTCCCATTGCTCGTTGCCAGAAGTCACAGAAGCAAAGATCGCTTGTTTTAACTGTTCAATGCCGGTTTGTTCCCTGGCGGATATTTTTACACAATGGCCTATACCTGGAATGGTCGTGAGATCTGGCATATGGTTGGTACAGAGATCAATCTTATTGAGTACCGGCAGTAGTGGTTTATGTTTGACCTGATCATAGAGTCTGCGGTCGCCATCGCTGAGTTCCCGGGAACCATCAATAAGGAAAAGGATTAAATCGGCCTTATTGATAAGATCTCTCGCCCGCCTGATACCAAGCTCTTCAACCTCCTCGGCATCGTCGCGAATTCCCGCTGTATCAATTATCCTGACCGGCATGCCATTAATATCTACAACCTCTTCAATAGAATCTCTGGTAGTCCCGGGAATGGAGGTAACCAGCGCCCTCTCTTCCTGCAGAATAGTATTGAGCAGACTGGACTTGCCAACATTTGGCAGGCCGGCGATAACAAGAGAGATACCCTCTCTGTAGAGTTTCCCCCGGTCGGCGCTCCTTAAAAGCTTTTTGAGCGGCTCTGCCACCTCTTCCTCCAACTTGGAAATCAAGGCAGTATGGTCGATTATCTCCACATCTTCGTCAGGGAAATCAATGGCAACTTCTACTACTGCACGCATATGGACAAGACTCTGCCGAATAGGATCTATTTTTCTATACAACGCTCCCGAAAGCTGTTCCTGTGCCAGGTCAACACCCTTTCTGGTTTTTGCAGAAAGGACATCAATCACCGCCTCGGCCTGGGTAAGGTCGATCCGGCCATTAAGAAAGGCCCTCTTGGTAAATTCACCGGGTGCTGCGAGAATCGCTCCCTGCGCCAAAATGAGTTCAAGAACATTCTGCAGCACTATAAAACTGCCGTGGCAGTGAATTTCCACGACATCTTCCCTTGTATATGTGTGGGGGGCTGCCATAAAGACGGCCAGGACTTCATCAAGGATTTTCCCCTGATTGGGCTGCCGAATATGACCATAATAGAGCTGGTGGCTGCGAAATAGACAGGAGGTATCTTTTGGTTGGAAAATTTTTTTGAGAAGCGGAAGGGCCTGTTGGCCACTCATGCGGATAATGCCTATTCCGCCAGCGCCAGGTGGGGTTGATATGGCGGCAATTGTTTCTTCTTGATTGGAAGTATTCACCAGGACACCTCAGAAAGTTATATAACCCGGAGAAAAAATGCGGCTGGAACGCTAGCGCGTTGGGGAGCCGTTCCCACGCCGGAGCGTGGGAACGATAAATACTCGCCGTGGGAACGATACGTGCTCGCCTTAGTGCCGATACAGTTTGTAAGCGATAAAATATCAGGATTCACTGCCCTTTTTGGGTCCGGGTTTGTTTTGTCGCCCTTTTGACTGAGGTCTTTTGCGACCACCGGGGCGTGCACCTTTTCCAGGCTTGTAGATAAGGATTTTCTTAAATAGTCCGTCACCGACTGAGCGGCTGCGTATTTCTTTATCCTCCTGAAGAATCATATGAATAACTCTCCTCTCTGAAGGATTAAGAGCCGGCAAAACTTGAGTCTTGCCGTCTTCTTTCACCTGAGCAGCCAGTTCAACGCATTTAACTTTCAATTCTTCAAGTCTCTTTTCTCGAAAATCACCGACATTAATTGAAATCCGCAGACGTTCAGGAACTTTTCGGCTGATAATTTTCCGTAGGAGATATTGTAAACTGTCGAGAACCTTGCCATCTGCACCAGTTAAATCCTCTTCAAATTCACCACGCAAGGTGCATGACACAGACTGTCCAACATGCTCAACTTCTAAAGTAGAGGGAAATTCCATCAACTCGACGAGCTGCAGGAGTTCTGTTTTAACAATTTCAAGACTCTCAGGGCTCACCTCAATACCTGGATCTTTGTCAGCCGATAAGTCATCCTCATCGTCATCATCCACCGCCGATGTATCAATATCAGCTACCTTGGGTTTAGCTGCGGCGGCAGGCTTTCTGGGCTCAGGCTTTTTCGGTGGAGCTTGTTCCACCTGGGGTTTAATCTCTACAGCTTCAGGTTCTTTTTCCGGTTCGGGCTTGATAAAGCTGCCAGTTTCAAACACATCGGCAATGACCTCATCAATCTCTTGCTTTATCTGCACACGGATGTGTGCTTTTTTACGGATCAGACCAAAGATACCGGTGGTTCCAGCTTCAACAACCTCAATCTCAAGTTTTTCCTGGGGAACCCCAAGGCTGTCACAAGCATTCTTGATCGCAACAGCGACTTCCTTCCCATAAAAATCTTTTTTTTCTAAAGACATTTAATACCCTTCTTCAAATATATCTCAACCACTCCAAACAGTGCATCGTTCTATCGAAACCCTACGTACTTCGTCAGGTTGTGGCTATTTCCGTTTTTTTGGTATCACGATTAATGAGCACCTGTTGAAGAATGGAGAGTAGGTTGTTAATGAACCAATATAGCACCAGGCCCGAAGCAAAATTAAGGAACATGAACGTAAAAACTATCGGTAAAAACATCATGATTTTTGCCTGGGTTGGATCGGCGGTGCTGGGAGAAAGCTTCTGCTGTAAAAACATCGAAGCCCCCATAAGCAGGGTCAATACCGGCAAACCACCAAGATAAGGCAGGTCAAAACCAATGTACAGACGGTCAGGGGCGGAGAGATCGGTGATCCATAACATAAATGGTGCATGCCGTAATTCGATACACTGCAAGAGCACCTTGTAGAGCGCAAAAAATACCGGGATTTGCAAAACCATCGGTAAACAACCACCAAGTGGATTTACCTTATAGGTTTTATAAAGGCTCATCACCTCCTGATTCATCCTCGTTGGGTCACTCTTGTATTTCTCTTTTATTTTGGCCATCTTCGGCTGCAACTTCTGCATATTTTTCATCGATTTCATGCCCTTCTGAGAAATCGGCCAAAAGACACCTTTAAACAGCATGGTGACCAGAATAATAGAAACACCATAGTTATGACAGAATGAATAAAACATATTTAACAGCCAGAGAGTCGGTTTGGCAATGATATCAAACCAGCCGAAATTCACCGAACGCTCAAGATTATAGCCAATGTTTTGCAGCATTGTTAATTTTTTGGGGCCGTAAAAAATATGATATTCATAATCCTTTTCGGCACCAGGCTGCAGAGTGTCGAGTGTGCCTGCAAGTTGGCTACTGGTCAACGATTCGGTACCCTGCATGGTAAATGAATTGCCCGCACCATCATTTGGAATTAAAGCACAGAGAAAATAGTTTCCTTCATAACCAACCCATTCTATCGCCCCCTGCAAAGTCATGGGCCCATCCGCAAATTCCTTGGCCTTTACCTCCTGCAGTTCTCCGTTGATAAACGCCGCGGGGCCACCAAACAGGAATTGATTTGACGGACTGGCCACGCCTTCAAAAGGGGTATTGATTAAACCAAGTTGCGGGATTCCCTGCAGTGTAGTAGTCGATTGATTTTTAACATTTACCGAAAGATCAATCAAGTAACTGCTATTATCAAAGGTATATACTCGCTCGACCACCAGTCCGTTTCCAGCCTCTGCTTTCATTCGCAGCTCAGCCTTGGTCTTGTCTGCCGATAATTTGAGACTTTGGACATCACTGTCATAGAGTACGCGGGTACCAACAGCACTTCCCCAGGAAAATTGCAGAGGAAACCCCTCGGCCTCAGTAGTCTTAACCAACTGCATTCCGGGCGAATCTTTGGCGTTGGTCTCTGTTTGTTTCTTCAAAACAAAGCTGGTGACAGTTCCCCCATCTTCAGACAGAATTGCGGTATACAAATCGGTATCGATGACAATATCTCTTGGCGTACGGTCATATGCTACAACCGGAGCTGGTGCGACCGCTGCTGTCACTTGCGCGGCAGGTGCTACCACAGGCTGCTGCGCCTGTGGTGATTGGCCGCTTACCGCCGCTGACTGCTCCGTAGGCTCATTGACGGCCGCAGGTTGCTCAAAACCGACAAAGAAATATTGATATCCAAGAAGAATAACAAACGAAATGATGATCGCCAAAAAAGCTCTATATGTGTCCATGGACTGTCCGTAATTTTAATTAAAACCGGAAGGTTATGTCAGTTATCTAAAAGAGACCAATGGGCGGCCCGATTACAGTACCGGATCATATCCGCCTCGAGAGAAAGGGTGACAACGAAGTATCCGGCGTAGCCCCATAAAGGAACCCCGAACAACCCCATATTTTTCAATTGCCTGAATGGTATAAGTGGAACAGGTTGGGATAAAACGACAAGTTGGCGGCAGGAGCGGTGAAATAAAATATTGGTAGCCTCTCACAAATCCAATGAAAACCACCTTGGGAATTTTACCAAATTTCATCACATACGCCTGGTCAACAAGTAAAACTACTGGAAAGAGGTTTTAAAGCCAGTGGCGTTACAGCCGCGCGAATTTCTCCGGGATGTAAATAGGGAAAATCAGAACGAACGGCAAAAACAATATCTACTCCAGCCGGATAATGTTTTTGCCAAAGCCGGAACGATTCCCGGATTATTCGTTTGAGGCGATTTCTCTTCACTGCGCCGCGAATCTTCCGATGAACACTAATTCCGAGCCTACTTGCCCCCGTCGAATTAGGCCAGCAGATCAGTGTAAACCCCTTCCCATGCAAACGTTTCCCCTTGCTATACACTTTTTCAAACTCCCATCCTTTTCGCAACAGGGAGCTTTTCGAAAGCGGGTACTCGGCCAAGGTTATGCCGAAAGCCTTTTGCGGCCTTTTGCTCTACGTGCTCTTATTATTGCTCTGCCGGCACGAGTGCTCATTCTTTCACGAAATCCGTGGGTACGCTTGCGCTTTAAGTTGCTTGGCTGAAAAGTTCTTTTACTCATTCTTTACTTCCTCATCTGTAAATTCTATGGCCGGACCATGGAATATTTTTAGCTCCAGGGAGTCGGGAATTAAAGTTTTTACGTGTAATTCCCGGCTATTCCTCAAATCAAATAAGTCCCACCAACAGCAATGGCCCTATCTGTGAGGATACAAATAACAAAACAGAAATATTAACCACATTTACAGACCAGTGTCAATTATTTTTGTTCCCTGCGGCTACCCATATATTGCAGAAGCCCATCGGCTATGCTATTCTCAGGCGTTCTGTGAACTTTTTGCAAAATAGTCCCATCTTAGATAGATAACTTCCATGACTCATTCCATACCAGAGGTTTATTCCGATATCGACTGGACCAAGCTCCGCGCCAATGCTCTTGCTAAAAAAGGCTGGCAGGAGAAAGGTCCCGACGAATGGGACCAAAAGGCCCGATCGTTCGCCGGCCGCAATAAAAATTCAGCATATATCGACCTTGTCTTCTCCCACCTGCCGCTAGATAGCAGCTACACTGTTCTTGATATCGGTTCAGGACCCGGCACCCTGGCAATCCCGTTGGCCGCTAAAGTAAAGTCGATTACTGCTATGGATTTTTCCCGTGGGATGCTCGACGCCCTTGAAGAGATTGCTCAGGCTGAACATATAGACAATATTCGTACTTTGCAATGTGCCTGGGAAGATGATTGGCAGGAAAAGGGGTTGGTACCCCACGACATTGCCATAGCGTCCAGGTCAATGGGGGTAAAAGACCTCAAAACTGCTCTCTGCAAAATTAATGAGTATGGCAGCAGATACATCTTTCTCACCGACAGGATTGGATCAACGCCTTTTGAAGAGGCGGCGTTTTCGGCACTCGGTCGTGCTTTTTCTCCCGGACCTGATTATATCTACACACTTAATGTGCTTTATACCTTAGGCATCTTTCCGAATGTTACTGTTCTGAGACTTGAACAAGATGTTGAGTATCCATCCATGTCTGAGGCTGTTAAATCTTATGCCTGGATGTTCCATGATATCACTCATGAAGAGACTGTTGCTTTGGAGAAATATGTGGCAGGGAAAGTTATTCAAGAGACAGATGGCCGTGTGATCGTTCGCCGGGATTCGGTGCCCCAATGGGCGCTGATCTGGTGGAAGAAAGAGTAGGGAGTCTGTAAGCTTGTTACTTGACGCCGGAGCGTCTGGGGTTGCGTTACCACGCTGGAGCGTGGTAACGATGTGGTATCGAACGCTGTAGTTACATATCCCAACGGAAAAGTTTTCAATAGTTCCCATGCTCCAGCGTCTCAACCAAAAATAGCATATGGGAAGAAGTCGATATTTAATCACCGAACCAGACAAGCCACATTTTATGACATGCACCGTGGTGGAATGGCTACCGGTTTTCACTCGCCCTGAGGCGGTACAAATCCTGCTGGATTGCTGGCGGTATCAGCGAGAACATGCTGGATTACGGCTGTTCGGTTATGTTGTTTTGGAAAATCATTTGCATTTTATTGCTCAAGCGCAGGACCTTAATAAATGCGTCAGCAGTTTTAAGTCCTTCACTGCACGGCAGATCATCGATTATTTACAGGTCCACCACGCTGATGGATTATTGGACCGGTTTCGTTTTGTCAAGAAGCTGCACAAAGCAGACCGGGAATATCAGTTCTGGCAGGAGGGTGCTCATCCTGAACTGATTTTGAGTGAAACTATGATGCGAGAAAAATTGGACTATATTCACGCTAATCCTGTGAAACGGGGTTATATCAACCAGCCAGAACATTGGCGTTATTCGAGTGCTGGTCATTATATGGGACTTGCTGGATTGATTGATATTGATAATTGGTGATGTCAACGCTGGAGCGTTAGAGAGACGTTCCCACGCTGGAGCATGGGAACGATTGTATGCGAGCGAGTGAACAATTGGTTTAACAAATATTTTTAGATGAACAAACCTATGAACAATGAAGAATATGACGTAGTGGTTATCGGTGCCGGTCACGCTGGCTGCGAGGCTGCTCTTGCTGCCGCCAGGATGGGTTGCAGAACCCTGCTGACGGTAATCAATGCCGATACCATCGGCGCAATGTCCTGCAATCCGGCTATCGGCGGATTAGCCAAGGGACATCTTGTCCGGGAGATCGATGCACTTGGTGGCGAGATGGCCAAGAATATTGATGCCACTTCTATCCAGTTCCGCAAACTGAACACCAGCAAGGGGCCCGCGGTACGGTCGTCCCGGGCCCAGGCAGATCGGTTGTTGTACCGGTTACGGATGAAATCGATCATCGAAAACCAGCCAAACCTGACGGTAAAGCAGACAGTGGTGGCTGGTCTTTTGGTTGAAGATGGGCAAATCTTCGGGATCTCTACCTCCCTTGACGAAAAAATCGGCACCAAGACGGTTGTTGTTGCCACCGGCACCTTCCTCAATGGCCTGGTGCACATCGGCATGAAAAATTTCCCGGCCGGAAGACTCGGCGATGCTCCGTCAAAAAGTCTGGCTGCCTGGTTTAAAGAAAATGGTTTTGAGGTCGGCCGAATGAAAACCGGTACCGTTCCCCGGCTCGACGCGAACACCATTAATTATGCCGACTTAGAAATCCAGCACAGCGACTCTCCGCCTGCCCATTTTTCCTATTCGTCCAAAGGTGGCTATACCCTTCCACAAAGGCCCTGCTACATCACTTATACCAACGAAGACACCCATGAAATAATCCGTCAGGGGATAGGCCAATCCCCTATGTATGCTGGCATCATTAAGGGGATTGGCGCCAGATATTGTCCGTCCATCGAAGATAAAGTTATGCGGTTCCCCGAAAAAAACCGGCACCAGATCTTTCTCGAACCAGAAGGACTCGATACCATCGAGGTCTACCCAAACGGCGTCCCCACCAGTCTGCCCCTTGCAACCCAGACAGCGATGATCAATTCGATCAAGGGGCTGGAAAATGCAAAAATTATCCGACCGGGATATGCCATTGAATATGATTATATCGACCCGCTCGGCCTTCTGCCATCCCTTGAGACAAAACAACTGCGGGGGTTATTTTTCGCAGGACAGATCAATGGCACCTCGGGCTACGAAGAAGCCGCGGCTCAGGGGCTTATCGCCGGCATTAACGCAGTCCGCTTCTGCCGAAATCAAGAGCCATTAATTCTCGACCGCTCCCAGGCCTATATCGGTGTATTGATTGACGACCTGGTTACCTGCGGAACCAAGGAACCATACCGACTGTTCACCTCCAGAGCAGAATACAGGCTGCTGCTGCGAGAGGATAACGCCGACACCCGCCTGGCCCAGATCGGTTACGAGCTTGGGTTGGTTGCAGAAGAAGCCCATCAGGCATTTCTGCATAAACAGCAATTAATCAAAGACGGTATTGAATCCCTGGAAAATGTCTCAATCGGCCCGACCCCGGCAATGAACGAGGCGCTTGCTGCGCTTAACAGCAGCAATCTCAAACAAAAATGTTCACTTTCTGAGCTGCTGCGTCGACCGGAGTTGACTATCAATTCCTTCTCCGAACTGCCGATGTCCGACAAAGACCATGAACTTATTGACAGCCTTGTGACCAGTCCGGTGCGGGAAGAAATTGAACTCCAGGTGAAATTTAAAGGATACATCGATCGGCAAAACGAACAGGTTGCCCGCTTTAAAAAGATGGAGTCAGTGCTTTTGCCACAAGATCTTGAGTACCGTTCTCTTTCCGGTCTCTCCAACGAGGTGGTGGAAAAACTGACCAAAATCCAGCCGCTCTCTCTTGGCCAGGCATCAAGGATTTCAGGTATAACCCCAGCGGCTATATCCGTGCTGCAGGTCCATCTGAAAAAGATCCAGAAACAGAACTAGACAAGACTCTGCAATCGCTATGACGCCACTCATTTTCCCGGAAATCGATCCAATAATCTTCAGCTTGGGTCCCCTGCATGTGCGCTGGTATGGGCTCATGTACGTCCTCGGCTTTGTTGCCAGCTACTCTCTTGTCCGCAAGCAGATACGGGAATATAAATACCAGCAACTGGCCGACCATTTTGAAAATCTCAATCTGGTTCTCATCCTTGGAGTTGTGATTGGCGGGAGATTAGGCTATGTATTTTTTTATAATTTTTCCTACTATATAGCGCATCCTCTGGAAATTCCGGCTACCTGGAGCGGCGGCATGTCCTTCCATGGTGCCTGCCTGGCCCTTTTAATTGGAGGATGGCTTTTTTGCTGGAAAAACAAACTTGATTTCTGGAAATCAGCCGACATCTACGCCGCCACTCTGCCTATTGGCCTTGGTCTCGGCAGAATTGGCAATTTCATCAATGGCGAATTGTATGGACGAGTAACGGACCTTCCATGGGGAATGGTATTTCCCGGAGGCGGCCCCTTGCCCAGACACCCTTCGCAACTCTACGAGGCCGCCCTTGAAGGTGTATTACTTTTTGCGCTTCTCTGGTCGGTACGTAAAAAACCGTGGCAAAAAAAACGATACTGGCCACATGGCAGTATCATTGCCCTGTTTCTCGGGGCTTATGGTTGTCTTAGGATGATTGTCGAAAACTTCCGGGAACCGGATCAACAAATAGGCTATTTATTTGGTTTTATCACCATGGGTCAGCTTCTCAGTGCTTGCATGGTGGGGTGTGGCCTACTCATCTGGGTAATTCGCATAAACCACACCACCAATGTGACCTCATCACGATAAAAGGGAAAAGCCGGTACTTTTTTCGATACGCGCTGAAGGCACTACATCAGCAAACCCTGCTCGACAGATTTTTTCCTGGCTTAAATTTCACCACATTATGGGCAGGAATAATTATGGCCTGACCGGTCTGCGGATTTCGGCCTTTCTGTTCAGCCCTTTCAACAACTTTAAAAGAGCCAAACCCTGAGAGAGTCACCCTCTCACCCTTTTCCATGGCCACGGCCAGATTAGAAAGCACCTTATTGAGGGCCTCTTCGGCCCTGACCTTGGTAATTCCCTCGACTTCCGCGATTGTAGAAACCAGTTCTCTCTTATTCATTTTTTTCTGACCTTTTTTCTGCTGGTGAATAACCTAGAAATTTATGATGCGAGTATTTAAGATAAGCGACAAAAACGTCTGTATTTGTAGTCGCTTCAGCAGAAAAAACAACTGTGGGATATACCTGATTTTTTATGGGTATATATACCCATAAAAAAAGAGAGGAAAATTATTTAACGTAAGATATTATTAACTTAAGAAGTGAAATGACTCCCATTTCTTTGACGAACCGCCTTGCAATTCAGTCAAAAAATACCAAACCAGCGAAAACCAAGCGATTTAAAAAATTTCCAAGAGATTATTCTACACTGACAAAGCCATTGCGAACCGCATAATTCACTAAATCAATACTATTTTTCTTATCGAACTTGCGAAGCAGATTAGAGCGATGATGGTCAATGGTCCGTTGGCTTAAGTTTAAATGTTCGGCCATTTTTCTGCTGGTATAGCCCTGGACGACCAGTTGCAGTATTTCTTTTTCCCGTTTGGTCAACTCCTGAAAAGGACTCTTCTTTTCAGTACGATACATATTGAGCACATCATCTGCAAAATCATCAACCATATAGGGGGAAATATAACTTTTACCCGATAACACCTTATCTATAGCTATCAGTAATTCCTGGTCCGAATCGTCTTTCATCAGATATCCATCGGCTCCGGCAGCCATGGCATTATAAAAATACTGTTTGTTCTTATGCATGGTCAACATGAGTATCTTGACCCAGGGGTATTTCTTCTTCACCAGTCCAGTGGCTTCCATTCCGCCGATACCCGGCATGGAGATATCAAGAATAATCATATCCACTTTCGAGTCTTCCAGAAAAGTCATGAGTTCCTTACCATTGCTCACCTCCCCCACAACCTGGAACCTGTCATTCTTCTTAATGATGTTTTTTATGCCATGACGGATGAGTACATGGTCATCAGCGAGCAGAATGCGAAAACTCTCATTGCCAAGTTTCATTTTTATGTCTCCTGACTCAAGTAGGTCAATTCTTAATCTTTATGCAAAGATCTTTTATCATCAAGTTCTGAGAGATCCCTGCAAAATAGAGCACCCCAAAGGGGAATTCCGGAAAGGACACTCAGTAAAAAGTCTACCCTCTCTGATAACCATACTTTTTTCGAAATTGCAATTTCGTGCCATTTTTGTGCATATCCCCCTTTGATATTTCCAATTTTTCTTGACTTTATTAGCAAGAGCGCTTTGATTAGCTGTTCTGAAAAGACAGGCTATTCAGGCATAAACTGTCTGCTACTTATTGTAAGTTGAAAAGGATTATCCCTTTTTTAGTATATTTTTCTTTTTTAAGGAGCTGAAAAAATGATTCAAATGATTTTTCCATTTCTTGCCTGGTTTAAAGACTACGACATCGGCAAATTCAAAACTGATTTTCTTGCCGGTCTCACTGTAGCCCTTGTGCTGATTCCTCAGTCAATGGCCTACGCCCAACTTGCCGGATTGCCGGCATACTATGGTCTGTACGCCGCTTTTCTGCCACCCATGGTGGCGGCACTCTTTGGTTCAAGCCGTCAGTTGGCAACCGGTCCGGTGGCGGTCGTCTCTCTCATGTCCGCCGCGTCCCTGGCGCCGCTGGCAACGGCAGGTTCTCCACAATTCATCGCCTATTCGATAACCCTGGCACTGACCGTTGGTATTTTCCAGTTTTCCCTCGGGGTTTTGCGACTTGGACTTGTGGTCAATTTCCTCTCGCATCCGGTGGTGAACGGTTTCACCAATGCCGCCGCCATTATTATTGCATCATCCCAATTCTCCAAATTTTTCGGTGTGTCTGTCGACTCAGCCGCACACCATTATGAAACCATGGTCCGGGTTACCCAGGCGGCAATGGACTATACCCATCTACCAACACTCCTTTATGGTGTCTGCGCAGTAACCATTATGGTGGTCCTGAAGAAAATCAACCCGCGCATTCCTAACGTTCTGGTTGCTGTTTCTATTACCACCCTTATTTCATATTTCACCGGATTCAATAATGACGCTAAGGTTGATATCTCGGCAATCCATTACCCTGCTCTTGTTGAAAAAATCTCCGAATTCAACCAGGCAGCCACAGAGCTCGAAACTTTGGGAGCTGAACGGACTGATTTAGGTTTGCAGATAGATGAGGAGATAAAAAAACTCAAATCAGGCCATAGCGACAAAAGTGTCAATTTGATTCAAATGCAGAGTCAGGCCGAGCTCCTCACCCTTAAAATTAATGAAGCCAAAGAACACATCCATTTGATCCGCACAGAACTCCGAAAACTCAAGTTTGAAGGTTTGAAAGAAAACGATTCTTTGACCCTGTACCCAAAAGGCGCGGTTCCAGAGGGGATAAAAAGTGACGGGAATATATGGCGATTAAAGGTCGGCACTTCCAAACTTGATCTTACTGGTCTTCCAATGATGGGTGGAGGCGCAGTGGTTGGCAAGATCCCGGAAGGTTTACCTAAATTTACTATTCCGGAACTAAGCTTAAAATCCTTTATGAAACTCCTCCCTACTGCTATTATCATCTCTCTGCTTGGTTTTATGGAGGCCATCGCCATAGCCAAAGCTATGGCCGCCAAAACCGGCCAGAAACTTGACCCGAACCAGGAGTTGATCGGTCAGGGACTGGGCAACATTCTGGGCTCAATCGGGTCCAGTTACTCGGTGTCCGGTTCATTCTCCCGTTCTGCTGTTAACCTCCAGGCTGGGGCCGTATCCGGCATCTCATCGGTGGTAACCTCAGTGATGGTGGTAATTACCCTCCTGTTCTTTACTCCCTTGCTCTACCATCTCCCTCAGGCAGTGCTGGCTGCAGTCATTATGATGGCGGTTATCGGCCTGGTCAACGTCAAGGGATTCATTCATTCCTGGAAGGCCCAATGGTATGATGGAGCGATATCCATCTTCAGTTTTTTGGTCACCCTCTACTTCGCCCCACATCTCGACAAGGGAATTATGGTTGGCGTTGCGCTCTCTATGGTTGTCTTTCTCTATAAATCCATGCGGCCTGTGGTTGCAAGCCTGTCAATGAACGAAGAAAACGTTTTACAAAGTGCAGAACACTTCCGCCTGAAAGGTTGTCGACATATCTCGGTTGTACGTTTTGATGGCGCTCTCTTTTTTGCCAATGCAAGCTACCTCGATGAACAGGTAGCCAAATTTAGAAATGATCAACCCGACCTCCGCTATATCCTCCTCGATGCCCGAGGTATAAATGATATGGACGCGTCCGGGGAAGAGGCTCTTGAGATGCTCTGCAAACGGGTCAGGAGTGCAAAACTTGGCTTTGCCATGTGTGGAGTGAAGGGCCAGGTACTTCAGGTAATGGAACGGACAGGATTGATTGAAGAGATCGGTAGAGAACATATGTATGCTGATAGTAAGACTGCGGTTACTGCTCTGGTCGATCAAATTCACAATGGAACTGATCTACCCGAGGCCGGTTGTAACGATTGCCCGCTGACCAAATATATCCCAGCTAGTAATTAGCTCGGATTTTTCATCGCGGAAACATAGGTTTGGTTTCTCCGGTCCGGTGTGTTTTGCAAACAACCAGACCGGAGAATGCCTTACTCCTGCCCCTTCCTCCCTTATATTGGTATTTTCCAAGACCATGGGACTCTGCTTGCGATGGTCGTGGCACACTGGTATAATCACCAACGTTTATCTGTATTCACAGTCAATTTTAACCAGGAAATAGTCAATGAAGAAACTGCTTTTATTGCTCTGCATAACATGTGTTTCCGGCACTCTCGCATTCGCCAGTGAAGGCACCGCTACAGATATTGATACCACTGCACTCACCGGCTCTTTGTTCGGTATAATCGCCGTATTACTTTTCGTATCCGCCTATACACTGGTAATCCTTGAAGAGCAGCTTCATTTACGAAAATCCAAACCGGTTCTTCTTGCTGCTGGAATTATCTGGATTCTTGTCGCTCTCACCTTTAGCGGTCTTGGTGATCATCAAGCGGCAGAGATTGCCATTCGCCATAACCTTCTCGAGTATGGCGAACTATTTCTCTTTCTGCTGGTGGCTATGACCTACATAAATGCCATGGACGAACGAAATGTTTTCCAGGCCTTGCGTTCCTGGCTGGTAGCCCAAGGGTTTTCCCTGCGCACTGTTTTCTGGGTTACCGGTTTTCTGGCATTCATCATTTCCCCTGTTGCTGACAATTTAACCACGGCTTTGTTAATGGGTGCAGTTGCCATGGCCGTTGGCGGCAGTGACAAAAAATTTGTCGCTATTGCCTGTATTAACATCGTGATAGCCGCAAATGCCGGAGGGGCTTTTTCACCCTTTGGTGATATCACCACACTTATGGTATGGCAAAAAGGCGTTGTCCGGTTCAATGAGTTTTTTCACATCTTCTTTCCCTCTTTGATAAACTGGTTGGTCCCAGCCATTATCATGAATTTTACCATCAGCAAAAAAACTCCCAAACCCAGTAAAGATCATTATGTTATGAAGCTGGGTGCCAGGAGAATCATGTTTCTCTTTCTGGCAACCATCACCACGGCGGTGTCGTTCCATAATTTTCTTCACCTTCCACCAGCAGCCGGTATGATGCTCGGTCTTGGCTATCTTGGCTTTTTCTCCTATTATTTGAAGAAAAAAGAACACCGAAACTATGACATAGACGACAACCCATTAGCGCATCAAACATATCACTCTAAGCCTGAACCATTCGATCTTTTTAGAAAGGTGGCCAGAGCGGAATGGGACACCCTGATTTTCTTTTACGGGGTTATTCTCTGCGTGGGTGGTCTTGCACAATTTGGCTATCTCGCTGCCATTTCAAAATTTCTCTATCTTGGCCTGGGAGCGACCACGGCCAATGTCGCAGTGGGTGTACTCTCAGCTATAGTCGATAATATTCCGGTAATGTATGCAGTACTGACCATGCAACCAGACATGTCCCATGGGCAATGGCTGCTGGTCACTCTCACCGCCGGCGTTGGCGGCAGCCTGTTGTCCATAGGGTCAGCTGCCGGCGTGGCGCTTATGGGATCAGCGAGAGGTGTCTATACCTTCAATGCCCACCTGAAATGGACTCCGGTGATCGCTCTTGGCTATGCGGCTTCGATTCTCTGCCATCTTTTTATCAATGCTCGATTTATGTAATACTTCTTCAATAGAAATCTCATGAATGCATCCACCAGCAGCGCTCATCCCCTGCCAATTTCCTGGGAAGAGTGCCGGCTGAGGGGATGGTCTTACCTCGACATTCTGCTCATAACCGGCGATGCCTACATCGATCACCCTTCTTTTGGAGTGGCTCTCATCGGCAGACTGCTGGAAAGCCATGGATATCGGGTTGCCATACTCTCTCAGCCGCGGTTTGATTCGGCTGAGGACTTCAAAACCTTCCCGACTCCGAAACTGTTTTGCGGCATCACCGCCGGAAATCTTGATTCCATTGTCGCCAATTATACAGGTAACGGCAAAGTCCGTGATACCGACTCCTATTCCCCAGGAGGCAACCCATGGCGGGGCAATGAGCGGAGCAAAACTGACCGAAAACGACCAGACAGAGCCAGTCTGATTTATACCAGCCTTGCCCGTTCAGCCTTTCGGGATATCCCCATCGTCCTAGGCGGCATTGAGGCATCGCTTCGGCGTTTTGTCCACTATGACTTCAAACAGGAGAAGCTTCGTTCTTCTTTTCTGACCGATGCAAAAGCAGATCTTATTGTTTATGGAATGGGAGAAAAAGCTATTGTTGAAATCGCCCATCGATGTGCTCAGAAGACGTCTCTTTTTGGCATTGCCGGGACCTGTCAAAGGTTTACCGACAAAGAACTGCATGAGTTTTTTCCTGATGATTTCCCGGATAAGGTGATAAAAAGCTCACAAAAGTTTCTTGTGCTTCCTTCCTGGGAGACAATTCAAGCACAGCCACACCATTTTCTCGATGCCGAAATCGAAATAGACAAACATTTACGGGCCTATTCTCCCCGCATCATCCTGCAACGACAGCAAACCCACTGGGTCGTGCAGCATCCAGCACCAAGACCGCTCTCATCTATTGAGCTTGATGGGTTGTACGGCCTTCCCTACACAAGACGTCCGCATCCTGAAAATCAGGAGATCCCAGCCTTCCGAATGATCAAAGATTCGGTGACTATTGTTCGAGGCTGTTCTGGCAATTGTTCTTTCTGTGCTATTACCAGACACCAGGGACCCGCCATCATCTCGCGCAGTAAAGATTCCATCAGGAAAGAATGCCAGATTATCTCACAGATGGACAATTTCAATGGTACCATCAGCGATCTGGGCGGACCGACGGCCAATCTTTATGGGACGCACTGTGCCATAGGTTCGTGTAAAAATCGCGATTGTCTTTACCCAAAGCTCTGCTCGAATCTAAGAATAGACGAAGATATTTTTCTTGAGCTACTCGACGAAGTTGCCAAAATTGACGGTATAAAGAAACTGTTTATTTCTTCCGGCCTTAGGATGGAACTTCTCCTTCGCACCCCCCGGCTGTTGAAGAAAATTATTCAGTCACATACACCCGGGTCATTGAAAATCGCCCCCGAGCATACAGACGACGAATTGCTCTGCCTTATGCACAAGGAATCCCATAACCTGCTGCAAAGGTTTATCGCTGAATGTCGGAAATAGCCAAAGAGCTTGGCAAGAAAAATATTGAATTTACCCCGTACGTCATCACTGCTCACCCCGGCTCAACGGTAAAGCATGCGGAAAATCTTGTTCAGGATATGCAAAAACTTGGACTGCAGATACGAAAATTCCAGGACTTTACTCCCACCCCCGGCACCCTCTCCACTGCCATGTATGTCACTGGCCTGAAGCCTGGATCAAAGCAACCGCTCACCGTGCCAAGAAAGCAAGCGGACAGGCTGCAACAACGGCGCATTGTGGAAAAATCTGTTCACCGACCGAAGGTTGTTTCAAAAAAAAGTGGCTCGCGAAAGAAAAATTAAGATCAACTTGCCTCAATTGATCGAGGCTCATTATTATAATAATTGCCATAGTAATAATGATTTTTATATATCAGCCTATTGGTAATAAAATTAGTTTTTTCACTATTAAAAATAACACCAATGATCTTTTCCTTGCCGATATCCGAAATAAATTTCTCAATCAAAATCCGGCTGGAGACCCCTTGCCGCACGACTAAGACCACCCCATCAACGGCCTGAGAGAGCACCTTCGATTCGGAAGCCACCTCAAGGGGCGGGGTGTCAAATATAACAAACCTGTCAGGATAACGGTCAGCCATCTCCTTCACCAGATTCTGCATTCGTTCCGAACCAAGTAACTCGGCTGGATTGACTGGTGGGCGACCACTAGCCAAAATTGACAACTTTTCCAAAGATGTTTTCCGAATGAGGGAAGAAAGGTCGGCAGTATTTTTCAAGTAATCGACCAATCCATGTTCATGAGAAACCCCAAAGAGCTTAGCTAGAGAGGGTACCCGGAGGTCGCAGTCAACCAAAAGTGAATGTTGGTCCACTCCTTGAGCCAGGGCAATACCAAGATTTGCCGTAACAAAGCTTTTTCCTTCACGAGGCAGGGCAGACGTGACCATGATAGTTTTCGGTGCCGGCCTGCCGTCTTGGGGCAATAATATTTTTGACCGCAAGACACGAAAAGTCTCGGCAGTCCTATTGGAAAACGCTGCGGCCTTGGTCAACCGTTCATCCCACTCTGCCAAATATGTTGCAGATTGCAGGGGAGTTTCAGCCGAACTTTGACCATCTCCAAAGTCTCTATTTTCAGTATTCTCAACTTCACTGACCTGTTTATCTAGTATTTTATCCCTATCTGCCAATCCCTGCACATCAAGGCTATACCCGGCTTTTCCCAATACTTTGGATGTCTTTCCCATGTTCTCTTCTTAACCCAGAGGGGTAATTTCCTGAAAATTATTTTTCATTCAAAGCAAATTTGCTGATTCACTATATGACAATATATCCTTTAAGCCAAACGACCCCAAACAGAGCAGCAACAAGCCCACTCCCCACAAGAAGTAAAATTACAGTAAAAACTGTTTTCCATATCTTTCTCTTCTGCTCAGCCTTGGTTTCTATATATGGAATGCTAATGAGTAATGGTACCCCGAAAAGTGGCTCTATTGTCTCTGGATCACGAACCGAGGCGTCAAAAATATCTAAGGCCAGTGCCCCACCTACGCCAAGGCCAAGACCTACCATGATAGTCATGCCCATAATCATGAGAAAATTTGGTTTGATTGGCTTACCAGGGTAACGGCCGGGATCCTCAATTTTGAATTGACTCCCTTTCTGTCGTCTTTCGAGATTCAGCATTGACTCTGCCTCAAGATTCTGCCCAACAAGATAGTCGTAATGCTTTTTCAACTGGTCATATTCCCGAGTGAGAGACGACCACTCGGCTTCTCTCACCGGAGCTGCCGCTACCCATTTTTCATACTGTTCTATTTTTTCTTTCAGTTGTACTTTCTCACCTTCAATATCTGCAATTTTTCTCTCAATATCCTTACGCTGAACGTCCAACTGCATCAGAATTTTTGCAGAATCGGCATTCATTCTCTGCCCAGCTTGTCCTTTTACAACAGCGGATGAAGCTGATTGAGATCTTGTACCTAAGGCATTGCCATCCTTGCCTTCACTCTGGACCTCTGCCTCCAGTTTTGCGATAAGTTTTCGAAGCCTCACAATCTCCGGATGTTTTTCGGTATATTTCATCAACAATGAATCCAAGTTAGAACGTAACTGAGCCAAACGTTGATAATTATCCGACCCTTCGGAAATCGTCCCATCAACAACTGCCACGCCCCCAGTTGAACGTTGAGCCAGCTTTTTTTGGTTGTTCATTTGATCCTGAATAAGTACCAGAGTCCGCTCCAGATCCTGAATACTATCCTGCTTCCCTTGATATTGTTCCTGCAGAGAAGTGAGCCGGGTCATATTAACCTCCCGGTGCTCGGGCATTTCATTATAATTTTCCAGTTTATAGTCGCGCATGGCATTTTCTTTTTCATCCATGACCTTTTTCGCCATTGCCAACTCCTGGTTGGTATAGGAAGAGGTATCCGTGGCTCTTTCCTGACGATATTTCAGGTTCTCCTCAATAAATTTTGCGGCAATGGCATTGGTCACCTTCACCACTTTATCCGGCTGCCCCCCTGAATATGATATGGTGAAGACATCGCCACGACTCGACGGTTTTATCACAATTTTTTCTCTGAATTTTTCAATAACATCTTCTATGGGAAGCTTCGCTCGCATTTCAGGATAAAGGTCAAAATCCATGATGATTTTTTCCAGATTTGTCCTGCTGGTCACAATTTGACTGAGGGTACTGACAATGTCGCGAATCCTTGAGTCAACATCCGGTGACTGTTTATTGGGATTAATTTTCTGCTGTTGATAACTGAGGAGACTCGAAGACTCGTATACTTTTGGGGTCCGAAGATATACGCCTAAACCAATCGGCAAACTCAAAAGCAATATGGCGATAATGAATATCTTTCGTCTAAAAAGCAGATCGAGATATTTGTTGATCAGCTGGCGTTGTTTAGGATCCATGGATAAATATTCTCTGAATTAGGCAATAATTAATTTTCAATGTAATTTTACCCCTCAAGGGCATTATACAGAATTCCGGTTTTCCAGTCAGTTGCCTAGGGTAATTGACTAGATGTTAAGAAGTGTATCATCTTCAAGAACGGAACTGATAGTTTTTTTTTCAACACCATGACGTTAGGACTATTAATTTCTTTTATAAAAAATCGGCAGGAGAAAATGTGACTACCTTGGCAATTTGTTGCTGATTCATGGCAAGCATGAAAAGCCGATCAAGTCCCATGGCAATTCCTGCTGCAGAATCAAGTTGTTCAAGGTCTTCTAGAAACCGCTCAGGCATGACGACATCACGACCGGTGTTCACTTTTATTGTTGATATTTCATGGACAAACCTCATTCGTTGCTCTTCTGCATCGGTGAGTTCTGAAAAACCATTCGCTACCTCTACCCCTTTTATATACAACTCAAAGCGCTCGGCTATTTCTGGCTTGTCTGCCCTTTTTCTCGCAAGCGACCCAAGTGCCACCGGATAGTCATACAGGAAGGTTGGAGAAGTCTGACCCAAATGGGGTTCAATGCATTCAACAAGAATTTCATCAAACCGTCCTTCTTTCAGTGCCTGATCCAGTTTTATCGGACTATATTTATAAAAGGCATCTGCCACTGTCAACCGCTCCCAGTTTCCGACAAACTTGATATCTGAAAAAAAAGGCTTAACTACATTACTGGTTGATACCTGCAATCCCATCAATTCATCCACGAGAAAGCGCAGCAATTCCTCACAATCATGCATCAGCTGGTGATAATCAGCGCCGGTGCGGTACCACTCCAGCATTTGAAATTCTTCCAGATGCAACCACCCCTTTTCTTCTTTACGAAAACAAGGGCATATTTGAAATATTTTGTCACAGCCTGCTACCAATAATCGCTTCATGCAGAGTTCTGGAGAAGTCTGCAGATATTCATTTTCAGAAGCGAGAGGTGTTATATTACTTTCTGGAATATACACCGGTTGGCGGACAGGGGTGTCGACTTCAAGGAAACCTTGTTGATAAAAAAACGATCGTATAAAACGAAAAAAGGCTGCACGCATGTGCAGCCCTTCTACACTTAGCATCAGACCTTATTCTTTTACCCGGGTGACATATTGTCCGGTTCGGGTATCGATCTGTATTTTATCACCTTCTTCAACAAAAGGTGGCACCTGAAGTTCATAGCCTGTCTGAACGGTTACCGGCTTGGTATCGTTGCCAGAGGTATCTCCCTTGGCCCATGGGTCAGCCTTGGTTACTTCGAGATTGACAAAGATAGGGAGCGTGACATCAATGGGCATCTTATCATAAAACAGCAATTCAACTTCCATATTATCAACAAGAAAATTGACATTGTCGCCAAGCTGCTCTCTGGTGAGAAAAAGCTGCTCGTAATTTTCCGTATCCATAAAATGAAATTCTTCACCTTGGCTATACAAAAACTGCATCTTTTTTTCATCCAGTTCGGCTTTTTCAAATTTATCGTTGGAACGATATGTTTTCACGAGTTGGTTGCCCGTGATCATATTTCTCATCTTCGTTCGATAAAGAGCCTGCCCTTTGCCAGGTTTTGAAAACTCAAAATCGGTTACGATAAACGGACTTCCATCTATTTGTACTTTAAGGCCTTTTCTTAAATCAGACGCACTTAGCATCGTACTTCTCCATATCTTCTTAATGTGATCGGGATAAACCGCAAACAAGCGCTACTTCGACTGATATTTACCTTTATTCATCCCAGGTATCATGAGCGCCCGGCTGTATGCACAAACCAGAAAAAACATCCAGCGCTATTCTGAACCTTACAATATACCTGTCTTATGGTTTACTCCGCAACTGTTAAAAACTACATTATTGGGGACAAGTAAATTTGATATGCTACAATGGTGTATTGTGCCAGATTGTTTTTGTAATGTCTACAAAGGAGAAAAAATCATGACGATGGTTGGAATTCTTTCTGATACCCATCTGGAGACAGCAAACGAAGCCTTCTTGAGGCAATGTGCCACCGCCTTTGCGGAATGCGATATAATTATTCATGCTGGAGACCTCACTGATGCATCCATCCTGAGCGCTTTCAAAGGCAAAGAAATTCACGCAGTTTGTGGTAATATGTGTAATACGACGACAACGCAGATACTACCAAAGGAAAAGCAGATTATTCTTGCCGGCTACACCATTGCCATAACTCATGGAGCCGGGATACGCCATAATATCGAGGAAAGGGTCTTTGAACAATTCCCCAGCGCCGACTGTATTGTGTTTGGTCACACCCATAAAGCTGTTTGCCAGAATTTTGGCCAGACACTTCTCATCAATCCCGGCAGTTTTCAAGGCACCGGTCAGTATGGCGCCCCCGGCACATATGCCCTTTTAAATATTGACCCAAACGGCCTCACTGCTGCAATTCACAGCCTGCCATGTCAGTTATGAAAAATCTTTGGACCCCATGGCGGATAGAGCATGTCCTCGGCAATGCTCCAAAGCCCAAGGGCTGTCTCTTTGAACCTGAGGGTAACTTTCATGCCAGCAAAGAGGCCTTGCTTCTCTATCGCGATCTGGATACAGTCGTATTGCTCAATCGTTATCCTTACACCAATGGTCACCTGTTGGTGGCGCCCGTTCGTCATTTATCGTGCATCACTGAGCTGACAACTGCCGAGAATTACGCGCTTATGGAAATGGTCAAAGAATCAACGGCTATCTTAAAGAATCGACTCCAACCCGACGGCTTTAATATTGGCTGCAATATTGGTGCAACCGCCGGAGCCGGTATTGCTGATCATCTTCACATCCATATCGTGCCAAGATGGGATGGCGATCATAACTTTATCAGCGTGCTGGCAGACATCAGAACCATTCCGGAACATATCGACGCCACCTTTGACAGACTTTTGCCCGATTTTATTGATCTACAGAAAAAGAACGCATGACAACAATGACTCAACTTACCCCGATGCTGCAACAATACCTTGAGATAAAGGGGCAGCATGAAGACACCATACTTTTTTACCGCATGGGAGATTTTTATGAGATGTTTTTTGACGATGCCATCGTCGCCTCAAAAATTCTCGGAATTACCCTCACCTCCAGAAACAAAAAGAGCGATGCTGTGCAGGTGCCGATGTGCGGCATCCCCTATCACGCGGCGCAAACTTACCTGGCAAAACTGATCAAGGCCGGACGTCGCGTGGCTATATGCGAGCAGACGGAAAACCCTGCGGAAGCAAAAGGTATTGTTAAACGAGAAGTTGTCCGCATTATTTCACCGGGGGTCATCACCGACGACCTGCTCCTTGACGATAAAAGCAATAATTACATTTGTTCCCTGGTGCTCAAAGAAATCGCGGGCCAAAGATTGTATGGGGCCAGTTTTCTGGATATCAGTACCGGTGAATTTCTGGTTGGGGAATACAGCGACAAAAGCGAGGGTGGCGATGTCATTCTTGACCAGCTGACCCGACTTATGCCCTCTGAACTGCTGATATCAGTAAAGGAAAGAACCTCCCTCAAGTCTTTGCTGCAACAGGTCGCTGCCCTGATTCCCGGCATCTGCATAACTGAGCGAGACAGCTTACAGTACCAGCCCGGTGCGGCGGAAGAACTCCTCTTTGACCATTTTGGTGTCGTCACCTTGGATGGTTTTGGCTGCAGCAGATTTTCCACAGGAATTATTGCCGCCGGTGCCTTGCTTGATTATATCCAGGAGACTCAGAAAACCGCGATTGACCATATCGAGAAATTGTCACCCCTGGACACCAATGCCATCCTGCATATTGACGATTCTTCTAGACGGAACCTGGAACTCATCCAAACCATCGTCGGAGGACAACGGCAAGGTTCGCTCCTTTCTGTCATAGATCAGACCTGCACGCCGATGGGGGCACGGCTGCTCAAGCACAACCTTCTTTTTCCTTTGCAGGATAAGGATAAAATTGTCAATCGGCTGGATGCGGTCACTTTCTTCTATAACAACAGCACGATACGAAAGGAGTTACGTAAACTGCTCGAACAGGTTTACGATCTGGAAAGACTGAACAGCCGCATGATACTCGGTTCCGGCAATGGCAGAGATATGCTTGCCATGAAACATTCTCTCGCCTCTCTGCCGACCATTCATGCCTTACTTGACCAGTGCGATACCCGAAAACTGATTGACATTCGTGAGCAATTTGACTTGCTCACCGATCTCCATGAATTGCTTGAAAATTCGGTGCACCACGAAGCACCTGTCACCCTTCGCGACGGCCATTTGATTAAGAGTGGTTACAACGAAGAACTTGACGAGCTTGTAGTATTACTCCGTGATGGTAAGAAACTCATCCTCGATCTTGAGGCCAAGGAGCGTGCGGCAACCGGAATTGCCAAGTTAAAAATTGGTTTTAACAAAGTATTCGGTTATTTCATCGAAGTGAGCAAACTGCAGGCCGACAAGGTGCCGGAGCATTTTATCAGAAAACAGACCCTCGTCAACGCAGAAAGGTTTATCACCCCCGAACTCAAAGAGTTTGAAAATAAGATCCTCGGCGCAGAGGACAGAAGAGTAGAACTCGAATATCAACTCTTTTTGGCAATTCGTGCCCAGCTTGCTGCAAACAGCAGCCGAATACTGAAAACCGCCCAGCTGCTTGCTCAGATAGATTTTCTCTCTGCCAATAGTGAGATGGCCCATAAATTTAATTATCGTCGGCCTGAAATACACGATGGTGATGAAATACATATTATTGAGGGACGGCATCCGGTCATTGAGAGGACACTTGCTTCCGGAAAATTTGTGCCCAATGACGTCCATCTCGATCAGACAAAAGATGAAGTCCTGATAATTACCGGCCCCAATATGGCTGGCAAATCCACCGTTCTACGCCAAACAGCACTTATTGTCCTCATGGCCCAAATGGGCTGTTATGTGCCGGCACAGCAAGCAACCATCGGTCTCGTTGATCGAATCTTCACCAGGGTCGGTGCCATGGATGATTTGCGCCGAGGTCAGTCTACCTTTATGGTGGAAATGAGTGAAACGGCAAATATTCTCAACAATGCGACCGAAAAAAGTTTGGTCATTCTCGATGAAATTGGTAGGGGTACCTCGACCTACGACGGTTTATCTATTGCCTGGGCCGTCGCTGAAGATCTGGTTAATAAGAACAGCAAGGGCGTAAAAACACTTTTCGCCACCCATTATCATGAATTGACCGAGCTGGCAAAAGCCAATAAACGGGTGCAAAACTACTCAATTGCTGTGCGTGAGTGGCAGGGAAATATTATTTTTCTCCATAAACTTGTAAAAGGTGGAACTAGCAGAAGCTACGGAATCCAGGTTGCCAGCTTGGCCGGTGTTCCCGACAACGTCATTCATAGAGCTGAAGAGATATTGCGAGAGATCGAACTGGGTAAATTCGGCCAGACCACCGATCCTCTGGCAAGCCGGAAAAAATCCACCCGAGTGAAGAACCACCCGGATCAACTCACACTTTTCACGCCCCCCGCTGATCCAATCAGAAAATCTCTTCAGGAAATAAATCTCGATCAATGTGCGCCCTTAGATGCGTTAAATACCCTGTATGCTTTAAAAGAGATGCTTAAAAATTGATGATAGCTCACCTGATATGAAATTTTCCTGATCTTTTTCGTGTTAAAACCACATTTAAGATATGTAACTCTAATACGTTGTGCCACTATTGCTTTGCCATGGCAGGTCGTTTTAGGTATACTATTTCTAGCTCCGCTTAATTACGGGCTATTTTTGTATCTATTTTTCCATTGGTTATCAGACGAGAGGGATGTTTTTATTTACCATGCGCAGCAAAACTTTTTTCATCTACCTGGTAGTGATGTTCCAACTACTACTCTCGCCTCTTGTTCTCCTTGCTACTGGCGATGATCCCGAGGAACAACCATCCATCGCCAAACGGTACGATGAGGCCAAGTTTTATTATAACCAACTCCAGACAAACCCTACTCTTTCTGCCTCCCGCGACAACTGGCTCAAAGGTACGCGAAACTTTCGCAGAATATACCTTTCCACGCCAAATACAGATATGGCACCCGCCTGTCTTTTTATGTTGGGACGGCTGTACGGCGATATGCACGATCATTTTCAGAATAGCGCTGATTTGGACGAATCTATTTCCTACCTCAAAGACACTGCCAGGCTCTTTCCCAAAGATCGACTGGCGGATGATGCTTATTTTGCACTCGCCCAAATTTCACTGGATAAACAGGACGACCCACAAAAATCAGCAGAGTATCTCGTGAAAATTGTCTCTGACTATCCCAACGGCGACATGCGCCCGATGGCGGAAGATCTCCTGAAGATTCTTTCCAAAGATCATGATATCCCTCTTCCCAAAGTAATGATTTCCTCAGCAAGGGAGAATAATCTCAGCTATGTTCTTCCGGTTAAATACTGGTCTTCAGACAACTACACTCGCGTAGTAATCATGGCCTCTGGCCCGGTCAATTATAAAGAAGTTTTACTGAAAGAGACCGAAAACACGCCGAGAAGACTCTATATTGATTTTAAAAAGAGTTATATTGAGCCACAATACCGATCCCCGGTTCCGATAAAAGACGGACTTTTACGGCAGATACGTACAGGACAGTTCAGTCCGGATACGGTACGAGTTGTTCTGGATATTGAATCTATAGGTAGTTATAAGATTTTCAGCCTACCCGACCCATTCAGGGTTGTAATAGATGTCCGGGGTAAAGACCAAAAAAATGAAGCACTATCCCCACCACCGATAAGTATAGCCAGTATCCCCAAAAAAGTGTTTGACCAGAACGTAGCAAAGTCAGAGTCATTGGCAGAACCTAAACCAGCGTCAGAGTCCAAACCGGAATCTGAAATTGTCGTTTTGAAAGATTCTAAAAAAGTCGCCTTTTCCTCTGCTTCATCTGAAAGAGAAAAAAAAGTCGAGGTTGTAACCTCAGGTAATCCTCTTTCTCTCGCACAACAGTTAGGACTTGGAGTCAGGAAAATCGTTATTGACCCAGGTCACGGTGGCAAGGATCCCGGAGCCATGGCCTTTGGCCTAAAAGAAAAAGATGTAGTTCTCGAACTGGCAAAAAAGCTTGCTCCAGTACTTGCAAAGAAACTGCATTGTGAGGTTATCCTCACCAGGGACCATGATGTCTTTGTTCCACTCGAAGAACGGACTGCCATTGCCAATACCAAGAATGCCGATCTCTTTATATCACTTCATATTAACGCTCACTCATCGACAAAAGTACGTGGACTGGAGACTTACTACCTCAACCTGACCACCAATGCTGAGGCCATGCGGGTTGCCGCCAGGGAAAATGCCATCTCAACTCATCAGATGAGCGATTTGCAGGATATTCTTTCTGATATAATGAAAAACTCAAAGATTGATGAATCCTCGCGGCTCGCCCAGCAGGTTCACAATTCTATTGTGACAAAAGCCGAAAAAAATGGCTTTGCTGATATAAAAAATCTCGGAGTCAAACAGGCCCCGTTTTATGTTTTGATTGGCGCCGAGATGCCGGCAATACTCATTGAAATTGCCTTTATCAGCAATGAACAAGATGTCAAAAACCTGCAGGATCCCCATTTCCTCACCATGCTCACTGAAGAAATTGCCGACGGTGTAAGAACCTACGTTGGCAATACCACCGCCCAGCTTTCATTTATGAATGACTAAATTTCTTAAAGATGATTGATTCTAATAATTGCAGTGCACTCATCTGACTATAAACCTGATCCTATCCGGATTATCAATAAAAAAAGGGCCACTCTCTAACGAGAACGGCCCTTTTTTATTCATCAACAATATGCGGACTAACGACCTGCCACTTTCAATCGAGCCAGTGCTCGCTGTAAGGCGATTTCAGCTCTTCTACGATTAAAATTTTCTGCATGTTGGGCAGCTTGAGCAAGTCGCTTTTCAGCTCTATCCTTTGCTCTCATCGCCCGTTCAACATCAATTTCACTGCCAACTTCAGCACTCTCTACGAGAAAGGTAATTTTGTTATCTGAGACCTCACAGAATCCCCCACTTACCATGAGAGATTCTCTTTTCTTCCCATTCTCATATGTCAGAGTACCAATTTTGATTGTCGACAGAAAAGGTGCATGGTTCGCAAGTACACCGAAGTCACCACCGTAGCCGGGAGCGTTAACGATATCTACATCTTCGTTAACCTTCGCGCCACTCGGAGTAACAACTTCAAGTCTTATCTGTTGTCCCATCGAATTGTCCTCTTGAGCAAATTATTTATGCCTTAGACTTAGCGTCTTTAGCTACGGCTTCGTCTATGGAACCAACCATATAGAAAGAGTTCTCATTGAGATCATCATGCTTGCCTTCAAGAATCTCTTTAAAGCCTTGAACCGTATCTGCAACCTTGACAAATTTTCCTGGCATACCGGTAAATACCTCAGCTACGGTGAATGGCTGAGAGAGGTATCTCTGGATTTTCCTCGCACGGGAAACAAGCTGCTGATCTTCTTCGGACAGCTCATCCATACCAAGAATTGCAATAATATCCTGGAGATCTTTGTATTTCTGCAGAGATACCTGAACCCCACGGGCGACAGCATAATGCTCTTCACCAATGACGTTTGGATCAAGAATCCTGGATGTTGAATCCAGCGGATCAACAGCAGGATAAATACCAAGCTCTGAAATCTGACGGGAAAGAACAACAGTACCGTCAAGGTGAGCAAATGTTGTCGCAGGGGCAGGATCCGTCAAGTCATCTGCAGGTACGTAAACACACTGTACAGCAGTAATTGATCCCTTAGTGGTGGAAGTAATACGTTCCTGAAGGGCACCGAGATCTGTTGCCAGTGTTGGTTGGTAACCAACAGCGGATGGAATACGACCAAGAAGCGCGGATACCTCAGAACCAGCCTGAGTAAAGCGGAAGATATTATCAACGAAGAAAAGTACGTCCTGTCCCTCTTCATCCCGGAAATACTCTGCAGCGGTGAGGCCAGTCAAAGCAACACGGGCACGGGCACCTGGAGGCTCAGTCATCTGACCGTAAACCAGTGCAGCCTTTGGCAAAACACCTGAATCTTTCATCTCATGATAGAGATCATTACCCTCACGAGTACGCTCACCAACGCCACAGAAAACAGAGATACCACCATGATGCTGGGCGATATTGTTAACCATTTCCATCATGATAACGGTCTTTCCACAACCGGCACCGCCGAAGAGACCCATTTTTCCACCAAGTGGAAAGGGAACAAGAAGATCGATAACCTTAATTCCGGTAGCAAGAACACGTACCTCAGTGTCCAACTCGGTAAAGGCAGGAGCATCGCGATGAATCGGCAGCATTTTATCGGATTCAATTGGACCCAAGCCATCAACCGGTCTTCCAACAACATTCATGATTCGGCCGAGAGAGGCGGAACCAACGGGAATGGTAATCGGCAAACCAGTATCGCGAACTTCCATGCCTCGAACCAAACCATCGGTCTGATCCATAGCGATACATCGACAAGCGTTATCGCCAAGATGCTGAGCGACTTCGATAACCAGGTTATCCTCAACATCGTTGATGCCGGGATTGGTTACGAAACAGGCATTCATGATGGCAGGTAGTTTGCCAGGCTCAAATTCAACATCCACTACAGGTCCGATGACCTGGGTAATTTTTCCTAATTTTTGCTCACTCATTGGGCTTTACCCCTCCTCAAAAGTCTTAGATTATCAAGATGATAAATGATTATTTCAGGGCTTCTGCGCCGCCGACGATGTCCATAAGCTCACTTGTTACTGCAGCCTGTCGAGCTTTGTTGTAAATGACGGTCAGATTTTTCACAATATCCTTACATGCATTGGTTGCATTATCCATCGCTGTCATTCGTGCAGCATGTTCGCCTGCACCCACTTCCAACATGGAATGATAGATCTGCACATTAAGATACAGTGGCTGAAGGACATCCATTATTTCTTCGCTTGAAGGTTCATAGATGTAGTCACCGGATATTTTTTTCTCGGCCCCCTCTTCAGCTTCGACAGGTTGAACGGGCAGAAACGGGACAACCACAGGAACCTGACGAACCACCGATAAAAATTGAGCAAATAGTATCTCGACTTTATCAGTTGCTCCGCTTAAGAACTGGTCGGCAAGATCTGTGGCAATTTCCCTGGCATTAAACATCTGAAAATTGGTCATTGTCTCTTTGTAACTCTTTCTAACCTTACCGGTCTTTCTTAAGAGTTGATGCCCTTTTTTACCCACACAGACGAAGGAGACCTTTTTGCCTGATGCTTCATATTCGTCCATCTTTTTTAATGCAAGCTTGATAATATTTGCATTAAACGATCCGCACAGACCACGGTCCGAGGTAACAATGACCATTTCCACCGTTTTTACTTCACGGGCTTCCATTAAAGGAAAGGCATTGGTATTGGCACCTCCAGATAAATTGGACATGGCATCATTGAACTTCGTTGCGTAAGGCCTGAAAGCCTCCATCTTCTCCTGGGCACCGCGCAGTTTTGCCGCGGCCACCATATTCATGGCTTTGGTGATCTGGGCGGTTTTCTTAACGCCCGAGATCTTGGTTTTTACTTCCTTTAGAGTCGCCATATTTTGACCTTTGTGTGATTAATTAAGACCTTTGGTTGCCTTGAAAGTCTCACCAAAGCTGGTCAGTACCTTGTTGAGCTTCTCTTTGATTGCGTCGGTAAATTGCTTTTCTTCGACCAAATCGGTAAAGATGCTCGGCTCATTAGACTCAATATAGTTGTACAATTCTTTCTCGTAATCAGCCAAGGTCTCAATGGGGAGTTTATCAAGATATCCGTTGGAACCAGAATAGAGAATAGTTACCTGCTTCTCCATTGGCAGTGGCTGATACTGTGGCTGCTTAAGGATTTCAACGAGTCTTTCACCACGGGTAAGTTTAGCCTGAGTCCCAGCGTCAAGATCGGAACCAAAAGCAGCAAAAGCGGCGAGTTCACGATATTGAGCGAGATCGAGACGAAGTGTACCGGCAACCTGCTTCATGGCTTTAACCTGTGCAGAACCACCAACACGGGAGACCGACAAACCAACGTTAATTGCTGGTCGAACACCGGAGAAGAAGAGGTTTGGTTCAAGATAAACCTGACCGTCAGTAATTGAGATAACGTTTGTAGGAATAAAGGCAGAAACGTCACCGGCCTGGGTCTCAATGATTGGCAGTGCAGTCAGAGATCCGGCACCAAGCTCATCATTTACCTTTGAAGAACGTTCAAGAAGACGGGAGTGATTAAAGAAAATATCACCAGGATATGCCTCACGACCAGGTGGACGCCTGAGAAGCAGAGAAAGTTCACGGTAAGCAACAGCCTGCTTGGAAAGATCGTCGTAAATGATCAGGGCATGCATGCCGTTGTCACGGTAATACTCACCCATAGAGCAACCTGCGAACGGTGCAATGTACTGCATTGGTGCAGGATCAGAAGCACAGGCAGAAACAACCGTGGTATATTCCATCGCCCCATGTTTTCTAAGAGCTTCAACAACCAGAGCAACGGTTGATTTTTTTTGACCAACTGCTACATAGATGCAATGTACATCAGTGTTTTTCTGAGCAATAATAGCATCAACACAAAGAGATGTTTTACCGATCTGACGATCACCAATGATAAGCTCACGCTGTCCCCGGCCAACCGGAGTCATAGCATCAACTGCCTTTGCACCGGTATAACAAGGCTCGTGAACACCTTTTCTGGCAATAACGCCAGGTGCAAGGACCTCAATTTTAGAAGTGAATTCAGAATTAATTGGTCCCAAGCCATCAATCGGTGCGCCAATACCGTCAACAACACGGCCAGCCATGGCTGGTCCTACCGGAACTTCAGCAATTCTGCCGGTTCTCTTAACGATATCACCTTCTTTAATATTGGTCACATTACCCAGTACAGCACAACCGACGTTGTCTGCTTCCAGATTCAGGGCAAGGCCCATGATTCCACCAGGAAATTCCAACAGCTCCATGGCCATACAGTTCTGTACACCATAGACACGGGCAATACCATCACCTACTGAAATGACGGTACCAGTCTCATTCAGATCTACACTGGTCTCGTAAGCCCCGATCTGATCTTTAATAATCTGACTAATTTCTGCGGCTTTAATCTGCATCTATTCTCTCCCCTTAATGGAATCTTTTAAACCTGCAAGCTGGGTTTTTATACTCCCGTCCAAAACCAGATCACCAACCTGAGCAATGATTCCGCCCATGATAGATGGATCGACACTGGTTGTGAGTTCAACTTTCTTGCCTGTTAACTTTTCTAAAATTATTTGAACTTTTTCTTTTAACTCATCACTAAGCGTAATTGCCGAAATAACATTACCATGACTGATGTTTTTCGCTTCATCAACCATGGTCTGATAGGCTACAGCTATTTCCGGCAATATTTCAGCGCGTTTCTTTTGAACTAAAAGATTCAGGAAGTTGCCGATGATGACGTCAACCTTCATGGAACCTACAATCCCTTTCATCACCTTTTCTTTGACATCCATTGGATAAAGGGGATTAGTCAGGGCATCAATGACATCTGGGTGAGTAGAATATAACTTAGAGAGCTCCTGAAGAACCTCATTATACTCTTCGTATTTTTTCTTTTCCTGACCTACGGAGAAAATTGCCTTGGCGTATCTTTTTGCGAGGATTGTCTGTTTCACTGTACGGCCCCCACTTTATCTAAATATGTTTCGATAATCTTCACCTGGTCATCTTCAGTGAGATTCTTCACGATAATTTCTTCGGCAAGAATCGCAGCTTGCTCAGCGACCTCGTTTTTGAGGGTCCGGCGTGCTTCAGTAACTTGATTTTGAACGGCCATCTCAGCGGAACGCATTAAATCAGAAGCGCCCTGCTCGGCCTTTTCAAGAATCTTAGCTTTCTCAATTTCTGCCTGAGCAATGGCCCGGTCGACAATTTTATCAATTTCGGACTCTACGGTTGCCAGCTTGGCCTGAAATTCGTTGTAAGAATTTTCCGCCTCCACTCGCTTATGTTCCAGCGTTTCAATCTCATCTTTGATTTTCTTCCTGCGGGAAGAGAGACCAGAACCGATTGGTTTGGCACCAAACTTCACGAGAATAATCATCAAAGCGATGAAGTTGACAACCCGCCAGCCGAGATCCTTTAATTTTTCATTGGATAAGCTGTCAAATGCCACATGTTCTTCATGCGGCAAGGTATTTGCCAAATCGTTTTCCGCCATAGCTTCTGCCTGCGCATTCCCCGCAGCTACCCCAGTTTCAGCAGCCGGTGCATGTGCAGCCGTTTCAGTAGCAAAGGCAGTCCCGAAGGATAAGGCGAACCAAAGTGTCAATGTCAGCAGGCTAATGAGCCTTGCAATAGGTTTCACTCTATTCATTATGCGAGACTCCTCCCCAGAATTTTACTGGCCATATCCGTTGCAAATCCGGTAAGATCAGAGTGCAAACTGGTTCTGGCAGTAGTGATTTCAGCTTTTAGTTCGGCAAGTTTTGCATCCTTTACCGCCTCAGCCTCCGCCTTGATTGCAGCCAGCTTCTCATCACCTGCCGCCTGAGCGTCAGCCCGAGCCGAGTCAAGAGCAAGCTTTGCCTTACCAGAGGCCTGAGCCATTTTGGCATCGACCTCTTCCTGACGAAGCCTGGCATTTTTCTCGAACTTCGAGATTTCTTCCTGCATTCCCTGCAGTTTCCCAGATCTCTCCTTCAGGATCTTCCGTATAGGCTTGTAGAGAACCCCATTAAGGAGAAACATGAGTACAATCATGTTAACAACCTGAATAAACAAAGTGATATCCGTCGTAATCATGTTAGTAGCTCCTGCTTAGACTAAGATAACGAAAAAAAAATTAACATTCATTTACGCAATGAATGATGACCGCTAAAAGGTACACCAAGAAAAAAATGGTCTCAAAGTGCCGGTAAGAAAATGAACGACCATTCACAATAGCAAAAAATTCTTACTGTAAATATACCGCTCTGTCAACTATTTTATATATTCCTGCCTCTATGAAGAGGAAAGGCATTCTTGCCTTAAATGAACACGAACAAGTGATACATCAGCTTTAATTTTCTCAAAATTTTTATAAATATTTTCTACTGCAGTAAATTTTTAACAGCGTCCGGCACCGATCGAATAGCCTCACGAATTTTATCAGCCATCGGCCCACCTGCTTGAGCCATATCTGGTCGGCCACCGCCCTTACCGCCAACAATTTTTGCAATTCTGCTTACGAGTTCACCTGCCTTCACTCTTGAGGTTAAATCGTCGCTGACAATCGCTAGAAGAGCTGCCTTACCGTCGATGACTCCACCCAATACAGCGATGCCGGAACCTAAATTCTCCCGCACTTTATCACCAACATCGCGAAGCGTCTTCGGACTGTCAAGGGGGATTTCTGCACCGATGACCTTAACGCCCGCTACGGTCACAGCATTATCGAGCAGTGAGTCGAGGTCGGAACTTGCCAACTGTCTCGATAAATCGGCAACCTGCTTTTCCATGGACTTCAGATTTTTAACAAGAGCTTCAACCTTACCGGCAATTTCCTCTGAATTCCCAACATTGAGCAACGCTCCGATCCGGTGTTCCCGACGATACACAGCTTGGATCTCTGCAAAAGCAGCCCTTCCTGCCAGGGCCTCGATTCGTCTCACTCCTGAAGCAATTCCGCCTTCAGATTGGATTTTGAAAACGCCTATCTCTCCAGCGGCCTGGACATGGGTCCCCCCGCACAGTTCTTTACTGAAATCGGCCATAGAGACGACCCGAACATTCTCTTCATACTTTTCGCCAAAAAGTGCGGTTGCTCCACCTTTAATTGCATCTTCCTTGGAGAGAAGTTGCGTCTTCACTGGAATGTTTTGCCAGATTTTTTCATTTACCAGATATTCGATGGCTTCAATTTCTTCAGGTGACAGGGGAGAAAAATGTGTGAAATCAAAACGCATCCGCTCCGGGCCGACCAAAGATCCCGCCTGTTTAACATGATCACCCAGCACCTTCCTGAGAGCCGCCTGCAACAGATGGGTTGCCGAATGATGTGCCGCTATCGCCCGGCGTCTTTCCTGTTCAACAGACAGAGTCACTTCGGTCTCTTCCGCCAGCTTTCCTTCTTCAATATTGACAGCATGCAGGATTATCTTATCTCCCTCAACCGAGGTGCCGGTGACTTTCGCCCTTCCAGTGGCC
This sequence comes from uncultured Desulforhopalus sp., assembly GCA_963677465.1. Classification (GTDB taxonomy): domain Bacteria; phylum Desulfobacterota; class Desulfobulbia; order Desulfobulbales; family Desulfocapsaceae; genus Desulforhopalus_A. Next base: position 131,432 of record OY781976.1, on the reverse strand, counting down.
CAGGTTACCTCCCCACAATCACCGATCTGTCCACCCGACTCCGCATAGAAAGGAGTTTTTTCGACATAAAGTCGACCGCTGTCACCGGCGCTCAGCAATCCAACTCTTTCTCCGGCCGAATTGAGCAGACCTTCAACGCAGGTCGTGACCGATGATTGATCATAACCAAGGAATTCAGTTTTTTTGCCCTCTGCGGCAAGACTTTTCACACCCTCGCCGAGAAGCTTGACGCCCTCGCCTTTTCGAGACTGCCTTGATTTTTGCCGCTGGTTATCCATCTCGGCCAGGAATCCCGCTTCGTCGAAGCCAAAACCTCTCTCCAGAGCAATATCTCTTACAATGTCAAAGGGAAAGCCAAAGGTATCGTAGAGTTTAAAAATGAAACTGCCGGGAATAACATTGGTATTGTCTCCCGAAAGTCGTGAGATTTCCTCATCGAGAAGAGCAAGACCATGCTCCAGGGTCTCCCTGAACCTCTCCTCTTCATTATTTACAACCTTGTCAAGCAGGGCAACTGAGTTATCCAGATGCGGATAGGCATCTCTCATTTCGCCGACTACTGCCGTAGTAACTTTACCCATAAAGGGTTTATCCAGGCCAAGATACTTGCCGTAACGAACAGCTCTGCGCATGATTCTGCGCAAAACATAACCACGTCCCTCATTTGAAGGCAGTACACCGTCTGCGACGAGAAAGGTCGTTGCCCTGGCGTGATCGGCGATAACCCGCATTGCCGTATCATCCTGGGTGTTGTCACCGTAGGATTTGCCGGAAAGCTCCTCAAGGGTGGTAATAATCGGCAAAAAAAGATCCGAATCATAATTGTTGAATTTACCTTGCAGGACAGCAGCAACCCGTTCAAGCCCCATCCCCGTGTCAATGCTTGGCTTCGGTAAAGGCGTCAGTGTCCCATCTTCAGAGCGATTGAATTGCATAAAGACCAGATTCCAAATTTCCAGGAACCGATCACAATCACACCCCAGAGCGCAATCAGGCCGGCCACACCCCGCAGCCGCACCCTGATCAATATGAATTTCGGAACACGGACCACAGGGCCCGGTATCTCCCATTGCCCAAAAATTGTCCTTTTCACCCATTCTGACGATTCGCCCTTTGGGCAGGTCTTCTACCTTTTCCCAGAGCTCATTGGCCTCATCATCGTCATCGTAAATCGAGACCCAGAGGTCTTTCGGATTCAGGCCAAGTTCAACGGTGAGAAAATCCCAGGCAAAACGTATTGCATCCTCTTTGAAATAGTCGCCAAAAGAAAAATTGCCAAGCATTTCAAAAAACGTGTGGTGCCTGGCGGTATAGCCAACATTTTCCAGATCATTGTGTTTGCCACCGGCCCGCACACAGCGTTGGCTGGTAACAGCTCGGATATAGTCTTTTTTGTCCTCCCCCATAAAAACAGTCTTAAACTGAACCATTCCCGCATTGACAAACAGCAAAGTAGGATCGTCCTTGGGTACAAGGGATGAACTGTCAACAATGGTATGCCCGTGATCTTTAAAGTAGTTTAAAAACCTGCTTCGAATTTCATTTCCTTTCATAACTTTCCGCTGACATGAATATTTTAATTTTAGAACCTTGAGGCCTTGTAAGAATTATCTCTCAAGGGGGTATCAAACATAATCTTGGATTACTTCCATTTTACCGGATTCTTAATCCGTATGTGCTCAGTGTGACTGCGTATCCCGTGCAATAACAAAGGGTAGAATTTCTTTAAATTTTGGACCACCGGCCTTACCTAACAACTCGTAAATCAGCATTTCAGATGATCCCAAGGAGACTCCCAAAGATTGCAGCCTCAAAAGCCCGGACTGATGATCGTCCATATGTCTCGACGATACCGCATCGGCAACAACCCAGACATTAAGCCCTTTCGCCAGGAGCCCCATGGCGGTCTGGTATATGCAAATGTGCGTCTCAACGCCAACAAGAACTATAGTATCAACAGCCTTTGGCAGCGCATCAATAAACAGTGCGGTCTCGTTATTCGAAGCGGCGTTAAACTCTGTCTTGTCAATTTGCGATATTTCCTCAAGCAGAGGCTCAAGGGTTGACACATAAGGCCCCAAACCCTTTTTATACTGGGTATTAGCTATTATTGGAATACCAAGGATCTTGGCACAACGAATCATGAGTGCTATTGTTGCCACTACCTTGTCTGCACTGTTAATTTTGGCCATGAGGCTCTGCTGCACATCGATGATCTGCAAACAGATGTTTTCCGGTGCCAATAACCTTTTATCCATTACTTACCCTCCATAGAATAGTATCTCTTTAAAACCCTTCCAATAAACTCGTTTATCCAGCGAGATTCAAGTTTATCCTTACCATGGTTGAAAAAAAGTCGGGTAATTACCGCCTGACCTGGAATATCGCCGCCAATATTGCAAAACACCTCTGAAATTTTCTGGCGAAAAACATCGAACATTCTTCCCGACAACTTTTTGAATCCTCTGCCACATTGTCAAAAGAGTCAATTGCTTTGCCTTGCTGAGGAAGAGAAAATAATTATTGCAAGACAACTGCATTGGGCGGTATTGTGCGAAATGGCTTAAAGAAGGCTTAGCGCAGATCTCGCTGAAGAATTCTCACACCAAACCGAAAATAGCTTTACAAAGCTGACATATCTATTAAACTAAAGTATGAAATACTTCCATAGGGAGAAAAGATGCAAGACGAACAAGTTGAGGCAATGTCAAAGTTGCTCAAATCAATGTCCCACCCAATACGCTTAAAGATTCTCTGTTTGCTCCAGGACAAAGAACTTTCGGTAGGCGAGATCAGGGATCAGGTAAAGACAACCAATGCAAACGTTTCTCAACACCTGAATATACTGCGCAGTCAGGGCATTATCGATTTCCGAAAAGATGCCAATTTCATTTTCAATAGAATTACTGATAAACGGATTCTGGAACTCATCCAGAAGATGCGTGTGCTCTTTTGTCCAAACTTCTAACTCAAGAGTAGCAGGTACATGCCGCCTCCGGGCGACATGACAACACACAGGACAAAATACGATGATCATTTCAGACTGGATACATACTATTGCCGGATCTTTTATCCTTCTTAGTCTCGCGTTGGGGGTTGAGGCAAGTCCGGTTTTTGTCAGCAAATACTGGCTGTTTTTCACCGCTTTTGTTGGTTTGAACCTGTTTCAATTCGGTTTTTCCAAGTTCTGCCCGCTGGGCCTGATTTTAAAAAAACTTGGGGTTCCGGAAAGTCGCCAGTAACAACTCGTCTGCTAACTACTTTTTTCCATAACCGCACTACAAGATGCTTGCCAACAGCAGGATAACTCTGAGCACTTTTCCCGCCGCTGAAAACAAGGTGGATTTCCTTCTTTCTCCTGAATCCGACAGATAAGCTCTGCTAATTTAACTCCTTTTTCCTGAGGAACATCGAGTACAAGTGCCCTTTTCCTGGCCAGAGAAAAAAGTTTTGGCCCTTTCTTAAATTTTTTATCCAACATTCCCCCTCCTCTGTCTTACTTTGGACCTGTTTTTCTGAACATACATGTATATTGTACTTCTGTTGAGCAAAAACGCCTATAACTAATTCGTGCATCTCCCCCTTAGAAGAAAGCCCAAACAGTTCCTAAATGGGCAAGATATGATATTCCTCAACAATGGTATGCATACCGTTCAAGACCTGACCATTCCTACCATCTATCGATACTGCATCGCCAAAACAAATCCGCACACCAGCAATTTCACAATACTGTTCTGCCTCAAACACCTTCAGACTACTGCAACCGACGACGCAGGTTTTCTCAAGCCGGACAGCAACAACCGAAGCATGGGATGTCTGCCCACCCCGGGAGGTGAGAAGCCCATCTGACTGACTGACCACTTTGATATCTTCCGGCACCGTATCCTGGCGGATAAGAATGAGGGGGGTATCGGGATCAGACTCTCTCAGTTTGCGAATATTTTCCTCTGTGAAAACCGCCCTGCCGGAAAGTGCTGATCCAGAAACGCCAACCCCTTTGCCAAGGTGGGAGTTTGCCAACTCGGCACTTTCGACAAAGACATTGAGATGCTCCTTCTTCTTGATGGTAATCATGTCCCGTGTCTGAAGAAGATACAATTCTTCCGGCTCCGGCCCCTCAAATGTAAACTCGATTTCCTGAGGATTCCACCGTTTGTCATAGACGAGTTCCCGGGATATCTCCAACAGTTTTTTGTAGATTTTCGGAAAGCGGACCTCCATTGTATCGTCCACCGGCCGACCGTCAAGTTTCGCCTGTTCGACGGAAACGGCGCAGCTGGAAACCAGACCGGAAACAATATCTTCGCCCTGATCGCCATAGGCATAATCTCCCCAGAGAGCAACCCTCTGTACCTTGCGGTATGGATGAGCGGTAAAGACAACCCCTGCGCCTGAATTATCACTCTTATTGCCAAAGACCATGGCCTGGACGATAACTGCGGTCCCCCAGGAATCAGACACGTCCATTATTTTACGATATTCCACTGCTTTCTGAGTGCCCCATGAATCGAGAACCAGTTGAATTGCATTCATCAACTGCAACCATGGGTCATCCGGGATGCCATGCCCCTTTTGCCGAATCAGGCGTTGATATGACAGGGCCAGTTCCTTCATCTGTTCCGATGAAAATTGTCGTTTAAGGCTCACCTTATATTTAGCCTTGGCCTGGTTCATCAGCGTCTGAAATTCCTCCCGGCCAATACCGGAGATCATCGCCCATGATTGCAGGAATCGCCGATAATTATCCCAGGCAAGATAGGCATTGCCATTATTGGCAATGAACTCAGTTATCATTTCTTCATTAAAACCGACATTATGGACAGTAGCCATCATCCCCGGCATGGAAATAGCGCCGCCGCTTCGTACCGACAAAAGCAAAGGGGCTTCCGGGGAACCAAAGGTCTGACCGGTGAGCAGCTCAACCTCCGTGAGGGCCTGTCGTATCCCCTGCATAAATTCATCCCGGGTCTTGGCATATTCGAAGACGATGTCCCGGCAACGAAAAACCTCGGTGGTGATGACAAATGCCGGAGGCACGCTTTTACCATCTCTGGTAAGCGTCGCAAGATTATAGCCCTTATTACCCAGATGAATAAGATTATTGGTAAATGGATTCGGCTTATGGAGCATGGACAAGGCCCGCTCGGGATTATAGGTCATCAACAAGTCGAGCTTATCCTGATCCAGAAGATCTTTTTGATTTTCCAGGGTCTGCAGGATACGCAGAATGAAATTATCCAAGTGCTGCAAGCCGAAAGTGGAAGAGATAAGTTCGCGCAGAAAAACCTCGGACAACCTCTGCACGGTCGTCCCTATCTCAGTTTCATCATAAAGATTACTGAACTTCTCAAGAATATTTTCACGACCAATCTGAGGAATGATAATCGACAGATTATTCTGATGAATATTGGTATAAAAGGCGTAAATTATATCCTTTACGCCCTCAGACATCCCTCGAAAAATATCCAGATACTGGGTGTAGGAGAATCGCCTGACCTTGAGTGAATTCTCCAAAAGGTCGAGATAGGTAAAAAGTTTACGGGACGTGATACCATCAACGACCAAGGCCCGCAAAAAGAGTTTGATACAACGAACAATATTATAAAAGGTCGCCTGGGTGATGATAGACAGGTTGACCGTTTCCGGCAGTTTCTCAAGATAGAGGTTGGCCAGATTCTCAAGACGAAAGGTGAGGCTGAGAGCATCGAATTTTCGTTCTTTGTATCTGCCGTAGACAGACGGGATATCAACGGCAATATGCCTTTTGTAGTAGATATCCTCCTGGGCCTCAAAGGTTTCTTCAGACAGGATAATTTCCTGCAAATCTTCAAGGGCGGTGAGTAGGGCCTCAAGACAATGCTCCGTATCAGAATGTTCAAGGCCGGCAAGAACCCGCTCCATCTCAGGAAAACCATCGCTTACCGCCCTGGTAATCTCTTGGTGGAGCTGGAGAAATCCCAATTTATATTTTTTGTGGAGGAGGCTATACATCCTCAGCAACAATTCAAAGCGCCTCACCTCATGGGGATGCAGGTCCTCCTGACGACGGAGGAAGGCCGCAACCCGGTCGCTGTCCTGCGCCAGGATCCCCTCAATCCGGTCAATCCCCATCTCCTTCCAGAACCTCTCACTGAGAATAAATTGCTCATCAATATACTCGCCATTGGTCTTCACCTGAAGGTATACCTCCTCGGGAATAAAGGGGATGAGCAAGGTCTTATCCCGAGTTTTCCAGAAGAGAATTATGGCCTGAATAAAGTCAACAATGAGGTTCGAACTTTCCACATGGCCCTGCTTCCTTAAAAAGTGAATCAGCACATCCTTACGTTTGTGGATCTCGTCAAGTTCGGTGGACACATCACGCAGCTCGCCCTCTGAACCAATTTCGTTAAAGAAAACAGGCATCAACTTGGCGAACTGCTTGGAGAGGTTGTAAATCGGTTCGATGGGATGATTCAATAATTGGGTAATATCACGTTGAAACAGATCGGTGTCCTTTATGCACGTTCCGGACAGTTTCAGATTTATTATAAGGGCGGAAAAAAGCGTTGAACACCATTTCGGCTCACGCATAATAAGATACAACCACACCCTGATATTGGCCAGATGGGCGGGATTGGTCAGGGGCTGCCAGTTTTCATCCACGCCGACAACGCTGGCATGTTGAAAGCCAAATCGCACCACCCCCCAGAGAAAGGCCTCCACCATACGGCTATTACCGCGATCGAAGACTTCAGCCCCAAGGACCTGAATACACTGGAGAGAAGTATGGGGATATTTGCGAACATTGGCCTTCAACAGCTCGAAGGTGGTGAGCAAAAACTCCTCTATCTCTTCAAAAGTCTGCTCGCGGATCAACTGCACCAGGCTCCGGTTTATCTCCCGCAACGTTTCCTCATGGATCAGATACAATCCTTTGGTATCCATGATTTTGAAAAGAAAAAGCAGCTTTCTATTTTCATTAAAGTAATGAATGAAAGCCCGGCCTTTCTGCTCAAGACGCCTGAAAACCTCTTCAGCATCCACAAGTTTATTAGGCATATCCCGGTAATATTTGACAATATCGATATGATCGGGCAACTCAAGCATCTGCTTCAAACAGAATAGAGGGTCTTTTTCCAGCTCCAGCGCCAGCAGAATCTTAAGATGTTCTTCCATCACCTCATGGGAGATGACCCTAAATAATTGGGAAGAATGAAAATCAGTCACCGGGATAGAACAACGATCGAGAAACCAGGACAGCGGATCGTCCTCATGCAGCCAATAGCCATAGCAGCGATTGAGAATGGTCTGCAGGAGTCTTGCGAGCGGAAGAAAATCATAACTATTATGATCCTCGCCGAGAACATCGAGCATTCTTTTGGCAATTTTATTGAGTGGATGCTGGCCCTGCACAATCTCGATCATGATGGGCCTGTCACTCTTGTCCAGTGCAATCAGATGAACAAAGACAGCATTTAACTCCGGCTCAAACCTTTGCAGATCTTCGGCAGTGAATTTATTGACCAGTTTTTCGAGCCAAAGCATTTTGGCCGCGACAACCTGAGAGAGGAGAGCAGGGTCCCGCTTGGTATCCTGGAGCGCCTCCATGAACAGTCTATAAAAGAGCCCGAAAGCCTCAGGCCCCTTCTCGTGGGTTCTGTAGTGGTCAAAGTTTTTCAGGACAAAACTGCGGAGTTGCGGCAGAACGATTTTCCAATTTCGAAACGGATGACAGACCTCATAGAGCAATTTTTCCAGAGTCGAGTGCAATCCTTTGAACGGCTCAACGACCTCCAGCAAGACGAGAAGTTCCGGATCGATATCCACATGTCCCGCGGTCTCAAGTAAATTTGCTTTCAGCGCGTCAGACTCAATTGTTGCCCCACCATTGCTGTTTGACATATCCGTTTCTCTAGCCCTTTTAAGGTATAAACTTGAGGAATAACCAGTAATTAATTTTTCTTAACAGATCGATGTTACAATATAATGAATAACTTCTCTCCATAGCAAGGGCTAAAAAAAACGCCGTTGAAGTGAACTCCAAAGGCGTTTTTCATTCACAAAACCACTTGATACCCTACATCAGATCGCCTTATTGGCCTCCATATGGAGGATAAGGTCGAGCATTCTGTTGGAATAGCCCCATTCGTTATCATACCAGCTCATCACTTTGACCGTCGAACCAATGACCTTGGTTGACTGGGCATCTATTACTGAAGAGTGGGGATCCCCCTGGAAATCGATGGAGACAAGCGGTAATTCGGTATACCCCAGATATCTGTTGGTCGCCGCCTTAAGGGCCTGATTCACCTCATCCACTGTGGTTTCTTTTTCCACTTCCATCACCGCATCAACCAGCGAAACAGTTGGCGTCGGCACCCGAACGGCAAGGCCATCAAATTTACCTTTCAACTCGGGAATAACAAGGGAAACGGCTGCGGCTGCACCGGTTTTGGTTGGAATCATCGAAAGAGCTGCGGCCCTCGCCCGGCGCGGGTCGGAGTGGGGGAAATCGAGCAGACGCTGATCGCCGGTGTAGGCATGAATTGTGGTCATCAGACCACGTTTTATACCAAAATTATCGAGGATAACCTTGGCAAAAGGCGCAAGGCAGTTGGTCGTACAGGACGCATTAGAGACCACATGATGGATTGTCGCATCATACTCATCCTCATTTACGCCCATGACAATGGTCTTGACACTTCCTTTGGCAGGTGCCGAAATAACCACCTTACTGGCACCGCCATCAAGGTGGGCCTGAGCTGATTCGCTATCACGAAAAATCCCGGTGCACTCGGCGACATACTCAACACCCAAGGCACCCCAGGGGATATCGGCAGGACTCCGATGGTTAGAGACCGCGACATCCCGGCCATCAACTACAATACCTTTTTCGTTACTCTGGACATCTTTTTCATAGATTCCCATAACCGAATCGTATTTTAAGAGGTGCGCCAAAGTTGCATTGTCAGTCAAATCATTAATGGCGACAACCTCAACATCGGAAAATGCTGGATCTTTACTTATTGCTCTAAAAATATTTCTGCCGATTCGACCAAAGCCGTTAATACCTATTTTTACTGTCATAATCCTCTCCTGTTTTCGATCTTTTCTGTCCGACCATACGGATAATTCATTATTTCCGACCAGAGTATCTTGTCTTGATTGATCAATTTCTCGCCTTTTTTAGTACCTTAAGAGAAACTGTTTATACATTAACCGCGGTGTGCAAAGGCTCTGCAATCTCCACCACCTTATAAGCAGGTCTGCGTCTTTTTCGCCTCACCGTACAACTCAAGGTACTTCCGCATAACTTTTGCCCAGGTATATTCCCTGGCAATCTCCTCCACCGCCTGAAGCTGAATTTTCCGTTTTGCGGGCGCATCAACAAACAAAGCCAAAGCTCTTAAAAGAGCCTCAAGCAAGTCATCAGGCGAATTTCCCTGATAGGCGATCCCCGTGATCTTATCTTTCACCTTCACCAAACCACCGACATGATGAACCACGGGAATATTACCAAAAAGCTGGGCGATAAAATCAGTCAGGCCGCATGGTTCGTATCTTGAGGGGATAATAAAGAAATCACCGGCAGCATAAATTTTATTTGCCAGGTTTGGATTGAAGCCCTTCAGATAACACATCCTGCCTCGAAACCGCACATCTTCAGTCAGCACAATCAATCTCGATTGCAGGTCATCACCTCCGCTACCGAGAACGACCATCTGCACGCGCGTATCTCTCTCCATCAGGACACCTAAGACCTCCATCAGGAGATCCACCCCTTTTTGTTCACTAAGGCGGCCGATAAAAGTAAAAAGAGGGTACTCAATATTTTTGGTCAGTGTACCGAAACGCTCAACGCCTGGAATATTGTCACCGCTGGCGAGTTGTGCAAGAAGGGCGGATTTACAATTCATTTTGCCCGAGAGGGTATCTTCACTCTTCCCGGGATCAAACAACATTTCCGGATCACCTTCAGCGATAACCGAGGAGGAAAATAAACCAGGCTCAATGCCATTGGTCACCCCCTGCAAACGAATGTTTCGGTGTTTGAGTTCATGGCCCAGCCACCCGGTCAGCTCATCACTGTTGGTTTCCTGCAGCTCCCTGGCATAATTTTCACTGACGGTGTTCAGAACTGCATAGTGCCCCGCCACCAGGAAAGGATCAAACTTGCCATCCAGGAGACTGGAATTAATCACATGATCAGGGAGACCGGTAATGGAACGGGCATAGGGAATATCCGCCACATCCTGATGATACCCCAAGCCCGCATTATGGACTGTAACCAGACATCCCGTCCCCCTGAAATAACTGCGATAGCCAGGAATTTGACGGATAAGGGCAGGTAATGTCGCAGTGTGTCCGTCATGGCAATGAATCACATCCGGTCTTTCACCAAGACTTATCATGAGCTCCAGTGCTGCTTTCTGGTGCAAAAGATTCATGGCAAAATAATCGTGATGGCCCATCGCCCTTTTCTGCCAGGAAACTTTTTTTTCATCCTCCTCAGTATACGTATAGACATCCGTTTTTTCGGAAAAACGTTTGGCCTCAACAAGATAGAGATGAACCCGATTAATCTTTTTATACCAAAAGCTGACCTCTTCACTGACGCTGCTGTCCGGCAAATTCATGTCAATGGGTAAACGTAGCACCGTGTCCGGGCAGAGAGGATCCTGCAGCAACTGAAACCCGAGGGATTGGGCATTAACAAAACCATACAAGGGCAGTACAACGTGAAGTGTACGTCCTGTCCAGCGCGCCAAAGCCTCAGCCAATTGACAGGCGACATCCTTGACGCCACCAGCGCCGGCAATACTGCCGTACTCCCTGCTAACCATCCAAATTTTCTTTATTTGTTCATTCTGCCTTGCCACTCTCGTCCGAACTCCTCTGCACCTGAGCTTTGCCATTCGCCAGATCATTACCTTCAATATATAGACTACTATAGTATTCGCAAAAGTACTGATGTCAAGTCGGCAACAAAATCTCGTAATTGGATTCAGAAGAGGTTGGCTTACTTTTTTTGCTGTTCGACATTTCAACGCTATTGCCGAAAGCGTTTTCTGCAAGGATTGACCCACGCACAAAAAGATCATATATTCGATATTTTTAGAGGTATTCTCATTCTTGATTCGTATTATCTTGGTTTTTCACATAGTATAGCTCTATTCTGGCCCCACGTGGCGATTGACTAAAAGAGGAGAACATATGATCAGCGGGACATTGAATATCACCACGGCAACGAAGATGGAACTGGTGAGCATCACCACAGAGCTTGACAAAATCATCCGAAACCAGTCAATTTCTTCTGGGATACTCTATCTCTTCAATCCTCACACAACTGCCGGTCTCACTATCAACGAAGGTGCAGACCCGGACGTTTGTCAAGATATCATAAGTGGTCTTAAGCAAATGGTACCCCATGACCTGAGATATAAACACAGCGAAGGCAATTCACCATCGCATATCATGGCCCTGCTCACAGGCAGCTCGCTGACTATCCATATTGATAACGGTCGCCTTCAGCTGGGCACCTGGCAAAAGGTGTTTTTTTGTGAATATGACGGTCCACGGCGTCGCTTGGTGAATTGGAAAATTTTCACTGACACAAAATAAGCTGCAGACTCATCCTGATCGCGGGTTTATAGCCCCCTGGAACACCCATGATAAAACCTGATCCGTCAAAAATTTGTTTCGGCCTGACCGAAGACCTTGATCGTCAATCACTTGCTACTTTTCTTCAACTTGGCGGACAGACTGAGTTTTCCAGCCTCTTTGCCTCCAGACTTTCCAGTGAAGAGATTATTCAATTGACCGATCATTTTATGGAACTGTTAAGAAAGCATCTCAGTGAGAGCGAATACCATCGCGTATTTCTTGGCGACACACATCACCACCACGAACACAAGGAGTAGGCTGTGGGTATGACGAAGCTCTACGATCTACGTAGTTATTTAGATGTACTGAAAAAAGAAAATCAACTGCTGATAATAGATGAGGAAGTTGACCCTTATCTGGAAATCGCCGAGATTCACCGGCGTGTCATAGAAAAAGGCGGCCCTGCCCTGTTGTTTACCAAAGTTAAAGGTTCAAACTTTCCCGTCACCACCAACCTCTTTGGCACCAACAAAAGACTCGAGCTGGCCTTTGGCAACAAGCCGCAACAATTTGTCCGGGATGTTGTACGGCTTGCTGAATCCATTATGCCACTGTCGATGGGCAAAATCTGGCAGAACCGCAACCTTTTCTGGGATGGGCTGAAGATTGGCTTAAAAAATGAAAGCCATGGTCCAATCCTTGAGAACTGCCAGACACCCGCAAAACTCAGTTCGCTGCCCATGCTGACGTCCTGGCATAGCGACGGTGGCCCCTTTGTCACCCTGCCGCTGGTCTATACCGAACACCCCGATGGCAAAGGCCACAATCTTGGCATGTACCGGATTCAGAGACATGATGATGTCACCACCGGCATACACTGGCAGATACACAAAGGTGGAGGCAATCATTATTTTGAGGCGGAAAAGCAGAACCGTCCGCTGCCGCTGACTCTTTTTATTGGCGGGCCACCGGCTCTCATGCTGTCAGCCATCGCGCCACTGCCCGAGGACCTGCCGGAACTGATGCTGACCTCCCTGCTCATTGGCGACAAACTCAAAATGACCGACGACCCCTTAGGTGGCCACAGACTGGTGGCCAACGCCGAGTTCGCCATTAAAGGTCAGGTGCCACCGCATCTCCGTCACCCGGAGGGTCCTTTTGGCGATCATTACGGCTATGATTCTCTGGAGCATGAATATCCAGTTTTTCAAGTCAGCCACCTCTACCATAGAGACAATGCTATCTATCCAGCGACGGTGGTCGGCCGCCCCAGGCAAGAAGATTTTTTTATCGGCGACTTCCTCCAGGAGCTGCTCTCCCCACTCTTTCCGCTGGTCATGAAGGGGGTAAAGGAATTAAAAACTTTTGGTGAAACCGGGTTTCACTGTCTGGCCGCCGCCAAGGTGGAAAACAGGTACCCGAGAGAAGCCTTTGGTTGTGGCCTCCGCATTTTAGGAGAAGGGCAACTGTCTCTCACCAAATTTCTCATTATCACCGACGGAGATATAGATATTACTGACTTCGGTCAATTGTGGGTTCATGTTCTTGAGAGGGTCCAGTGGCAACAGGATCTATTTGTCTTCGCCAATGTCTCCCAGGATACTCTCGATTACACCGGTCCTTCCGTCAATAAAGGCTCTAAGGCTTTGCTTATGGGGCTCGGCAAAGAGAAAAAAAGAGACCTGCCGAAGAATTTTTCCGGCACACTGCCCCCTGGCTGCATTAAACCTAAGGTGTTTTTGCCCGGTACCATGGTTGTCCAGGGGTGCCCCTACAAAGAAAATCCCTTTCTGGCCCAACAACTCTCCGAAAGCGATGAATTACAGGAGTGGCCAGTGCTCTTCTTAGTAGACAATTGTGATGAGACGACTGCCTCTATGCAGGATTTTCTTTGGTCAATTTTCACCCGTTTCGAACCGGCGGCGGACATTCAGGCAAGAACTGCCTCCGTTAATCGATTTCATGTAGGTCTCCAGCCACCCATCACCATAGATTGTCGAATGAAACCCTGGTACACAGATATCCTCGAAGTCGATCAAGCAACCAAAGAGCTGGTGGACAGTAAATTTGCAAAGATTATTCCTGCGGAATGGCGATGAACGAATCAATACGGTTACAAAAATACATTGCCCAGTGCGGAATTGCCTCCAGACGCAAGGCCGAAGAATTCATAAGTGCAGGTCGTGTTGCCATTGACGGCGTCATTGTAAGAGAAATGGGTCTGCAGGTAATCCCTGGGAAAAACAGGATCACCTTTGATGGCAAACCGCTTGAGGCAAAAGAGCAATTGCTTTATTACCTGCTGAACAAACCCAAGGGATACGTCACAACCCTGTCTGATCCGCAAGGGAGGCCGATCGTCACCTCTCTTATCAAAGAGGCAAAGGTGCGCCTTTTCCCCGTTGGCCGACTGGATCTCGATACCGAAGGGGCCTTAATCCTGACAAATGACGGAGAGTTTGCTCAGAAGCTGCAGCATCCCAGCCACGGAATCGACAAAACCTATGAGGCTCTGGTCAAAGGACATCCTCAAAAAAACAAAATAGCCCTCCTTGAGCGCGGCATCCTGCTGGAGGGGAAAATGACCTCACCTGCCATTGTATCAATAGTAGCTAAAGTGGGTGGAAATTGCCTGGTTAAAATTACCATTCACGAAGGCAGGAAACGACAGGTTAGGAAAATGTTTGATCTCATCGGCAACCATGTCCTTCAGTTGAAGCGAACTGCCTATGGAAAACTCACCCTTGGCCGTCTTGCCCTCGGAGCTTATAAACAACTTAACCCTTCAGATTTAAATAAGATCTTTTTGTAGAATTTTCTTTACAAATCCTAAAATAGCTGATTAAATCTAAATAGTTAGGGAGAAAAGTCTTTATTCGAAACCTATATTTTTGCACGTAACGTTTTGTTTTTTCTGTTCTTTTTACCTTTCAGCTTCCGGGGTAAGACTTGGATCTCTTCGACTTTTTACGAATATTATTATACAAATGCAGGTTTATGAAGGACCTTAATTTGCTTTCCGGAGACAGGAGTTACGCATGAACAAATCAGAACTCATCGAGGCCTTGGCGCAAGATATAAATATCCCTCATCGTGAAGCCGCCGCAATAACCAACACCGTTATTGAAACGATGACCGAGGCGCTAGCCAAAGGTGAAAGCATAGAAATTCGAGGCTTTGGCAGCTTTGTCATTAAGAAATATGATTCGTACGAAGGCAGGAATCCTAAAACTGGAAAGAAGATAAAGGTTCAACCGAAAAGACTCCCCTTCTTCAAAGTTGGCAAGGAACTGCGGGAAAAAGTGAACAACAGCAAATAAGTTGTCTACACGCAGCGGATCACCAGCACAACGCCCGCCAATTGACCAGTTGAGTAGGCGTTGTCTAACGAACATGTGACTGATTGAAGAGGAGGTAGATTGTTTATAAATATCTACTTTTCTACAATACCGCCTATCAGATCATACACCTGAGTATCAGTAATACGTACCTGAACTATGTCTCCTGGACTTGCCACACCATCGTTGATATAGACACAGCCATCAACTTCAGGGGCCTGATACCTGGTTCTGCCCTCAAGCAACAGATCGGTTTCGCCACTCAAGCCTTCAACCAAAACCGGCTCAACCCTGCCAATATATTTCTTTTGAATAACTGCGGACAACTCCGACTGTACACCGAGGAGGTAGTCACATCGTCTTCGTTTTTCTTCCTCCGGCAACTGATCGACAAATCTTTCCGATGGGCACCCCTCTTCATTGGCATAAGGAAACACGCCGACATGATCGATATTTGTTTGTTTTAAAAAAGCCTCTATCTCCAGGAAGTCCTGTTCTGTCTCTCCTGGGAAGCCCACAAGGAATGTAGTTCTGAGAGCAATATCCGGCAGAACGGTTCTGATTCGGTTGATGGTCTCAAAAAGCTGTTCTGAACCATAGCGGCGGTTCATGGAATGGAGGATTCTATCATTCACATGTTGCATCGGGATATCGAGATACGGCACTATTCGTGGATGACCTGCCATCAACTGCAACAATTCATCACTTATCCCCGTTGGATACAGATACAGCAGCCGAAGCCATGGGATGGATGTTCGACGTAGCAGCTGTTCCATCAGCCGGACAAGATTCTGCCCCTTTGCTAGATCGTTGCCATACGCGGTACTATCCTGGGCGACAATCGACAGCTCTTTAACACCACTCGCCTGCAAGTTTTTCGCTTCCCTGGTGAGGTCATCAATAGTCCGACTACGCAGTGGACCGCGGATTGAAGGAATCATGCAATAAGAACATCTATTGTCACAGCCTTCGGTTATTTTCAGCCATGCCCGAGCACCTGGGGTAGAGATTATGCGTGGAGTAGTACTGGACATAAGCATTCTTTTTGGCAACAGTACCCGGTCCTGCACACTGCCAGCTGCCAGCTGAGCGACATATTGGGCAATATCAGCAGCCCCTTCGGTGCCAATAAAAAGATCTATCTCGGGAAGATCCTCAAGTAATTTTTCCTGGTAACGCTGGACAAGACAGCCGACAACCACAATCTTTTTCTCAGGTGCTTGTTCTTTAACCCCGACAAGCTCAAATATCTCGCCAATGGCCTCTTCCACCGCAGGCTGGATAAAGCCGCAGGTATTAAGGATGAGAAGATCAGCGTCGTATGGATTGTCCACCAACTCCCAGCCAGCAGCTGTCATGGAACCAAGCATGACTTCGGAATCGACCAGATTTTTCGCACAGCCAAGACTAATAAGATGAAAAAGAGCCATTATTTATCCCCAAAACCAGCAATCTTTTCAAGGAGCAATTTTAATGCCGCTTGTTTTTGTTCCAAAAAAGTCTGTTTTGAAAACCCTGGTCGCCAGGAATCACCCCAGAGTTCATCTGAAACGGTGAGTACAGCTGCAAATTGGACCTTCCTGAATTTTGCAACAGTACAAAGAGCCGAAAATTCCATGTCTACGGCGCCAACACCTTTCTCCAGACAGAGCTTATTCAACATACGCCTATCCTCCCGGTACACCGCATCAGTTGACCAGACACAGCCCCTCTGAATCGGTATATCATGCTCAGTAAAAGCGTTTACTATCTGTGACGAAAGATTTGCATCGGGCCCAGTCTCATCCCCGGAAAAATAATATCGAGACGTCCCCTCACCAGAAAGGGCTTCGTCTGGCACTAGAACATCACCCAGCCGTAAAGCTTTTGCAATTGCTCCGCACCAGCCAAAGAGGATAATTCTTTTTGCACCAAGAGCAATCAGTTTCTCCAAAGTAAGAACGGCCATTGGTGCCCCGATGGCAGGTCCAGCCACAAAATAGGCGGGGTCACCGGCGACAACCATGCCTGAATTGAAGAGCGTATGCGACGCGGCACCATTTCTCTTTAATCGGCCGAGACAGTCGGAGGCCTCAGATGGATTCACCAGTAAGAGACCATTTTCTGGAATTGATTTTTCTTTTTTATGTCTGCGTGGATGAATAATTATATGCTCATCAAAATCGACGTCCATAACAACCCCTCCAGTGATTTTGCAACCTCTATAAAATGAAAAACGGGCTACAGAATGCTCTGTAGCCCGTTTTTACGATCAAAATGCGATCGTTATGTTCTCAACATTCTTAGCCCAACAGTGGGTTTGCATAAAGAAGAATCAGAGAAATAACCAGTCCGTAAATAGCAACAGACTCAGCAAGTGCCATACCGAGAATCATGAAAACCATCAACTTAGGCTGTACTTCAGGGTTTCTTGCAAGTCCCTGACAGGCACCATTACCAACAGAACCAATACCAATACCAGCTCCCAGTCCAGCAAGACCGATTGAAAGTGCAGCACCGATACAAATCAAAGCTAATTGAAGATTTCCTTCCATTGTTTTCTCCTTAAAAAGTTTAGTTGTTTTGGCCTTCTTCTTATTTTTTTTTTGCTACTTCAAATCTAATGTATAAATCCGACATTCTGATGTTATCAACCAATCAGGATGTCGCTTATCAATGAGCATGCTCTTTTGCTTGTGAAAAGTAAACAACAGTCAAGAGGACAAAAACCATTGCCTGTACAACTGATACAAGAACACCGAGGATCATGATCGGCAGAGGAGCAAAAAAGCCACCTGCCAGCATAAACAAAATCGCCAAAAGAGTCTCTTTCGCCATGATATTACCAAAAAGACGAATAGAGAGGGAGAGAAGACGTGCCAGATTACTAATGATCTCAATTGGCAATAAGAGAGGCACCAACCACCAGACCGGGCCCATAAAATGCTTATAATAGCTTAATCCGTGCTCGCGAAAACCAATAAGGTGATGGCTAAACCAGACGATAAGCGTCAAGGCCAAAGTGGTATTAAGACTTGAGGTCGGAGACATGAACCCGGGAATAAGCCCAATGAGGTTTGCAACCGCTATATATAATGCAAAAGTTGCGATCATCGGAAAGAACTTATCCGCCATTTCCCTGCCCATATTGTCGGTGAAAAAGTCATCCATTCCGCCGATTACCAATTCCCAGAAATTCTGTCCTTTTCCCGGAATCATTTCCAGATTGCCAAGAGTCAGCCTGGATACCAGAAAAAGAAAGGCCATGACCAGCCAGGTGTAGGTCATGTAAGGTTCACACAGCTTCTCCAGAAACGTATGCCCTACAGGACCGTGCGGGACAGGTAGTCCCAGTTTTTCAAGGATAATTGAAATAAATAGTATCGGATGTTCCATAACTCCTTTTACCTCCTCCCTCTGAAGAAATAGCGCCTGGCCACATTCATAGAGATGAATGTGATCGCAATCACTACCGTTGACAACCCTAAAATCAAGCCAAAGATGTTGACCGCCCTGCTCTTAATCAGCAAAAGTAAGACAACACCTATAATTACAATGCGTAACCAAAATTTCAGCAGATAGCCCTTCTGCCCTTGCTGAGCCTGCGCCTTCCGGTCTTCAAGAGATGGTAACGAAGATATTGAGCCAACCATCCTCATTATATCTTTATTCGATACCCAAAAACTACATATCGAAAGGACACCCCCGGCAAAAACCGACCAGGCAAACCACAGAGAAACCAACACCGCTGAACCCAATGTCATAATTGCCAGCAGGGTCCAGCTTATTACCTGCATTTTCTGCAGGGACAACAAATTCTCTGTCACACAACCCTCTAGCCTTCGTGATTCTTTTTTTCTTCAGCCTTATTTTCTTCGACCTTCTTATCCCGCCAGATGACCTCAAATAAAGCTTTGTAACCTGCGGCAATACCAAGAGCTAAACCGATAAAAGTAAACCACGGACTAGTACGCCCTTCAAAAAATTTCTGGTCAAGATAAATACCACCACCCATGCCGATGACGATAGAAGCGACAAAGGTAAATCCAATATGTCCGTAATTGGCCAGCAGTTGAACAAATTCCTTCTTTACATCTGACATTTTGTTCACCCACAATTTCTAATGCTACAATTACTTTATAATATAAACGAGTTTGGTATCATGACTGCCTGTCAAAGTCAATATTTTTTCACTTTTCGAGCATTTTTTTGAATGACCATTCAGTCATTTTCAATGCCTTTTCGAGATCTCCTTCTGTCTGAACTGCCGAGATAAAGGCCACTTCGAACTGTGAGGGTGCAAGGTATATTCCCTTATCCAACATTTGACAATAATGTTGTGCATATCTTTTCACATCAGCCTTCATCGCCGATTCATAATCAGTCACCGGTTCTGTGGCAAAAAAACCAGTCATCATACTGGCAACTCTGTTAAGCTGCACCGGAACCCCCACAGAAGCAGCTATACTTTCGAGCCTTCCGGCATATCCAGCCGCTTTTTCTTCAAGCTGCTCATAAAAGTCAGGTTTTTGCAACAGCTTCAAAGCCGCTATTCCCGCAGCCATAGCCAGAGGATTACCAGAAAGTGTGCCAGCCTGGTACACCGGACCATCCGGGGAGACACAATTCATAATTTCAGCTTTGCCGCCATAGGCACCAACGGGCAGGCCACCACCGATAATCTTGCCAAGGCAAGTCAGATCAGGAGCTATATTATAATATTGCTGCGCGCCACCGTAACTTAGCCTAAAACCGGTAATAACCTCATCGAAAATCAGTACGATTCCCAACTCGTGGGTAAGCTCTCTCAATTTTGCAAGAAAACCAGGTTTAGCTGGTACGCAGCCCATATTCCCTGCCACTGGCTCAACAATGACACAAGCGATGTCCAGCTCTTCATTGCGCAAGGTTTCCTCGAGAGCAACCAGATCATTATATGGGATAGACAGAGTGTTTTTGACAATTTCTTCCGGCACTCCAGGGCTACCAGGTATACCTAAAGTTATCAGTCCTGAACCAGCTTTGACAAGAAACGAGTCTGAATGACCATGATAGCAACCGTCAAATTTAACGATGACTTTTTTGCCGGTATAGCCCCTGGCAAGCCGGACAGCGCTCATAGTTGCCTCGGTTCCCGAGTTGACAAATCTGACCTTATCAACAGAGGGCAGTGCCTCAACCACCATCGCCGCCAAATCAATTTCCACCGGAGTTGGTGCCCCAAAGCTGGTGCCCAAGGCCGCGGTTTTCTGGACAGCCCCAATAATATCAGGATGGGCATGGCCCATAATCATCGGCCCCCAGGAACAGACGAAATCAACATATTCATTGCCATCTGCGTCGGTAAGGGTCGCACCGGAAGCCTTGGTTATAAAGATCGGGTCGCGGCCAACGGAACGACAGGCCCTTACCGGGCTGTTCACGCCACCGGGAATATATTTTTTTGCCTGTTCAAATAGTTTTACTGAGGTTGTATATTTCATCGAGACTCCTTTATTAGTAATTCAATTTGGTTGTGCTACTTTATTTTTTTGTAAGGAAATCCATTCGTCAAGGGGTATAATCAGCGATCCATGCCAATTATACTTTAATACAAAAATGAGACAGTTCGACTCTCCAATTTTTTTCGAAAATCAATATAACATGGTGTATGTTTTTCTGCCATTTTTCTACCCCCCTTGATTTTTTACACTTTTATACACAATATAAAAAATCGTTTGTTATTAACTTTTTTGCAACAAACATAGTTGTCTTTTTCTACTTGTCAGCCATTGAGGCAAAAGGTAAAGTAGTCGAAGATATTTTTCTGATTTAGGGAATCCTCTAATCTGTGCATTCAGACTTAATTTAATCTCAATTAGCAAAGGAGAAAATAATGGCGAGTGATAAAGTCCAAGAACTTAGTGATGGAAGCTTTGATGACGTAGTTAAATCAGAGCAACCGACCTTGGTTGACTTCTGGGCTCCGTGGTGTGGACCATGTAAAGCAATAGGGCCGGTCATTGAAGATCTCGCAGTAGAGTACGAGGGAAAAGTGACTATTGCAAAGATGAATGTTGACGACAACCCTGCTACTCCTGGCAAGTTTGGCATTCGCGCAATACCAACTCTCATCCTGTTCAAAGGTGGCCAGGTCGTTGACCAGATCACAGGTTCTGTTGGCAAAACGCAGCTCATCGCTCTCATCGACAAGGCTAAGTAATCCAAATTTTAGGCTGCCTTTCCTGTTGGATTGTTACTAATCTGCAAGAAAGACAGCTTTTTTATTATTTTTTGTAAACACTGACAACAATGAAAGATCACTACGAACTTGTCATCCTGGGTGGAGGTCCTGCGGGATTATCCGCCGGACTCTATGCGGCCCGAGCCCGACTCGACCATGTACTCATCGAAAAAGGGGCTCCAGGCGGACAAGTCCTGCTCACCGACTGGGTAGACAATTATCCTGGGTTCCCGGAAGGCTTGACTGGCTTTGATCTTGTGGAAAAGATGACCCTTCATGCCAAGCGATTCGACCTGAACATCGAGCTGGCATGTGTGACCAGTGTCGACCCAAAAGAAGGTGGACCTCATATTCTTCATCTCGAAGGAGGTGGCCAGGTCAGTTGTGATACGTTGATACTTTGTACCGGTGCCAGTGCCAACACCCTGAACGTACCAGGGGAAGCTGAAATGCGGGGCAAAGGTGTTTCTTATTGCGGGACATGTGATGCCCCCTTCTACCGAAATATGCATGTGGCCGTCATTGGTGGTGGTAACACCGCCATACAGGAGGCTGAATACCTGACCAAATTCGCCAGCAAGGTTACGGTTATTCATCGCCGGGAAGAACTCCGGGCAACAAAGATCATCCAGGAAATCGCCTTTGCCAACGAAAAGATTGAATTTATCTGGAATTCCCGGGTCACCTCCATCGAGGGTGACAAAGAGGTGGAAAGCATCAAACTTCTGGCCAATGACGGGACGACATCGACCCTCAATGTTCAGGGTGTTTTTATTTTGATCGGAGTTACTCCCAACAACCAGGGGCTACCACTTACGCTTTTGCAAGCGGACAAATGGGGTTTTATTCCCATCGATGGAGAATCACAAACCGCGCTGCCTGGAATATTAGCTGCCGGCGATATTGTCAGTAAAGATGTGAGACAAATTGTCAATGCTGCTGGCGAAGGCGCCGTCGCTGTACTGGCAGCAGAAAAGTACTTACAAAACCTCAAGACCCCCTAACAGACAAATCGCCAATGAAGCTGCCCAAATCTTACTATATTCGCAACCTCTCAACGCTTGTACTCACCCTTTTGTTACTTCTCGCTTTCAGCGGTTGTAGTGAACTACAAGATACCTTTAATTTCACAAAAATTGATGAGGATGGAAACGAAATAGCCGGTACTGACCTGAATCTCCCGGCCAAAGCCTTATTGATCAACGGTATGGACGACTATAGTGTCGGTAAATATTTTACCGCTATAGAGTTTTTTCAAGAGATACTGGAGAAATACCCTTTCAGTTCTGAGGCGACACTTGCTGAGTTGAAAGCTGCGGATTGTAGTTTTTATCTTGAACGTTACGTGGAAGCGTTGCTCTTGTACGAGGAGTTTGAAAATCGTCACCCTACCAACGAAAGCATCCCTTATGTGATGTTCCAAAAGGGGATGTGCAATTACAAACAGATTGACCGGATAGATAGAGATACGACCGGTGCTATCAAGTCAATTGAGATGTTTAGGCAACTGCTAAAAGCATATCCGAATTCTCCCTATACTGATGAAGCAAAAGCACTCATTTCTGACGCAACCGAGTTTTTGGCCGACCATGAATACTTCGTCGTCGAATACTATATACGAACGGCAAAATACGATCAGGCCATAGTTCGACTGAAATACTTGCTGGCCATGTATCCGGAAACAGATATAGCACCAAAAGCACAGAAAATGCTCACTCGTATTGAAGCGGGAGATCCCCCTCAATCGCGCCTGGCAGCATGGTTTCCCAAGCTCAGTCTTCCCGACTGGACGATTTTTGGTCTCAATGACGAAAAGGAAAACACTACTGTTCCTCAGGAATAATAATTCCCAGACAGAACAGCAGAAAAGATAGATCTTTTTCGACGACTGAAAGCCTAAGACTGTAGTTCAGCACAAAAATTGTACTGAACTACAGTGCCTATCCAACTTAGTCCATGTATTTTTCAGAAAATATCCATTTATCATCAAGCGATACTTCCATTGCTCTCACCGGGCAAATAGGAACACAAAGGCCGCAACCTATACACTTTTCAGCATCAAAAACTATTGACATTTCCGGACGCTGCACAAAAAGCGCCCCTGAAGCACAGACGCCTGTACACGCTCCGCACTGAAAGCAGTTTTCGTCATCCCGACGGATTCTTGCGGCCATTCGCTCAACGACCACTCCCAATTTCCTCAGATAGTCGAGCCCGGCCTGTACATTCGTTTTGGTGCTTCCCTTAAGTTCGATGATCATCAATCCTTCTCGCTGCAAAAGAATATCGGCTTTAAGGATATTGAACTCGAGCTCATATTCTTTAACCAATCGATAGATAAATGGCTGATCACTGGTATCTTTTGGGAATCGCAATATATAAATCTGGGTATACACCTTTTCCATCTCCGTTATGAATTATTGGTACGTTGTTTCGAGAACTTCCAACCTTCAGACAACAACAAAAGGTGAAAATTTACTTTCTGGCCTTAATTATCGCAAGGATCATTTCTCTTTCAAGTCATACCTTCTTTCTCCTTTTATTAACAGTAAGAACCCCATGGTAAGCATCTCAAGACAAATTAATAGTTTATAGAAAACAGGACAGTAATCCGTAAGGCACTAATTATCGTGCACTGAGCCTTGCAAGATTCGGGTATTGGGGTATAATCGGGAAGTTTAAAATTAATGCCTAATGCAGCTCAAAACCAAGCCTTACTCTACAGAAACCTCCAAGGATATCCATGAATACAGCACTTAAATTAAAACTCACCCTTATTGTATCGGTCATCCTCCTTGCCTTTATTACCGTAGTTCCTTCTTTTTACAAGGACACTCCTACCTGGTGGAAAACCTACATGGCGCCCGAAGGACTGCGTCTTGGCCTTGATCTCCAGGGCGGAATGCATCTGATACTCAAGGTCAACCTGCAAAAGGCCGAAGAAAACTCACTGGAATTAGCCGCCAATGATCTCAAAGAGAGTCTCTCTGAGGATTCCATTAGCGCTGTCAGAAGTCCATCCTCATCTCCTGACACAATTGTTTTCACCTTGCCCAACGCGACTTCTGTCGATAAGGTGACCAATCTCATCGGTGAAGATTTTCCTGATATTGATGCGAAGGTCGAAGCTCAGGAAGGCAGTTTTCCACGTATCTTCCTTACTCTGAAAAAGGATAAAAAGGCCTATATCAGAACCCACGCCGTGGATCAATCGCTTGAGATTCTCCGTAACCGGATTGATCAGTTTGGCGTAGCCGAACCAGTCATTATTCGTCAGGGTGATGACGAAATTGTTATCCAACTCCCCGGAGTTAAAGATCCCAAACGCGCCTTAAAACTCCTTGGTGATACCGCCCAGCTTGAGTTCAAGCTTGTCGCCGAAAAAGCCGGTCTGAATCTTTATGAACTTATCGCCCAAGCCAAGGCGGCAAAAGAATGGAAGGATGGCGAAAGCATTACTAAGCTTAATCGGGCCTTACAAGGCCGACTCCCTGACAACACCTCGATCAACTTTGAGAAAGAGGTCGATAAAACAACAAAGAAAGAAACTCTGACTCCACTGCTTCTAGAAAACAAGATCCTTATGACCGGCGATATGATTAAAGACGCTCAGGTACGGATCGGTGGTAATTTTAATGAACCCTATGTAAGCCTCGATTTGACTGGTCGCGGCGGAAAGATCTTTGCCCACATAACTGAAAAAAATGTCGGCAGACGGATGGCTATTGTTCTCGATGGTGTTGTCCGCTCGGCCCCTGTCATCCGTGAAAGGATACTGGGAGGTTCTGCTCAAATCAGCGGCAGTTTCACGCACGAGGAGGCGGCAGATCTTGCCATCGTCCTTAGAGTCGGTGCCCTGCCAGCACCCGTGGATATAATCCAAAATGTGACAGTCGGGGCAACTCTTGGCCAGGACTCTATCAACAAAGGAATATCTTCAGGTCTCTTCGGCACCCTGCTGGTTATTTCCTTTATGTTTATCTATTACAGACTCTCAGGCCTTATAGCCAATACGGCCTTAGCTCTTAATATCCTCCTGCTTTTCTCCGGGCTGGCCATCCTCAACGCCACTCTCACTCTTCCGGGTATTGCCGGAATTATCCTGTCAATTGGTATGGCTGTGGATGCCAATGTGCTTATTTTTGAGAGGATGCGCGAAGAATATGCCCTTGGGAAATCAGTCAGGTCCAGCATTGATGGGGGCTTCAGCAACGCCTTTTCCACTATCGTAGACTCGCAAGTGACGACCCTCATCACCGCATTGGCTCTTTTCATGTTCGGCACCGGACCAATCAAAGGATTTGCCATTACCCTTTCCTTGGGTATTATTTTTAATCTCTTTGCCTCCCTCTTCTATTCGCGGGTGGTTTTTGACACGATCAACGCAGTACGCCCGATGAAGAAGCTCAATTTCATGCGCTTCACCAAAAAGCCAAACTTTGATTTTATGAAAATCAAAAACATTACTTACACAATTTCGGCAGTTATGGTTGTGATCGGTTTTGTGGCTCTCATTCAGATCGCAAGAGGCCATGCCAACATGGGCGTCGACTTTTCAGGCGGCTCGCTCCTTCAGTACAAAGCGGATCAGGATTTCACTATGTCCGAAGTACGAAATGCCTTCAGCAAAAACAATATGAAAGATATCAACCTGCAAGAGGTCGAGAACGAACATCGGCTTATGATCAAGGTTAAACAATCTGAAGCTGTCGTTGGCAATTTTGAGGAATCTGTCGGTAAAATCCTCTCCACCGAATTACCTGAAAAACATTTCATCCTGGAAAGTCAATCGGAGATAGGTTCCTCCGTCAGTTCAGTACTCCGCAATAAGGCCATTGAAGCCATCCTCATATCCCTTGCCGGTGTTATCATTTACCTGGCTATACGCTTCGACATCCGCTTTGGTCTTGCAGCCGCGGCGGCTACCTTTCATGATGTCATGGTGGTACTGGGCATCTGCTGGATCATGAATGTGGAAATCACCTTGCTTCTCGTTACTGCACTGCTCACTTTAGCTGGTTATTCTCTTAATGACTCAGTTATTGTTTTTGACAGGATCAGAGAAAATATGCACAAATCTGGTACACACTCTTTCCTTGAGGTTATCAACGACAGTATCAATCAGACTCTCAGTAGAACCATTGTTACCTCGGGGACAACTGTTATCGTTCTTTTCGCCCTTTTTCTCATGGGCGGTGCTGTTATTCATGACTTTGCCTTCGCCCTGTTGACCGGAATAGTGGTTGGTACGTATTCCTCCATTTTCATAGCAAGTCCGTTACTTACTCTACGAAAAAAGCAGCTGGCTTAGAAGCGAGAAATTTGAGATTATTTTCTGCGGTTTTCCGGCAGAAAATAATCTCAAACAGGGGATTATCCCAATTCATTTTCTGTTCGCCGATTGGGGCTAGAGAAAACAATGACACAACCAACTCGTTTACCGCAAGCAGTTCGCCGTCTGGCAGGTAATGACACGTTCACCTTTTCCTGTCACAAGGACGTCAAGTGCTTCACCGACTGCTGCCGCATGCTGGAGCTTGCTCTGAGCCCGTACGATGTACTGCGGTTGAGAATTGCAACCGGCCTCACCTCCGAACAATTGCTCGACAGTCATATTATTATCGAACAGGACCCTGGCGAGCCGTTTCCCAGGTTGTATCTCACTATGGTAGATGACGGCAGGGCCAGCTGTGTCTTCTTAGCGAAGCATGGTTGTTCCGTCTATCCTCACCGCCCAGCCGCCTGCCGGGCCTACCCGCTTGGCCGGGCCGTCATGCGGGATGATAATCAGACAATGAAGGAACATTTCGTTCTGATGCAGGAAGAACACTGCCTGGGTTTTCATGAGCAGGTGAATCACACAGCCCTGCAATATTGTAAGGAACAGGATTTGTTGAGTTACAACAGCTTTAACGATGCCTTGGCAGTAATTCTTCAGCATGATTCGATACGTAAAGGCTTTATTCCCTCGGCAAAACAGATCGAACTTTTTATTCTGGCACTTTATAATATTGATACATTCAGAGAGAAGGTTTTAAGCGACCAGCTTGAAGCAATCACCCTCAGCCCGGATGACAAGAAGCGCCTTGATAACGATGAGGCACTGTTACTCTTTGGCATTGATTGGCTACAGCAGCAACTCTTTGCACCATTTTGACGTTCTCTTTTTCATTTTAACATCCATAAAAAAGCTCTCTTTATGCTAAAATTGATTGTATTCGACTGCGACGGCGTCATGTTTAATTCCAAGAAAGCCAATTGCAAATTTTACAACCACCTGCTGACCCATTTCGGATTTCCCCCCATGGACGAGAATGAAGAGAATTTTGTCCATATGAGTAGTGTGACCGATTCCGTACAACATATCTTTCGTCATTACAAAAAACCTACACTTGAGGAAGTCCACGCATTTAGGCTATCCTGCGAATACGCGCATTTTTTACAATACATGGAGATGGAAGCGGACCTGGTGGATTTTCTTGAAGTCACCCACAAAAAATACCACTTGGCAATCTCAACCAACCGGACGAACACCATGATTCCGCTCCTCAAGAGCTATAAGCTGGAGGATTATTTCGGTAAGATAGTGACTGCAGCCACAGCAAAACGACCAAAGCCCGCCCCGGATGGGCTCCTTGAAATTCTTGATTATTACGACTGTAAACCAGAGGAAACAATTTTCATTGGCGATTCTGTCATTGATGAGCAACACGCTAAAAGCTGCAATGTATCCTTGATTGCCTTTAAAAGCCCAAATCTTCAGGCAGAATATCACGTCAACAGCTTTTTAGAGATCCTCCAACTGCCCCCTTTTCAAACAACAGCGGATTAGCAGAAAATTGTTATTATGAACGGTCATGTTCCTCATCGACCCGCTTAACACCTTCCATAAGCAGCATCATAAAATCCCCAATCTCTGCAGCCCTCATTTCACTTGGGGAGAGGCCTGAAGTAAAGCGGTAGAAACCTTTTTTTTCGGCTAAAATTTTAAATATGGCCTCCTGATTGGCATGCTCACAGTAGCTGGCATTAATAATGCAGCCTTCACGAAAAGCGACCTTTCCTTTTCCGCCCGGCAGTTCGAGGGAGAGAACCCCTGTTTTCTGGTGCATATGAAAAATCTGAAAAAGCTCGGCAGGAACAATTTCATCAATGCGGCCACTCATGCACGATTCAAAATCGCGTGCCCGTGCGGCGTTGGTTTTGCCTAGCCTATCCGAGAGCAGCTGAGCCATATACGATTGAACTTCCCTGTTGTCTCCCAGCAGATCGCCAAAGACATCGCCACCTATCGCGAGCACTTTACTGTTCTTAATCGCTCTTACCGTTGAGACAGCCACATCGGCACCAAGGTAGCTCATTTCGCCAAAGACCTCGCCTTCAACAAGAGTGGCTAAATGTACGCCACCACTCTCAACCAAAAGTTCCCCCTCGCAAACAATGTACAAATTGAGGTTTCTTTCTCCTTTGCGGATGACCACAGTACCTTCTTCAAGAAATATCTCTCGAAAATGGCAAAAGATATTCTCTCTCAGGTCTGGTGGAAGCACCTGCATCAATGAGCACTCAACTGTCTTTTCATATCCTTTTAGAGCAGCGGGATCAATTTGAGCAATGGCACCGCCATCGCTATCGGTGACGAATGCATCAATCTCAGATTCATCTTCTTGCAAAAGAGCAAATTTAATCAGACCGGAACAGCCACTACAATTAAAGACAGTGTCCGTATATTCGGCCAAGTCAGACGATTGCTCTCCTAAGAATTTAAACAACAGCTCCGTCAAATCACGAACCAGAATGAGACACATCTCTTTTCCTAGCGGGCAGGAAAGAGTTTTGTCTGAGAGATGCAATCGCTCATCCTCTTTGTACAAGGGGCAATTTTTCTCTTTTACGATTCTGAAGACTACTTTAAGGTTTTTCATTTACACTCGTGAAGTGGAGTACGCCTGTCGATTGCCTTACGGTTTATGAAACACACTCTTTCGAATGTAATTTTGTCTCTATCAAACTTTCTTTTGGTGTTGCTTAAATAAGTTGCTATACTGACAAAAATGGTAATCAATTTAATAACTATTACAATTAAAATCCATGTCCGCATCTGCCAACCACTTAGATGAAATCTATGAGCAGTTAAGAGAAGATTTCGCCTCTCACCCGTTAATTTCCATTCGACCAACGAAGGGGAATCCTCCTGATCAATACGAGATTTATTATACTCTCGTCGGGATATGTAAAACGGGTAAGGGACAGATTGTCGAATCAAGGGACCATACCGTAGAAATCTCCATTCCTTTTGGTTTTCCACATTTTCCACCGAGTTGCAAGCCGAAAAGTGACCTTTTTCACCCGGATTTCGATTCTGCAGCCATATGCCTTGGTGACTTTTGGGGACAAGACAGCTCTTTGTCGGATCTTATCATCCATCTTGGCAAAATGATCAATGGTGAGACGTACACTACAACCAATGCCTTTAATGAAGAAGCGGCTGAATGGTATCAGGAGAATTCAGCCAAGTTCCCACTGAGCCACATCGACTGGGAAATTGCTACTACTGCAGAGTCCTCTGACAACGATCATAAACACAAGATTGATACCCTTGAGGATGAGGATTTAACGACGCAGTTTGATTTCCTTACGCTCGAGAAGGAAACTGAAGACGAAGATATAAGCCTCAACACCTCTTTTCCCGATATAGACTCATCAACCGTAGTAGACTTTGAACTTCTACATCAGCTAGAGAGTCAAAAAAAGTATTATACGCTCCTTAAATTTTGCAAAAGTAACACCTTTCCCTCTGAACCGCTGACCAATTTATGCAACAAAGCCCAACAAGAAATTCGCAAGGTCGAAAAGCTGCATAGTGATGGGAAAAAATTTGAAAATAAAGGCGATGCCCAGATCGCTCTTGAGAAGTACCAGCAGATTACCACTATTGTAAGTGATTTTCCGACTATCGATTCTGATATTCAACGAGTCAAGCAGACACTCACTCTTTTAGGTTCAATCAGCTCGAACAAAACTTCCGATGCTGCCCAGCCGGAGGTTTCTAAGAAAACTGAACACCCTGCTGACAACAAAAAATCAGACACATCTCAAAAGGAAGGCAAAAGAGCTTCGAGAAGACCGCGAGCCGATAGTTCACAGCCAGCACATGATCTGTTTTTTCCAGAAAAAAGGACACGCACTAAATTACCCCTATATCTCTTTCTTGGCATAGTCGTCATTATTCTGGGAGGTGGGGGCTATCTCTGGTATTCATTTACTGAGAAACTAGGTGATGCTGAAAAAACCTTTGCCGAATGTTCCACTGCCTATGCAAATGACCAGTTTGATGCAGCTAAACGTTCCTGCGACAAAGCTTTACAGTTGGTTGGTGAGGTAAAATTTATCCATCAGGACTCTGCTCACCAACTGGAAAATTCTATTCTTGAGATCCTGCATTCAGAAAAACTCACCCAAGGGTTAGCTGGCAATATCCTCTTAAACGACAAATATATGTCCAAAGATGAGGCAAAAGCACTTCTGGCGCTCAAGCAAAAGATTAAAGAAGCCGAAAAACTCTTCACTGAAGAAAAGTGGCAACCGGCTCTGCAATTATACAAAACCTTTATCGCCGAGGCAGAAAAAAACAGCCATCTCAATCCATCGATTATTGATACCATAAAGCGCAATATTCTCTTCGCCGAATTCCGGATGTCTTACGATCCGGCTCTGGTTTTGATCCAAAACAAACAGTGGGAAGCCGCATTAGAAAAATTACTGCAGGCCCAGAAAGTGCTTGTTTCTCTTCCCGAAGCAGAGCGTGGTCAATACTCGGAAAAAGTCCAGACAGCATTACAAAAATGTCAATTTGCGAATCTCAAAGAGCAGGGGGATTTATCTTTTACCGAATCAGACTGGCTAAGTGCCATAGACACCTACAATCTTGCTCTGGCCAGTGGCAAGGAAACGTCCCTGTCACCAGATTCAATTGAGACCATTCGAAATAACATTAAACGGGCCGAACTCTACAACAGTATCAACAAGGGCAATAAAGCTTATGCTTCAGGGGCTTGGGATGAGGCCATTGCAGCATACAGCAAAGCCACTGGTTTCCTTATGGACATCCAGACCACCCCCAGTCAAACTGAGTCGGATATTAATGTACAAAAACTGAACAGAATCATTCTTCAGGCCTCAATAATTCGAGATCGCCAAACCATCCGAACCCTGCTTGAAAACGAGGATTTTAAAAAGGCAAGGCAAATTTACCAGCAGATTCTAAAGACCATTGCAGCTAGTCCTTTCAGCACAGAATCAGAATTCATAGATACCACAGAAGAAATCAAGGCAGCTATGCGAGCACTCGATGAACAATTGGCCCTGATGAAAAAGATTGAATACCTAAAGATAAATTACCAACCACTTTTTACTGCCAACTACCCGGCCGCTGTCCCTGAAAATCTCAGCAATCCGGTTATCAGCAAGACGAAGGAAACCGACAGTAAAATAGTGTTCCGGATGCAATGCACAGAAACCAGCGGAGGCCGTTCACTCTCTTTAGTTATGTTCTACGCGTTCAACAAATCAACAGGCAAGTGGAGCCTGTATTCCGACAATTAGCTCGCCCCTGAGACAGGGATATAACTAATTTCGAGCCCTGATCCCTGCTGCTACACCAGGAATCGAAACTCACCTTTACCGAGCAAATTATGGAGATGGAGTAAACCTAAGAGTTTATTACCCCCGTCGATCACCGGCAAAGCTGTGATTTCATGTTGTTGCATGATACTCAAAGCATCAGCTGCGAGACGGTCCCCGTCGATACTTATAGGATTTTTCGTCATCAACTGTGCTGCGGTGAGAGCCGAAAATCCTTGCAAACTGATAACCGCCCGACGCACATCACCGTCAGTG
Organism: uncultured Desulforhopalus sp.; assembly: GCA_963677465.1. Taxonomy (GTDB): domain Bacteria; phylum Desulfobacterota; class Desulfobulbia; order Desulfobulbales; family Desulfocapsaceae; genus Desulforhopalus_A. The sequence goes on along the minus strand of OY781976.1, from coordinate 99,407 downwards.
ACGATGCCAAGGACATTGTTGTCCTGCCCGACAACCAGAACCACACCAGTGTTTTTCTCATTGAGCACTCGTATGGCAGCCACTGCGGATTCTTCCGGCCCGATGACAGGTATCTCCGTGCCCGTCAACATAACCTCCGTCACCCTGACCTTTAGCCGCTGGCCCAGACTGCCTCCAGGGTGATTTAACCTAAAGTCCTCAGCCTGAAATTTCTTGCGATTGAGCAGAATCACCGAAAGCGCGTCGCCCATAGCCAAGGTTGCGGTAGTACTTGCGGTGGGTGCTAGCCCCAAAGGACATGCCTCCTTGGGCACTCTGATGTCTAAGACAATATCTGCGGCCAGGGCGAGCGAAGAATCACTCCCTCCGGTCATGGCAATAATCGTATTCCCTCTTTCTTTTAAACTAATGAGCAAGGCATTCAGCTCGGCCGTCTCTCCCGAATAGGAGATAGCGACAATAACATCTCCAGCCATTACCATGCCCAGATCGCCATGCATTGCCTCAACAGGATGCAGAAAAAAAGAAGGGGTTCCTGTGCTATTCAAAGTCGCAGATATTTTCTGGCCTACAAGACCGGATTTTCCCAATCCGGTGATAACAACCCTACCTGGACAGGCCAAAACCGCTTCTACTGCCCGCACAAATTCCTCGCCAATCCGTTCTCGCACTGACGCCAGCCCCTGCTCTTCAATTCTCAGCACTTCCTTAGCCGCTTCAATAGACATTCGTCCAAATCCTTTATATAAAAATTACAATACCTCGAAAATGGGGCACACTAACCATTTTTCTTCGACCGGGCAAGATTGATTACCCACACGAGTTCAATACTTTTATTGACTTAATATTACCTGTCCATATTATTGCTCATCGATTTATACGAAAAGCAGATTTTCCTTGACGTACCTCCGCTTTTTAACGTTATTACTCGTCATATCGTGTATAATACGTAGTTCTCTTGTTGAGCATTGTGCCATTAGAAGTTGTTTTGTTATCACAATTTAGGAGTTTCCCATGTCAGATTACTTATTTACCTCTGAATCTGTATCGGAGGGCCATCCCGATAAAGTCGCCGATCAAATATCAGACGCCATTTTAGATTCCATCCTTGAACAGGACCCCCAGGCTCGAGTTGCCTGTGAGACTCTGGTTACCACCGGAATGGCTATTATTGCCGGTGAAATTACCACCACAGCCTGGGTGGATATGCCTGAAGTTGTTCGCCAGACTATAAAAGATATCGGTTACAACTCTTCCGAAATGGGCTTTGACTGGCAATCCTGTGCAGTCTTAACCTCCATTGACAAGCAATCCCCGGATATTGCTCAGGGTGTTAATGAAGGTTCAGGCCTGGACCTCGACCAGGGAGCCGGTGACCAGGGTTTAATGTTCGGTTATGCCGTCCACGAGACTGATGTCCTTATGCCTATGCCCATATATTACGCTCATTTGCTCACTAAACGTCAAGCAGATATTCGAAAAGGCAATATTTTGCCATGGCTTAGGCCTGATGCAAAGAGCCAGGTTACCATTCAGTACGTAGATAATGTGCCGACCAGAATTGAAGCCGTTGTACTGTCTACTCAACATGATACTACTATTAGCTACGACGATCTTAAAGAAGGCGTCATGGAAGAGATTATTAAACCTACCCTTCCTGCCAATATGATCGACGCTAACACTAAGTTTTATATTAATCCTACCGGCCGTTTTGTTATTGGCGGCCCTGTGGGTGACTGCGGTGTCACCGGTCGAAAAATCATAGTGGACACCTATGGTGGCAAAGGTTCTCATGGTGGTGGTGCCTTTTCTGGAAAGGATCCTTCCAAAGTTGACAGATCCAGTTCTTATTACGGCCGTTATGTCGCCAAAAATCTCGTTGCCGCAGGTATTGCCACAGAACTTGAGGTACAGGTTGCCTACGCAATCGGCATTTCTCAACCGGTTTCTATTAACGTTAACAGCTTCGGTACCGGTAAAATTTCTGATGCTAAAATCAAAGAACTTATCACCGAACACTTTGACTTGAGGCCTAAAGCAATTGTCCAACAACTGGATTTATTACGACCTATCTATTTGAAGACTGCTGCTTATGGCCATTTTGGCCGTGAGCTAGAGAATTTCACCTGGGAAAAAACTGATAAAGCCGACATCTTACGTGATGCCGCCAATCTTCGCTAAACCTTGCGAACAGAAACTTTGTTACGCATAAAAACCGAATCACAATGTTAATTGGAATACAAATATGACTGAAACATTTAAAGATTACAAAGTTGCAGATATGAGCCTTGCTGCCTGGGGCCGTAAAGAAGTTTCTATTGCCGAAACCGAGATGCCTGGTCTTATGGCACTTCGGGAAAAATATCGCGACAAGGCGCCCTTGAAAGGAGCCCGCATTGCTGGCTGCTTGCATATGACTATCCAAACCGCAGTGTTAATGGAAACCCTTGTCGATCTTGGCGCAGAAGTACGCTGGTCCAGTTGCAATATCTTTTCCACTCAGGATCAGGCTGCCGCTGCCATGGCTGCTGCTGGCATTCCAACCTTTGCCTGGAAGGGGGAATCGGAAGAAGAATTCTGGTGGTGTATAGACCAGACAATTTTCGGACCCGATGGCTGGTATCCCAATATGGTCCTCGATGATGGTGGTGACCTTACTTTGGTGCTCCACGAGAAATACACCAAGGAGCTCGCTAATATCCGTGGCATAAGTGAAGAAACCACGACAGGTGTCCACAGACTCAATGAGATGGCAGCAAAAGGCCTTTTGGCTTGTCCGGCCTTCAATGTTAATGACTCCGTCACCAAATCAAAATTTGACAACCTTTACGGATGTCGTGAATCTCTCATCGACGGCATAAAGCGCGCGACCGATGTTATGATAGCTGGTAAAATTGCCGTAGTCGTCGGCTTTGGCGATGTTGGTAAGGGTTGCGCCCAGGCCCTCAAGGGTATGGGAGCCACTGTCTACGTTACCGAGATTGATCCAATTTGCGCTCTACAGGCGTCCATGGAAGGCTACCGAGTTATGACCATGGACGAGGTTGCATCTGTGGGCAACATCTTTGTCACCTGTACCGGCAATCTTAAAGTCATTAGCCGTAAACATATGGAAGCAATGCCGAACGAGGCTATCGTCTGTAATATCGGCCACTTTGACTCAGAGATAGATATCGCAGGCATCCGGGATCTCGAATGGGACACCATCAAACCACAGGTCGATCATGTAACCTTCCCCGATGGCAAGAAGATTATAATATTGGCTGAAGGTCGGCTGGTAAATCTAGGTTGTGCCACAGGTCATCCCAGTTTTGTCATGAGCAACTCTTTCACCAACCAGGTCCTTGCTCAAATCGAACTTTGGCAGAATCATGAAAAATATGAGAACAAAGTTTACTTTCTGCCAAAATCCCTCGATGAAATGGTTGCCCGCCTCCACTTGGAAAAGATTGGTGCGCACCTTACCAAACTCACTAAGGAACAGGCGGACTATATCGGTGTTTCAGTAGAAGGACCTTACAAACCAGACTATTATCGATATTAGTGAATATACAGATTAAAGATTTGTCTTTTTGGGCAAGAATTTAATCTGTATAATTTTTTTTTAAAATACTTCGCCAAAATGATATTTTTGCTCCTTTGGCGGAGTATTTTTTCATTTTTCTTTTTTAAGAAGTAGCCAGCCTTACATCCCCAGATAGAACCTCATGAGTCCTACCCGACGCATCCTGTACATGTAGCTGTCCTTCCTCGTCAGGCCCCTTGGCGATACCCCGTATCCTTTTTCCTTCGGTATTGACACATTCCATTTCTTTTCCCAACAGAAAATCTTTTTTCCGCCATTGGCAAAGCAAAGGTTCAAAACCATCGGCACTGAAGAGTTGAAGCTGATGGAGTAATTCCTGGCGAATTTCTAAAAAGAGGTCATTAACTGCAATTTTATCCCCTGTTTCAATAGTGATAGAAGTGACAATTTCTCGTAATTCAACAGGGAAATCAGCAATACAATGATTGGCATTTATCCCAATCCCAACTACGGCGTACCTTGCCATGGATGAGCAGTTCAAAGCCGAGGATTCAGTTAATATTCCGCCAATTTTTTTCCCCGAGAAATAGATATCATTGGGCCATTTAAGCTGTGAACAGAGACCAGTCATTCGGTCGAGAACGAATGCAACGGCTAAGCCAGCAACGAGGGTGATCTTGGCATAATTCTCAACAGCAAGTTCCGGACGGACTATTATTGAACAATACAGACCTTTGCCTGCAACTGAACACCAGTTCTTGCCGAGTCGTCCTCGACCTTCTGTCTGGTTAGCAGCGATAACAGCAGTACCGTGAAGAGCACCATTATCGGCAAGTTTCTTGGCAACTATATTGGTAGAGGGGGCAGAGTCTAAGAAATAGGTTTGATACATAGCAAATAAAAAAAAAGCATAAAGAAATTAATTCTTTATGCTTTCTCGAAAACAATTTAGGCTATTCTGCTTCTAATTAATACCTTCTGAACCTTCTTCGTTCTTAATGCGAGAAGGGAGAGCATACATGGTTGTCGAACCGGAAGACCAAAACATCAATTTTCCTTCTCGTACCATTTCGTTTGCAATGTTTTTTATTACCCGTGGCTTAGCATCAGGATCGCATGCATAGAAATCCTTAACGTAGAGCTGTGGCTTGGGAGAATTAGTAGCTTTCTCCACAATAGCCTTTTTGAGCTCTTCTGTACTGAGTGCCATAGTTATACTCCTAATATAGTTTTTGAAGAAGAAAGTGTTTGATGATCAGGTGTAAAAACATACCTGATCATCAAACACCACTCTAATCTTACTATTTGATATGGCTGGTGTACTTGAACTGCGTAGTTGTGCGCCAGGTGTCATAAGCAAGACGATAATCGTCGATGCTCTTTATAGTAAATGGAATATCACATTTTTCGAAGAATTTCTCCCAGCCAATTCTTTCAGCCCACTCACCAACACGCTCATATTTCTTTGCGTCGGCTGCGTAAGCAACAAGAATTTTCTTAACCGCCTGAACAGTTTCAGGCCAGCGTGGAGTGGTATTCGGCAGAAACGGAATAACCAGCTTAGAGAATTTCGGTGCACTGATCCTGTTAGAAACTTTACCACCAACAAGAATCGCAATACCGTCACCTTCTGGATCAGCAAGAGGCATTGCAGGACACATGGTATAACAGTTACCACAGAACATACAGCGATCTACGTTGACCTTAACAGTCTTGATCTCTTTTCCGTCAACCTCTGCTTTAGCAGGCTTTACAGCACCAAGAGGACAAGATGCAATGGCCAGTGGCAATTCACATACGCCACTAATACGACTATGATCAATCATCGGTGGCTTGCGGTGAATACCAAGGATAGCAATATCAGATGCATGAACAGCTCCACACATATTCAAACAGCACGCCAAGGCGATACGAACCTGTGCAGGCAGTTTCATGGAAGTGAAGTATTCAAACAATTCATCCATAACCGCTTTAACAACACCAGATGCATCTGTTGCAGGGGTATGACAATGCACCCAACCCTGAGTATGAACAATATTAGTCACACCAGCGCCGGTTCCACCAACTGGATATCTGTTACCCATGCTGGCGAGAGTATCGAGAAGAGGCTGAACCTTATCTTTAGAATCAACCATGAATTCTACGTTATTACGTGTGGTAAAACGCAGGAACCCGTCACAGTGCTTGTCAGCAATGTCACATATTTCACGAATGTACTCTATAGAAACAAGACGACAGGTACCGCAACGAACGGTGTAAACTTCGTCACCAGTTTCTGACTTGTGCATCAGAACGCCAGGCTGAATAATTTCATGATACAGCCATTTGCCCTTGTTTGCTTTGATTACTGGTGGAAAAAATTGTTCGTAATGTGGTGGACCAAGATCTGAAATACGTCCTTCCATTGGTTTTGTTGGATCATAACCCATGGTAAATCTCCTTAAATTTAATATGAATTGTTAGCTCAGATTAAAACAGCATTAATTAGGCTGCATGTTTAGCGCGGAATTCATTAACATCACGCTCAAAACCACCCTCAACCTCTTCCTCTTTCCAGAAGACATAAGGATTAGATCTAGGCTCTTTAACATGCTGAGGAATTGGTTCAACGCCCATAACCTGCAGGAATGTCGGCAAACCAACACGTTGCATGGTTTCACCAACACGCTCACGATTCTTTCCAACTTCCATCCACCAGTCCCAAACTCCCTCGATAAACTCAATGAGTTCTTCGAATTCATTATCTTTGGAAACTTTCATAAAAGGTACAATCAGGGTAGCAAACTGCGCACCGTCAAGAATTGGCGCTTTTGCACCAACGCAGATCGTAGCACCCTTATCAAGACCAGGACGCAGTGCACGAGGCATGACATTGATACAATGCATGCAACGGGTACATTCACTGTTATCAATCTTCAGTTCATCACCTTCCATCCACATACAGTTGGTCGGACAAATATCGATAACTTCTTTCTGAAGACTAAATGGACCCCAATCTTTTCCAGAATGTGCTCCACCATTTGGAGGATAATTACCAGCAACATATTCTTTAACGGCAGCCTGGTCGATACGAATATCATCTTTCCAGGTACCGATAACGGCTATATCAGAACGGGCAATTGAAGCAACACAGTCGTTAGGACAACCAGAAAACTTAAACTTAAACTTGTAAGGGAATGCAGGACGATGAATCTCATCCTGATAATGCATGGTCAGGTGGTGACACGTTTCTTCAGTGTCGTAACAGGCCCATTCACAACGAGACTGGCCAAGACAGTTGGCGGGAGTTCGAAGATTGGAACCGGAACCACCAAGATCTTGTCCCATATCGTGGGTTAGATCCCAGAAAAATGGTTCGAGATTCTCGGTACGGGTACCAAGAAGAATGATATCACCGGTAGAACCGTGGAAGTTGGTCATACCTGAACCATATTTTTCCCACAAATCCATCAGTTGGCGGAGATTTGCAGTAGAATAATATTTTGATGCAGGCTGAGCCACACGAATGGTGTGAAAATGCTCAACTCCAGGGAACTGCTTCGGTACGTCAGCGTATCTACCGACAATACCACCACCGTAACCAAAAACACCTACGATACCACCGTGCTTCCAATGGGTGATCCTGTCTTTGTAGGACAACTCCAGGATGCCAAGAATATCCCAACACTCAGGCTTTTTCTCGGCCTGGCGCTTCAAGTCGGTCACGAAGCTTGGCCAAGGGCCACTCTCCAATTGGTCCAACAAGGGCGTCTCATGCTTTGCCATGATTTCCTCCTTAAAATTACTGTTTATACTTCAACCTTAACCAAACTCTTACTCTAAACAGAAAATCTAAAACCGACTTTCGATTTATCATTTAGAACAGACGTACCAATCACTTCCCTACAAATTCAACATATCAAGGGCAATGCCAGATTGTGATTATGAATTTTCATTCAGGCAGTGAGAATATCTTTGCTATGCAATTTTGTCAACAAAAATCCAAAGTTTTCCCCGTGACAACTGAACAGCCATTCAGTCCCAAAATCCCCCCACTCGCCCTTCTCTTACAACTGACTCAGAAATGCTCCCTCAAGAGTATCGCCGGTTCCGGAGACATCGGTTATGGCCTGGAGGAACCTGGAAGCAAGAACTTTACCCAGTTGCACTCCTTCCTGATCAAAGGAGTTGACATTCCAAACAAATCCCTGAAAAACAATTTTTGCTTCGTAAGTGGCAAGGATTGCACCTATTATCTGGGGCGTCAACTTTTCGGCCAACAGCAGGCAAGATGGACGATTGCCAGGGAAATTCCTGTTAGGGTTCTCTGAAGACTGCCCCACAGCCATTGCCACTACCTGAGCCAGTAGATTGGCCAACAATTTCTGCTGTGACGTAGAACCCTGAACCTCCAAATCCACACCTAATTGTGACTGTTTAAAACCTAAGAATTCGATGGGGACGACCTCGGTACCCTGATGCAACAGTTGATAAAACGCATGCTGTCCGTTGGTTCCGGGTTCACCCCAGATAATCGGACCAGTTTGGTCGGTAGCCTTTCTGCCATTTCTAGTAACTGCTTTGCCGTTACTCTCCATATCACACTGCTGGAGATGGGCGGGGAATCGGTGCAGAGCCTGACTATACGGCAGGATTGCCAGAGTAGGATAGCCTAGGAAATTGTGATTCCAGATCCCAATCAACGCCAGCAACAGCGGTAAATTTTTACGAATGTCTGTTTCTTCCGCATGGCAATCAATAACCGAGGCTCCTTGCAGAAAACCCATCACCTGTTCCATGCCGAGATAAAATCCCAGCGTTACGGCACCAACCATTGACGTTGAACTATATCGACCACCGATGTAATCATGCATATAAAAAGATTGCAGATAGTTCGTCGGGTCATCAAGAGGGCTCTTTTCCCCGGTCACCGCAATGCAGTGCTTCGAGGAATCAAGCCCTGCTTTCTCCATGGCACCACGGACAAGCTTTTCATTGGTCAGGGTTTCGAGGGTACTGCCACTCTTGGAGACTATACAAACTAAAGTTGTCTCAAGATTGATTCCAGACAAAACCTGTGCGCTATCGTCGGGATCGACATTGGCGATAAAATGAACTTTTCTTCCGGGAAGCCCATACGCCCGGAGTGCTTCAAATATTGACCGCGGACCCAGATCCGAGCCTCCGATGCCAACATGAACGAGGGTATCGAAACGGTCGCCTTGAGGATTGCACAGCTCACCGGAATCAATTCTTTCGAGGAATGTTTTGAGTTTGTCCAACTCTTTTCTTGCCTCACCGGTGGCTTTTGGTTCGCAAGGTTCAGCACAAAACAGATCCCTGCAAGCGGTATGCAGAACCTGGCGGTTTTCACTCTCAAAACCCTCAATCCTGTTCAAAACTGCCCCGCGCCGCATCATTTTGAACTGTTCGACCAGCTGCAACTCATCGGCAAGCTCCTGAAGCAGATCAAGCACCTGATCGTCGACCCTTTCCGTCGCGTAATGAAGATCGAGCAATTCCGTTCTGCACACATACCGCTCCAGCCTTTTATTGTCCTGCAAAGCGCCATCGCGGGTAAGGTCATATGGCCGTTTAGACGATTCAACCAACTTCTGATAAACCTGACTTTCTGAGAGTGATTTGAAAACTAACGCCATTTTTTCTCCTTTGCAGATTATCGATATCTTGCCGCACCGGCCTCGGCGAGCTTTTTCATGGAGCTTATGGTCTGTTCATAATTATTGCTGCCATATACCGCCGAGCCTGCGACAAAAACATTGGCGCCGGCTTCAGCCACATCGCTGATATTTTTTTCACTTACTCCACCATCCACCTCAATGTCGACAGCAAGAGCCATAGCATCAATCCGCTGCCTGAGCGCCCTTATCTTGGTTAAGGTAAAAGGAATAAATGACTGGCCGCCAAAGCCTGGATTAACAGACATCAGCATGACAAGATCAACCTCTTCCAGCATATAATCCAGGGTCGAGAGAGATGTTGCCGGATTGAGAACCACACCGGCTTTCTTACCAAGCTCCTTTATTCTCGACACAGTTCGATGAAGATGATTACACGCCTCAACATGCACTGTGATCCAGTCGGCCCCGGCGGAGGCGAAAGCATCAACATATTTATCAGCATCTGCGATCATCAGATGCACGTCCAGATCCTTTTGCGTGACGGTCCTGACGGCCTCAACGACCAAAGGACCGATGGTTATATTGGGCACAAAATGTCCGTCCATAACATCTATATGAATAACATCGCATCCAGCCCTGTCAACTGCTCGAATTTCTTCGCCTAATCGACAAAAATCAGCGGACAGAATCGAAGGTGCTATTTGAATCTGCTTACTCATAATACTCCTCTACGAAAATCATTTTTAGCGTCGTCTTCCAGTAACAGCAGGGTTGTCAAAAAGACCTTACCCTGATATCTTTCTCAGTTGGTCCCCCGGCAGCATTTCGATGAGTCCATCTAATTCAAGCAAGAGAAGCAACTCACTCATCCTAGCGGCGGAAAGACCAGATTTTTCAAAAAGAGTCTCCCGCATCAAAGGATAAGGCTCAATATGAGCCAGTAATGCTAAGGCATCGGGATCAATATTCAAATTATCCTCTTGCTGGACAGCACTTTTTCCAAGGTCATTCCGACTACAGTTTAAATCCAGTTCGACGACTATATCGTCTACACTTTGTACCAATTTGGCTCCCTGCTGCAACAACCAATGAGTCCCTTCACTCTTGCAGGAATCGACCTGCCCCGGCACGGCAAATACTTCCCTGCCGAAGTCAAGGGCCATTTGCGCAGTAATTAGAGATCCCGATCTCCTCGCCGCCTCAACAACAATAACGCCCTGACAGAGACCAGCTATAATGCGGTTACGGGCAGGAAATCTGAAACCTTCAGGCCGCGTTCCAAGTGGATACTCACTCACCAAAGTTCCACGCTCGGCAATTTGTCTGTAAAGGGAAAGATTCTGCCGCGGATACACGACATCCAAACCACAACCGAGAATGGCAACGGTTTTACCTTGCCCGGCCAAAGCACCTAAATGGGACTCAGCGTCTATCCCCAGTGCAAGTCCGGAGATGACCGTCACAGATACATTCGCTAAGTTTCGCCCGAGATTAAAGGCAGTTCTTCGACCATAGCTTGTTGCCGCGCGAGAACCAACTATCGCAACACTGGGGGTGCAGAGATATTCACTCTGGCCAAGTACGTACAGTACGGGAGGAGGATCAACAAGTTGTTTAAGTAATGGCGGATAGCCCTCATTCTCAAAAGAAATCGCCATCCCTCCAAGTAAAGCAAGGCGCTCCAGTTCTTTTTCACCGTGATGTCGATTATCCGTTGCAGAAAAGAGCCCGGCTATCTGTCGCTCGGTGATGCCCCTGACGCTGAGTAAATCTTTTTGGGAAGCACGAAGGACCTCGGCGGGACTATGAAAATGCTCAAGAAGCCGCCAATAACCACCAAGCCCCAACCCTGGAACAAGACTGAGATTTATCCAGTCGATGGTTGAGTCCATCAACCCCTCCACATATGATTAATCAGAGATAAATCGAAAGAAAGCCGGAATTTTCGCCAACAATCCCGTGGAGGGCATAAAGGTCTCGATACAAATTGTTTTCTCGTAAAAGGAGAGACAATCATTAGGTATTCTATTGAGGTACAACTGTTGCCGCAGAAAACAGACATTAAATACACAAAAAATGTACAAGTTAATGTATTGATAGCGTCGTAAAAACTCTGCAGCTGCTTCATTGTTGCGTTTTTTCTATTATTACGACGTACTCTAGTACACCGATATAATAGCAAAACATTACGCCTCGCATCTGTAATTTTTTACTTAGCCATCTAAATTTTAGACTTTCCAGGATTTAAAAAAAGGTGTCTTGAAATCATGTCCATCAATCGGTCATAAAGACTCTTAATTCCTCAACGCGTGACGGATGTTTCAATTTCATTATAGCCTGAGCTTCAATCTGCCGAATACGCTCTCTCGTTACCGCAAAACATTGCCCTACCTCTTCCAGGGTATGATCACTGGGCACATCTATGCCATAGCGCATCTTCAAGACCTTTGCTTCACGCGGAGAAAGTGACGACATCACCTGGTTGAGACACTCCCTCAGGCTGGCAACCATTGATATTTCATCCGGGCCAAGCTTGTCTTTATCCTCAATAAAATCACCCAGGAAAGTCTCGCCATCATCGCCCACCGGAGTATCGAGAGAAATGGCATCTTTGGCGATTTTTAGTGCGGATTTCACTTTGATAACATCTGTCCCAAGCTGCTCAGCCATCTCCTCGGGGGTCGGTTCGCGATGTTCTTCCAACATGAAATCTTTTGACACCCGCAACAGACGGTTGATCGTTTCAATCATATGAACAGGCAGACGGATAGTTCTTCCCTGATCAGCAATCCCCCGGGTAATAGCTTGTCTGATCCACCATGTAGCATAAGTACTGAATTTGTAACCACGGTGATAATCAAATTTTTCAACGGCCTTCATCAACCCGATATTGCCTTCCTGAATGAGATCAGAAAACTGCAGCCCACGGTTAACAAATTTTTTTGATACAGAGATAACCAAGCGAAGATTTGCCCGCACCAAGCCTTCCTTGCCAAGTTTATACTGTTCCCATCCAGCATCAACCTCTTGAAGTATATGGCGTAACCGCTTCTCTTCAACGCCGGATTCTTCCAGCAATTGTCGATTAACCTGCTGTTCAACAATCTCCGGTATCACCTCTACTGAAGAACCTGCAGCTGCAGCGACATGAGCCCCCATGACTTCGACAAAAACTTTTCGAAATCTCTTGGAGAGTTCCTCAAGACCTGCGGCTATTGCCTTGATACAGTCAGAACAGATATTTTTATCGACGAAAAGCTTGGCAATTGCGCCACCAAGCTGATCTATTTCAGCAAGCTTCTCCTCAGCTGCCGGGGTTTTGGCGTTTAATTTTAAATACTGAGCCAGGAGTTCTTCTCTTTTTTTATTCAGTTCCACCGCCTTGTCAACTTGAAGAAGAAAATCTTTACTTTCCTTTTTCACCAGACTGGGCGAATTTTCAGTTATTCCGGAAATAATCTGACAAATTTTTTCATTATTACCATCCAGTCCCTTTACAACCTCCAGGAGAGCTGGAATAGCAAGGGGAGTTTGCAAAACTACATCCTGCACGCGTCGTTTGCCTTCCTCCATCATCTTCGCCAGCTTCAACTCTTCTTCATGGTTGAGGAGGGTCAGCGTCCCCATCTCTCGAAGATATATGTTCATCGGGTCGACATAAGAGGGAGATTTTGACGCCTTACCCGACTCGTCAGTGTGCCGGGACGCCCTCCGTCTATCTTCCTTTCGCCTGTCTCCAAACGGGCTGTTCCGGCGTTCCTGACGGCCGCTTCGTCTGTCATATATCGAATCGGAAAAATCCACAGGAGAAACCACTTCATCAGCAGTATCCTCATCCAATTCATAAGAGGGTGAATCCTGGTCCATATCATAGCCCATCATTGTTTCGTCAATCTCCCTGCTCATCCCGTCTTCACCCCCGAACCATCCTTACACAAAGCTCATTTCAGGAATATTTGGCAGAGTAGGTGTTTCTTTAACACAAGCGATCCCCTACGTCTGCTTAAAATTCTATTAGAGATAAATCGCTCCCGCTAGAGAGGAGCAACCTTCGTTCCTTTTTAAAAGAAGTTTTCCAAAAAAGATGCAAAGTTTTTCTAACTCACGAATAACTCGCAGCTATTTTACCAATCAAACGAAACTGAGGAAAATGTCAAGATATTTCTTCAATTGCGACCGCAATGATCGGCTTTCCGCAATGTTTAGCTGTCAGGAAACCAGCTCAAAGATTCTCACCGTGGAGCTTTCGACTAATTTCTATTTTTTTCATCATAAGCTCCTGAACCAATCCAGCATCTCCATCTTGCTGAGCACGTTGCAAACGTTTCATCAAATCTTCGGAACTCTTTTGGAGATGATATTTTCTCAGATAGTCAAGCAATTCAGAACACTCTTCATGGGAATTATCATCATTGCCACCATGAAACCGATTTGGCGCCCGAAGCAGCAGTTCAGCAACCAGGCTGCGCTCAGCTCCTTCCGAGAGAACAGTCAGCAGTTCTTCTGGTTCTGCATCGGGATTTTGCGCCAACAACCGCTTGAACTGTAAAAACAAGATTTCCCCCACCCCGCCGGCCAAACATTCCCGCACTCCACCTTCTTCCAGTTTGGAAAAATATTTGGGTTGAAGAATCATAAACTCCACCACCTGCCTCTGGGACATTGACAGTGGCACGATCTGTTCCTCCCGGTTCCTTTTTACCGGAGGCTCAGGAGTGGCAACAGGGTTTTCCGGCGAAAAATCGAGATGCCCATCAAGCTGTTCCGTGGGCATTCCAAGTTTTTCAGCAAAGTGTGAAATAAAGACTGAACGCTGCAATGGAGAAACAGCCGCTTTAACCAGTGGCTGCAGCTCTTGAACAATGACCCGTTTGCCATCAAGGGTCAGACCATGTTCCTGAATCAAATGATTAAGAACAAATTCAGGTAATGATTCGGCCTGCTCAAGAAGCTGGTTCAAGGCAGCCAAGCCCTTTTCCCGGATAAATGTATCTGGATCATGACCGTCAGGCAGAAGCGCCACCTTACCTGTAAGCTGTTCGGCAAGAAAAAATGGCACCCCTCGTACAGCGGCCTTTATTCCCGCATCATCGCCATCAAAAAGCAGTGTCGCTCGCTCGGCAAAGCGTTTGATTAATCGCAGCTGTTCCCGGGTCAAAGCAGTACCTAAAGGAGCCACCACATTGGTACAGCCACCGGCAACAAGAGAAATCAGATCAAAATTTCCTTCCACCAGAACAGCTTCATTCTTTCGCCGAATATCTTCTTTTTGTTGATAAAGTCCAAGAAGCAGCTTGCTCTTGTTGAAGACAGGACTCTCCGGTGAATTAAGATATTTCGGCTGTCCTTCCCCGACAATCCTGCCCCCAAAACCGCAAACCCGGCCACTTATGTCTGAAATAGGAAAGACAATCCGATCGCGAAACCGATCATAGGTCCCACCTTTTTCCTTTTCCACAAGCAGTCCTGCTTCGATGGCGATTTTCAATTCCGCACCGGAGAATTTTCCACCAAGAAAATTCCAGCCTTCCACCTCTACCGAGGGAGCATAACCGATGCGAAATCTCGCCAAAATATCCTCCGTCACGCCACGTTTTTGTAAGTAAGCAACCGCCGCTTTTGCGCCTTGCGACTCTCTTAGATATTGACTAAAGAATGTTGCAGCTTTTTCATTGACCGAAAAGAGCAGATCTCTCTTCTTTTTTCGTAATTCATCTTCTCTGGACCGACGGGGTTCCGGAACCTCGATATGATATCTGGCCGCCAGGCTTTTTATTGCTTCGGGAAAATCAAGGTTGTGATATTTCATCATAAAGGTGAAGACATCGCCCGAGGCCCCACACCCGAAACAATGAAAAAACTGCTGCCCGCTATGCACTGAGAAAGACGGTGTCTTTTCACCATGAAATGGGCACAGGCCAAGAAACCTTGTGCCGCTACGCTTCAACTCGACACATTCACCGATAATCTGAACGATGTCGGCCTCTTCCTTAATCCGCGCCGTAATTTCATCCCGTAATTCACCAGAAACCATATATATTTCTACTCCCGTTCAAAAAACTCTGTTCAGAGTCCGATGAGGCTGTTGTATTTACTACTTCATGAGGACTTTGAATTTCAAAAATGACTCTATCGCAAGCTTCAAGGTAAAACATCTAACCCCGGTAAACGGGGAAGTAAGCCGGGACTCTTTTCAGTACCCCCTTGAGGGGTGTAAGTACCTTCACGAAATTCATTCATAAAAAACAAGAAATGAATTTCTAAGGTACTACATAACGACACAGAAGAGGCTCTTTATCCCGGCTCTGATACTATACTACCGATTTCCACGAGAAGCCATCGGTTCTCCCAAGGCCACCTGCTGTTATAGTCACTTTACCGTGAATACTGACCAAAAATATAGGCGACACCTTGCCATCACAATAGCTAATGTTTTTTATTATTATATCAAAACGTTACACAAAACACACTGAACAAATGAGAATAATTCCCCAAGCCACTGGGCAGGAATATTTTGTCATTAGTGTTGCAATTCGGTACCCTGCACTTATATACTTTTTGATTATAATGATTTATTCAAAACCTCGACGCAATGTTCTCGAAAGCCATTTTCTTCGATACATCCAATCTGAGCCATTATGACACATCCATATCTAAGTGCTATAAACACCAAGGTTAACGCCCTGCCTCCTTTGTCGGCAACAGTCGCAAAGGTTATGACTATCACCAGCGATCCTGAGAGCAGTGCCAATGACCTGATGCAGGCCATCCTGCCGGATCAGACGATGTGCAGCACTATTTTAAAAGTTGCCAATTCAGCATTTTTTGGTATTCCCCGGGGCGTAAGTACCATCGAACGAGCGGTGGTTGTACTGGGATACGAAGAGATTAGAAATATTATTATCGGCAAGGCCATATTTTCCTCCTTTCCAAAGCTCAGCAAAGAGGACAAAAACACCGTCAGTCTCTTTTGGGAACACGCATTTACCTGCGGACTTGCAGCCAAAATCATCGGCAGCCACCTGAACCGCTCTCCCAGTGAATTCTTCATCGCCGGGCTCATTCACGATATCGGCAAGCTGGCAATGCTCATGGCCTTTCCAAACGAATATCCCATCCTGCGGGAACTGTCTAATCCCTGCAATTCTGATGATTCTGCTGAAGAACGTGCTAAATTCGCCATCAGTCACGACAAGGTCGGTCTGCAACTCGCCAACAAATGGCTGCTGCCGGAACAGCTTGTTGCGGCTATCGGGTATCACCATTCCCCGGAGGAAGCACCCTGCCATAAAGAATATCCACTTATCATCCAGGTGGCTGATATCCTGGCACTCATGTACTGCCATTCCAATTGCATGGAACGTTGCGACGTCGAAAGAATTTTTGTTGATTTCCTGCCGGAAACTTCATCCTTGTGGAAGAAAAATAAGCTAAGTTGGAAAATAGAAAATTTTGGTCTCTGGTTTGAACTTTTACAGCAACAACGCGAAAATGATCAAGAAATTCTCAGTATTTTTTCCACATCATGAAAATCACCTCAATCAAACGCACCATCAGGAATACCAAAAGATTCGCTGAAATTATCAAGGTATTATCGGCTTTTGGCTTTCGCCAGCTGGTTATCGATACCGGTTTAAACCGATTGCTTGGCAGTGTAAAAGAAGAGATTAACACATCCCCCCGGGACAACGCCAAAAGCCTGCCACGACCAGTCCGCATTCGTATGGTGCTCGAGGAACTTGGACCAACCTTCATCAAACTCGGCCAAATCCTCTCCACCCGTCCCGACCTGATTCCTCCGGAATGGGCCAATGAATTCAAAAAGTTACAGGATCGCTGTCAACACATTGCTTTTTCGGAAATTTATAAAGTCCTCGTTTTCGAATTTCCGGGCAGGCTCGACCTGCTCTTTTCTTCAATCGAAGAAAAACCCCTTGCAGCGGCCTCCATTGCCCAGGTTCATCGGGCCACCATGAAAGACGGGACCCAGGTGGTTATCAAAGTTCTCCGCCCAGGCGCCAAGCAACTGGTGGAGGAGGACATGGATCTGGTGGAAAGCCTGGCGCAACTGCTGGAACAGTACTTTTCCGATCTTGGCTACAGTCCCACCGCCGTTGTTAAAGAATTTTCCAGGGAACTTCTCAAGGAAATTGATCTGGTAATTGAAGGGCAATCCACAGAACGGCTTCGGCGCTATTTCGAAGATGATGCCAACATCAGCTTCCCAAAGGTCTATTGGTCAGCCACCACCCGAAATGTACTGACGATGCAGGAGATAAAGGGCAAACTACTCTCAACTGTTAGTCGCGAAGAGCTCAGCCAAACCGAACGGCGGACCATTGTCGCCAACGGCACCGATGCGGTATTCAAGCAATGTCTTCGTTTTGGTTTTTTCCATGCAGACCCCCACCCCGGTAATATCTTTCTTCTGCCTGGCGGCAAACTCTGTTTTATCGACTGTGGGATGACCGGACAGCTGGACAAAAAAACCACCGACCAGCTCATCAATCTTGTAACCGGCGTCGTCAAAGGGGATATTGATCGGCTCTGCCGGGTGGTAATTGAACTCACCGATGTCAACCCGGCCGTAACGGACAACCGGGAATTCCGTCTTGAACTGCGTCACCTCACCGACCACTTCCAAAATACCGATCTGCGCCACCTGAACATTACCAGTCTACTCTCGGATTTCTTTAGCATGCTGCAACGATTCCATATACACTGCCCGGGAGATCTCATGTTACTCACCAAGGCATTAACGACAATTGAAGGAGTCGCTGAATATTTTGATCCAACCTTTGATGTCCTGTCCCATGTTGAACCGCAGATTCAGGAAATCGTCCAGAACAGGCACAGCATGCGGGCAATTAAGAACCGGATGTATAAAACCTTAACCAGCTCGCTTGAACTGATTGAAGATCTGCCCGTCGATCTTCAACGATTTCTCGATCACGCCCGGCACAGTCGCTTCACTCTCAATCTGGAACTCAAGCGCATAGAGCACCTCTCTGAGAGAATCGATACCTCCAGTCGAATTCTGGGGATCGCCATGATTATTGCAGCTCTTATTGTCGGCTCCTCTATTTTACTCCTGGCCGACCGCATGTCAAAGGAGTCTGGTTTTCTCGGGACTCTCGGCATTATTGGTCTGATTCTGGCCGGGATCAACACAGCCGGCTTCATCATTTCCTACCTGCTTCCAAGAAAACAAAGAAGCTGAATGCTTCCTTGCAAAGAGCCTGCAATGAATTTTTTAAGAAACGAACGTCGCCTGGTTGCAGATATCGGCGAATGTTTCAGGTTCCAGACTGGACGCCCCGACAAAAACACCTGAAAGCGCGGGGAATTGTAAATAATCCTTGGCGTTGCCGGCAGTGAGAGCCCCACCATAGACAACCGGATATGCCGGAAACATCTGCCGGATATGTTCCGCTGTCTCGACAACCTTTGCCGGCGACTCGGGGATATTGAAGTTGAGCGCATCAACCGGAGTATAAGCAATCAGGCACTGCTGACACTCGATATCGCCAAGAGCAGCCAGTTGCGAAAGTGCATTGAGGCTTTCCACACAGACGATGGGAATAAGACCGCTGTCCGCCGCCTCGGTCACCTTATTGATGACATCCTGGCTGGTTTCATGAAAATATCGGCGACGTTCCGAATGACCGATGATGGCGTAACGAGCCATTTTCACCACCAAATCTGCGGCAACAGCGCCGGTATAGCTCCCTTTGGGAAAAGGTGAAATATCCTGGGCCGCAAGCGACACATTGTCAAGATTCAACGACATCACATGGTTGGCAACACTCTCCAGACTCACCATAGACGGGGCCACGACAACCTGGACGTCACTATGCGGTTGGTACAAGGCTGCAAATTTATCAAACCACCGACGACCCTCATCACTTGTCTTGTGGCTTTTCCAGTTGCCGATCACGTAACGTTTCATAAATGTATGTTGTCCCCCGAGCCAAAATCAAAATGCAATAAACGGATCATGCAATATTCGTCAGTATCTTTTCAATAATCGAACGTATTTCAGAAACATTCAGCGTGTTCACGGCAACCAATTTTCTTCTGGAGAGACTACCCGATTTCACAGTCACATCCCGAGGCGGAACGCCAAGCATTTTCGCCAAAAACTTCACCACCGCTTTATTAGCTTTGCCTTCAACCGGAGGCACCGCCACCGCAAGTTTCAAACAGCCGTCATGGAGGCCAATAATTCTGCTTTTTGACGCCTTGGGCTGAACATGGAGGCTAATCAATACGGTTCCGTCCGTGAGTGAAGAGATGTATGGCATATCAAGCGCATTTTCTACCAAGACTCATCTGAGGAGCTTGTTCAGGTGAGATCCATATTGATTTTTTCGATATCATCTGGTTCAACGCCCTCACCATCGGGAAGCTGAATGCTTTGAAACAGATCGGAGAGATCATCGTCCTTCTCGTCAAGGCTCGCTTCAGATCCTCGTTCAGGATCTGAGTCGGGAAAGGACTCCAGAGCCTCAAGGTAGGCATACAGAGTCGCTTCCAGATCCTTTTTGACCTTGATTTTCCGCTGATGTAATTCGTCTATTTCCTTAGGCAGACGGGCAAGTTCGGCCTCGGCCTCAGATCGAAATTTCTCAATCTCGGCATGGGCGGCCTCAACTATTTTCCTGGCATCGTCCTGGCTTTTCTGAAGCAATCTGTCCGCATCTTCCTGACTTGTCTGACGGAGATTGTCGGCAAACTTCTGGGCGGCAAGAATGGTCGTTTTAAAATCCAGACCTTCCTGTTTGAGCTCTCTGTTCTGTTCTTCCAGCAGCTCTATCCTGCCCCGGAGTTTTTCTATCTCCGCCTTTCCTTCAAGGCTTGCCCCCTGACCACCGGCAAGAGATTCTTCCAGTGCAGTAATCTTTTCCTGCAAAGCAACATTTTCCTCCTCCAATGCGGTTATCGAATTGGTCGCAGTTTCAAGTTGCGCAGTAAGATCTGCTATCTCCTGGTCTTTATGTTTATAACCTTCCTGAATCTCAGACTGAACCCCCTCTGCATGTTCTTGGCTTATCTTCACCTCGGCGGCGAGAGTTTCCTTGTCTCTCTGCAGGGATTCCTGTTCGGCAAGAAGAGATTCGATTTCTTCAGCCTGCAGACGATTCTGCTCGGTCAATTCAAAAAAATCTTCGGCAAGCATCTCCAGGTAGGCTTTAACCTCTATCGGCTCATACCCTCTGAATTTTGTCTGAAACTCCTGATCTTTAATTGACTGCGGTGTCAGCATGTCTGGCTCCCTTGTAAAGTATGATAGTGGTACTGGTTAGCAGCAATCCCCACTCATCCCATTCCCACGGCGATTTGCTTGAGGGTCTGGACAACAAAACTCTGCAGAAACATTATTGCAAGTAAGAGGATCATCGGCGAAAAATCTATCCCGCCAAAACTTATCGGCAAGAATCGGCGAATGCGGCTCAGTGCCGGTTCTGTTGCCTCATACAAAAATTTAACTATGGGGTTATGCGGGTCTGCACTCACCCAGGAAATCACCGCCCGACCAATAATAATCCACATATAAGCGGTCAACACAAAGTCGAGCAACTGGGCTATCGCCATCATGAAATTATTTACTACAAACATACATCTCTCCTTTTCTCATTTTCTCAGGCTACCTTACTGCCAGGCACAGCCATGGCACTCACCGAAGAAAGCACCAGGCGCTCCTTGCCATCCTCTTCCATCCTGGCTGCCAGAACCATGCCCTGGGAACTCACTCCCATAATTTTAACCGGCTTAAGATTGGCTACGATGAGGACCTGTTTACCAATCAGTTCATCACTACTATAATGTTCGGCAATCCCTGCCACAATCGTCCTCGCTTCAGGTGCATTGACAGTCAGTTTTAATAATTTCTTCGACTTTTTTATTGGTTCGGCGGCAACAATTTCAGCAACCCGCAGATCAAGCTTCTGAAAGTGGTCAAAATCAACAAGATTTTCCGCTAATACTGCAGGCTGCTCATTTTTCTCCTCCTTCTGCTTCACATCAGGGGCAGCCTTAGCGTCCTTTTTACCATCATCGAGACGCGGGAACAGGTTATCGATGCTTTGCAGTTCGGTACCAGGAGTGAGTAAGCTCCACAAACCTCCCTTATCCAGTGAGCTTATCCGTTCATCACCGGCCGCAAGCCCCAGGCTCGTGGCCATCTTTATGGCAGCACCGGGCATGACAGGCTGCAACACCAAGGCCAGCAGGCGCAAACATTCAAGGGTATTGTAGAGGACGGTTGAAAGCCTATCCGCCTTCTTAGGATTCTTAGCCAGAGTCCACGGCGCATTGTTGACAATATACCTGTTAGCCACACCGACGAATTCCCAGACGGCCTGCAAGCCGCGATGAAAAAGGAACTCCGCCATATATTGCCGATAGTCGCTGATCATAGTCTGTGCGGCCACCTGCAGCTCTCTGTCTGCCTCGTTAAATTTGGCTGGTTCCGGCACCATCCCTTGCCGATATTTATGAACCATGGCAGTTGCCCGGCTGAACAGATTGCCCAGATCATTGGCCAGATCAGCATTTTGCCGGGCGACAACCGCCTCGGAGCTAAACGAAGAATCCAGGCCAAAAGACATCTCCCGAAGAGTAAAATACCGTATGGTATCAACACCATAATCGGCCACCAGCTCTTTTGGCCGGACAACATTGCCAATACTCTTCGACATTTTAGTGTCATCGATGTTCCAATAACCATGAACATGGAGTTTCTGGTACAGAGGTACCCCCATCGCCATCAACATTGTCGGCCAATATATGGCATGGGGTTTTAAGATGTCTTTTGCGATCACATGTTCGGCGGCGGCCCAATATTCCTCAAAATCACTACCGTTGGGATAGCCTATACCGGTCAGATAATTGATGAGGGCGTCAAACCATACATAGGTGACGAACTTGTCATCGAAGGGGAGTTCAATCCCCCAGGTAAGCCGGGATTTGGGACGAGAAATACAAAGATCTTCCAGCGGTTCACTTAAAAATGACAAGACCTCGTTACGGTACCGTTCCGGCGTTATAAAGTCGGGATTGTCATGGATATGGTCTATGAGCTGCTGCTGATATCGGGACATCCGAAAAAAATAATTCTGTTCGGCAATTTCTTCCGGCGGTTTCTGGTGATCAGGGCAATTACCATCGACAAGCTCTTTTTCGGTGAGGTATCGCTCGCAGCCCTGGCAGTAGAGGCCGGTATACTCATCAAAATAGATGTCGCCGCTGTCGTAGACCTTTTGAAGAATTTCCTGGACAACCGCCACATGATCAACATCGGTCGTTCTGATAAAATGATCATATTCCACCTGCAGAAGTGGCCAGGTAGCTCGAAACAGGGCACTTATATTGTCGACATATTCTTTAGGCTGAATATTCTGACTTTCCGCCGCCTTGACGATTTTGTCTCCGTGCTCATCAGTACCGGTCTGGAATCGTACTTTTTCTCCACACAACCGCCTGAAACGACTATAGGTATCGGCAACAATTGTCGTATAGGCATGGCCAAGATGCGGCTGGGCATTCACATAATATATGGGTGTTGTAATGTAAGTTGTCATAGTTTTAGATAATTTTTTAGTTTCCATCCTGAAACGGCCCTTTCATCCTACCTCTTCGTTGTTCTCAAAATTTAATCCTCGGAATATCGTTTATATGCCTGTGGTTAAATTTATCGAACGCCTCAATTTAGAATAAAATGTCACGTTTCAGTATGAAAACTATTTAAAAAGCACGATGGCAGGGATCTTCATTTCTGTCAATTTGTAAGCGGCGAAACTACTTCCCTCCCTTTTTCTTTTTGTCATTTTTCTCAGAACTTTCCTTTTTCATTGACGGAGCCCACTGCTCTTTTTTCAGCATGACATCCTCTCCTGCGCTATTTTCGGCTATAACTGCATCTTGCAGCGGCATTTGACGTTTAACAAGATACTGTTCGCCATCCACTGCTATCTTTTTGCCGGCCTTGGGCATGTTCTTTCGCTGCCGTTTATAGGTCTCATATTCATAGGTCAAACAGCAGAGCAGACGATTACAGACCCCGGAAATTTTAGTGGGATTGAGCGGGAGATCCTGTTCCTTCGCCATTTTAATTGATACGGAATCAAAATTTTTAATAAATGAGGAACAGCAAAGTTCACGCCCACAGGTCCCCATGCCTCCGAGCATTTTCGTTTCATGCCGGACTCCGACCTGACGCATTTCCACCCTGGTTCGAAACTCCTGAACAAGATCTTTCACCAGCGCCCGGAAATCGACCCGGCTGTCGGCAGTAAAATAGAAAATCATCTTGCTGCCATTAAAAAACCGTTCCACTCTGACAAGATGCATGGCCAACTTATGCTTTCCTATCAAAAAAGCACAGGACTTAAAAGCAAGCTCTTCACTTTCCACAAGACTTGCATATTTTTCCAGCTCACCTCCCTGGGCAAGACGTTCAATCACATGACTTGCTGTTGTCTTTGGCTCATGGCAACCGCATATCGGCGAGTAACCGGCAATTCGGGCAGGTTCAATACCATGGTCAGTCCGAACCATCACGATGGTGCCCGCAAGAAGTCCAGGGAGAGTGCAGCCACCAGTAAACTGCTGACCAGCTTTGCGAAACTGAAACCGATAAAAGACGGTTTCATCCAAAGGTGCTTCGCTCGTTCCTTCGCCGGAATTTTCGTTTTCAGTCACTGACATATAATATCTATCCTTTATCTACAATCCGTATGACACGGCTTCACTGCAATTTGAACAAAAGAATCTCACAAACGAGAGTGCGGTTGCAGTTGCGGGCAAGCTCCCTTTCCGCTTGATCCACGGCCTTCAATTTAGCAAACAGTTCGCTCGAATTCCAGCTTTTCACTCGGGTCTTGCCATCTTGCGCAAAGCCACTACTTTGAACATCGCCCAGCAGAAGATCTCTTAACCAGATTTTAAGCAGTCCCAGCAAGGATGAAAGTTCTTCTTTCAAAGAGGCCATATTTTCTGCAAGCTGCAGCAACACTCCGACATCACGATCAGGGTGCACCGAGGGATCCGACAAAACTGACACAAGCTTACGCCACAAGTCAATCATTTCCGTTTTCTGAAAAAGAAGTGCCTTACCCGGACTGCCCTCAGACAGTCGTGCCAAAAGGCGGGCAGCATCCTGATCGACACCCTGCTGCACTAAAATAGCCACCGTATCATCAATACTCAGTTGGCTAAAAGGCACAACCTGGCATCTTGAGGTCAGGGTCGCAAGAATTTCCTGGGAGGCCTCGGCTGTCAGGATAAGCAGGTTGTTTTCAGGGGGTTCTTCCAAGGTTTTCAACAGACTGTTGGCCGCCTCACGGCGCATGGTATGGACGTCCTCCAGCACCACCACCCGCATAAGCGATTCGTAGGGAGGATAACTCAACTCCTTTGTCAGCTGTCGTATCTGATCTATTTTTATCACCCCTTTCTCTGGACTGACCACCAGAAAATCCGGGTGATTCTTCGAACGGAATTTTTTACAGGAAGAACAGACCCCGCATGCCCCGACGTGTTTGGTATCTCGGCAATTTACCGCAGCGGCCACTCCCCTGGCAAATAAACTTTTGCCAACCCCGGCAGGCCCCTTAAAAATATAGGCGTGGGGAATACGATTGGCAGCGAGAGAACGACCGAGCAGCCGTTTTGCTTTTTCCTGACCAAAAAGCTGCGTGAAACAGAAAAAAGGATTGCCCGCCATAGCCGTCATCTTGGTAAAATACTCCTAGTTAAAAAAGAGATGGCTGTCGACTGCTGTTTGGAGATGTTGATTCCCCTTCCATCTCTTTTGCCTGAAAGCCGCCAAGATACAGATACCGTTCAAGACTGCGCTGGTAGTCGGTCCAGGTCATTTCCTGCTTGTCCATTTTCCTTCTCAGCTGCTCGGTGATATTCATTTTGGCATCAAGATCATCGAGAAAACTGAGCATGAACGCCTCCACCGTCATCGGTACCGCGGGAGAACCGAATTCCTGGCGACCATGATGGCTGAGAATAAGGTGCTGGAGCTGCTCGAGCAGTTCTTCGGGAAAATCGGGAATGCTTCCTGCCACCTGGGCAACCATTTCACTGCCGATAACGAGGTGTCCTTTCAGCCTGCCCCGGACTGTATATTCAACCAGCCCGTTTTCCATCTTCAGCTCTTCCAATTTACCGATATCGTGTAATAAAGCACCGGCTATCAGCAGGGATCGGTCAATGCCCTCATAGTGTTTGGCCAAAAAATCAGCAACCTTGGCAACAGACAGAGAATGCTCAAGCAGCCCGCCGATATAGGCGTGGTGTATCCCTTTCGCTGCGGGAGCATCTTGAAACTGTGACCATCGGTCGCTCTTTTTAAAAAAATGGTTGAGCAGCTTTCTTAAAAATGGGTTAGTGACACTCAGGACAATCCCCTGAATCTCATCGGCCATTTCCAGTATATTCCTGGGTGAAGCCGGATAAAAATTGCCGAGATCTATTTCTTCCTGCGGGACCGTGACAACCCCATCAACACGAAGCTGTAAACTCTCTCGATACGACTGGACCATGCCGCTGATCTTCACCACAAGACCAGCCACGCAGATCTTCTGCAGGGCGGCAACATTATCCCAAACCGGCCCAGACACCTCACCACTTTTATCCATGACGGTCAGCACCAGATACGGTTTGCCCGCCCGGGTCTCACCAAGTTTGACATTCTTGACCAGAAAGAGATCTTCAAATCGATCGCCTTCTTTCAGCTGTTCTACGAATATATTTTTCTGCATCATCTCTTTCCATTAACCACACAAAGTCCTTCTGGGCCCTTGCGTCCATCCCGCAGACCTTCTGGGTTTCTCTGTACAGTTGCAAAATCATAAAAGGCGTAAAGTATACAAGGAATGACCCAAAAACACTCACAAAATCCCCCCTGAGGCGTCAAAACACTTTCTCGCTGCTCTGTAATGTCACATTTTCTTGCTTGCTGATTTTACCAATCAGTGCAATAATGGCAGATTTTCCAATTCATACGGAGTATCCACCGGCAGTCGCTACTCTTAAAAAAACTAACCAAACCGTACCCAGGAGTAAAGAGCATGAGGAAACAGATGATCATTTCGGTAATGTCCAAAGACAGACCGGGAATAATTTCAGACATTACCGGATCTATCTACCAACTGGGAGGGGATGTTGCTGATTTAAACCAGACCGTTCTCTGCGGCTATCTGACGATGATTCTGAGTGCCTCATTTGAGCCGGAAGTGACAAAAGAAGACCTCCTAGCCTCTATTTCCCATATCAAAACCAGTTGTAAATTCGAGGTATCCATCAAAGAACTGGACCCTAACCAGAAAGAGGACGATATGGGGCAGCCGGAAGAGACATATATTTTGACCGTGCAGGGTCCAAACAAGACAGGAATCGTCCATGGTATCAGCCTGTTCTGTTATAACCACAACATCAATATCTTCGATTTGGCCACCACCCTGAAAAACGACCAGTACACCATGGCCCTGCAGCTTGATCTGAAACGGTGTACCTCATCGCTGGATGAACTCCAGCAAGAGCTTGAAGAATACTCACAGCAGAGTGGTTTAACCGTCATGATGCAGCACAATGACATCTTTCAGGTTACCAATGAAGTAGCTTTTCACTGAAAAAATTATCATTTTTACTCTCATATCATTATTTGATACGAGACAGGAGAAACCACAACCATGTTACGTTCTGACCAGATCCTTGCCACCGTTGAGATGATTCAAAAGGAAAATCTCGACGTCCGCACAGTGACAATGGGCATTAGTCTTCTCGATTGCCGGGGAGGTAATGTCGAAGAAACCTGTAAAAGGATACACTCGAGAATAATTGATTATGCCGGACAATTCGTGGCCACCTGCGATGCGATGAGCAAAAAGTACGGCATTCCGGTAGTCAATAAGCGTATTGCCGTAACCCCTATAGCCTTTGTCGGCGCCGGTTTTTTCCGTGATGACTTTGTCAAAATAGCCAAAACTCTGGACCAGGCAGCAACTGCCGTTGGCGTTGATATTCTCGGGGGATTTTCTGCCCAGGTGGAAAAAGGAATGACCAATACTGACCTGGAATTTATTGCCTCAATCCCTGAAGCCCTTGCCCAAACCGAAAAGGTCTGCGCATCAATAAATATTGGATCCACCCAAAAAGGGATCAATATGGACGCGCTGGCAATGATGGGCAGGACCATCAAGGATCTGGCAGAAATTACTGCCGACCAGGGTGGCTTCGGAGCAGCGAAATTCGTTGTTTTTTGCAATCAGCCAGGTGACAATCCGTTTATGGCAGGTGCCATTCATGGCCTTGAAGAAGCCGATGCTGTCCTCAATGTTGGTGTCAGTGGTCCCGGTGTCATTGCCCGGGCTCTGGAACGACTCATCCAAAAACATCCTGAGCCAGGTAGTCTGCGCTTAGATGAACTGGCGGAAGAGATTAAACAGACGACCTTCCGGGTTACCCGTTGCGGGGAACTCATTGGCCGCGCGGTCTCTAAATCCCTGGGCATTGAATTTGGTGTGGTTGATCTTTCCCTGGCACCTACTCCGACCGTCGGCGATAGTGTTGGCGAAATTTTCAAAATCCTCGGAGTCGATGCCATCGGTGCTCCGGGCACCACCGCCATTCTGGCCATGCTCAACGATGCCGTGAAAAAGGGCGGGATCTTTGCCAGTAAAACGGTGGGTGGTCTCAGTGGCGCCTTTATCCCGGTCATGGAAGATGCCATGCTGGCCGATGCCGTGGGAGACGGTTCCCTCTGCCTTGAAAAACTTGAGGCCATGACCTGTGTCTGCTCTGTGGGCCTGGATATGATCGCGATTCCCGGCTCGGTTGATGCAGATACCATCTCCGCCATCATTGCCGATGAAATGGCCCTGGGTATGATCAATGCCAAAACCACCGCCGCGCGACTCATCCCGGTTCCCGGCAAAGAGGTGGGCGATTTTGTCAGTTTCGGCGGCCTCTTTGGCGCAAGCCCGATCATGCCGATTAGAAATATCGGCAAGTCCAGCAGATTCATAGCCTGGGGCGGAAGAATGCCCGCTCCTATCCACAGTTTTAAAAACTGAGGTAGCAGAAAATCAGTCCGTACAGAAACCCACAACGACAAACCCCGGAGTTGCACGCAACTCCGGGGTTTGTATTTGTTAAGACAAACGAAGCGTAGGGAGAAATATTATCTCACTCTGGTCTTTCCTTCCATCATCAAATCCGGCGGTCCAAGCCAAACACCTTTCAGCAAAAGATTGAAATAGGCCCACTTAAACATCAGCTTGGCCATATGATTTACTTCCGTATCTTTTAAGAGACTCAGAGGTCCAACGGCAGGGAACGGATATTTCCCGGTCAGAGGCTCAGTGTCGTAGTTAAAGTCAATTATGTAGGCTTTCCCGAAGCCTGATTCTATGAATCAAACCGCGTGCCCATCCGACCGGGCGTGCTGTTCAGCTCCGGTAATATATGCCATGATATTTTCATGCAGGACATCCCCCTGAAAATGGGCCACGGCTCCTGCTTTTGAAGTAGGCACATCAGTACCATCACCCAATACCCAGACATTGTCATACCCTTTAGGTTGCAGCGTATGCTTATCCACCGGGATATATCCCATAGGATCTGCAACTCCCGAATCTATCATTACCTGGGAACCGAAGTTCGGTGGAATGGAGACGAGCATATCATAATCAACTTCCGTACCATCGTAGGCCGCGATCACCTTTTTCGTGTGATCAACAGAACCGAGCGCAAAGTTTGGAGTAATTTTGATGTTTTTATCAGCACAGGCCTCGGTCAGGATCTTCGTTGCCATCGGCTTGGTAAAGGCCCCGGAAAGTGGCGTAACAAATTCAATCTCCACTTTATCACGAATACCACGCTGATGAAAATACCAGTCCGCAAGAAAGGCAAATTCCAGAGGTGCAACCGGACACTTAATAGGCATCTCGGCAATATTAACCACCAGCTTACCACCGGTAAATCGCTTTAACGCCTTTCCCAGCACCTGACAATCGTCAAAACGGTAATAACCGTAAATGTCATTATTCCAGCCTTCCTGCAACCCTTCTATCTCTTCAGGACGGACATCGCAACCAGTTGACATAATGAGAATATCATACTTAAAGATGCCTTCGGTTGCCGTTGTAATTTCCTGTTTATCCCAATCAACATTCGTTAAGTTGGAGATAACAAAATTAATTCCCGGCTTGATAAACTCTCTTCTGCTTCTGCGAATTTCATTTGGTTTATTGATGTCAAACGGTACAAACAAAAAGCCCGGTTGATAATAATGGATATTATCCCTGTCGATTAGGGTAATCGACCAGTCATCGTCAAGGTCTTTTCTCATCTTGTTCGCCATCATCGTGCCGCCACTGCCGGCACCCAGTATGACCAGCTTTTTCATAGTATTGATATTCTCCTTTTCCGCCCAAGGCTTATAAGCTTAAAGGCTTAGGCTTTTAGTGCTCCCACTCCCACGAAAGGCAGCGATTCATCCATTAACGTGCCAACAATATTATCCAACCGCTTCTTTTTGCAGTTCATTGCCATTCTGATATGCCTGCAGACAACTTCCGACAGCCTGCAATACCATGAACAGGAAACCAAGAGCCTCTTGGACCTTTGGATCGTTTATCTGCCTGATCACCCCAAGTGGCCCAACTGGTTTCACCTTGGTAAAGTCAACACCGTTGATAACCTGACAGATTTCTTCAATCTGTTGGTCACTGTAATTTATTCGCTTCACAGCTTTAAAAACTGTACCAGCCAGCTTCACCAGACCATTGCCCTGCTGTAAGCCATCCAGCCAGATGTTCATTCCATTGATAACATCCGTCTCTTTCATCAATACCCCCAGCTCTTTGACAAGTTCGGTCATTGGCTGGATCATATTGAGGAGATCACTCAGGGTATGGATATTGATGAGCACGGTATGCAGCAGATCGCCCAGTTTCTCGGCCTGGAATTCCCCTTCATGGAGAGAATTAAGGAAGCGGAGAAGGCGTGGGTACATCAGTTTTAAGATAGGAACCATATCATCTCGCAGTTCCACCCCAGCTTTCAACATATCCAACCCCTCTCCAACGGTATCGAGATTGGTGAGGGTTTTTCTGAGAAGGATAACCAGCTCGTCTATGTGAAAATCCCCTTCAAGCTCAGAGAAAAACTGAATCGACTCGGGATAGGTTTTGGTCATCAACTCACCTCTCCCATCTTTCAGTTCAGCGCCCGCTTTCACCTCAACCAGAACCCCACTCAACTGTTCAAGGCTGGTGAGTAGGCTCTGTGTCACCTGGAGTACTTTCTCGTTGGCATTACTGTCATCGACTTTACTGGAAATGCCAGATTTTTCTGAACTCGCCTGCTTCAGGATTGGTTCAAGATCCCGCCTCAGTTCCTGAAGGACATCAGACCTCAGAGATCGGACTTCATCCGAGAGCCTATCCAGCTTCTCGAGAATCAACGCTTCATTCATTTTCCCTCTCACTCGTTAGGTTCATGGAGGTCACAGCCGTACGCTGAGTTTTCGACCGACATAGGTTTTATTCACACAATAGCCCCATGGCACAATCAATTATTGTCTTACATTGTGGTATTACCACTATGTAGTACCATATAATGCGTATAAATAAAAGCTGCAAGATGTAACAATAAAAATTATTTTATTGCTCATATTCCGTGATGATTACAATTTACGAAACTGGATAGAAGGGAGTTTTAGATTTGTTGAAAGAGTCGTAGAACGAGAACATCCGGCAGGGACTCTGCAAAGAACCACACAGAGAAATAGATTCCCCGGTCGGCTTTTCAGCCAACCGGAGCAGGAACATTGCATCAACCAGCCGCAGCCATCGCCCCGGCTTGTTTTAGACGTTCGAGCAGGTATCGCCCCAGCTCTTCGTCTGGTTCAGACATGTCAAAACAATAACCATCGCTGCCGGAAAGCCCCCCCGGAATAATCTCACCCCGTTGGTTGGGATCAGTTATCATATCTTCGTAAAAACAGACTGACAACCATCTCTCCTCGGGGTCATCATCAATGACATCAACAATGGCAAACTTGTCTCTTGTCACCTGCTTTGCATGCATCGGTCGCATCGAATAGCTGACACCCGGTCGAGCGACAAAAGTCAACTCCACCCCCTCCATCGACGACAACTCCTGGAAAAACAAACGGAACCAGTCGCGCATTGGTTCAGGATCCCCTTTCCAGCCCTCAAGAAAAATTTCGATTTCCTGTGCAGCAGTCATTTTTTCCTCCAGTTAGTACATGAAAAAACTGAACTTCTAACCACAATTGTCAATGTCAGATAAATAGTCTACAGTGAAAGAGTGGCCGCCATTTTTCTGTAATATCAACTTACCTTTCCAGGCAAAATTCAATCATGCAACTTATCACAGCTTCTTCTAAAACTCAGCTATTTAATGGACAAACCTATGCAGAACACAGCTATCCGGCGCTGCTCGAAAAGACCATTATTCTTAACAACCTGCTCAAAAAAATGGAAAAAGAAGAGCTTTCCCTACTGATGAAAACCAGTGAACGGCTCACTGAAGCCACCCACCAGATGATCCACAATTTCAGCGAGCCCTTCTCCCTCGCCAATGCCAAGCAGGCACTTTTTACTTTCCAGGGAGATGCTTACAGTGCAATTCAGTCCGACACATACACCAATGACCAATTGCGCCATGCTCAAAAACATCTTTTCATCCTTTCGGGTCTCTATGGAATACTCAGACCACTTGACCTTATGCAAAGATATCGTCTGGAAATGGGCTGTCCTTTTGCAGTAGAAGATGCACGAAATCTCTATCAATTTTGGCAAAATCCGGTCACCGACATCGTCAACCAGGCCCTTGCAAAAGACCGAGACGGAGTGCTGGTCAATCTTGCCTCAAAGGAATACTCGAAGGTGATAAACAAGAAAAAACTTCAGGGAGAGATGGTTACCATTACCTTTAAGCAGCTACATAAAGGTCAGCTGAGGACAATTCCAATTCATGCCAAAAGAGCACGGGGAATGATGATCCATTTTGCCATGAGCGAGCACATTGACACGGCATGCAGGCTCAAAGAATTTAAGTCAGACGGTTATTGTTTCAGCAGCGAGGATTCAAGTGAAACTGAATGGATTTTTGTGAAAACCCAGTGAGATCGAGCAAGGTCTTAGATAACAATCTGATCACAGGACCATTTTTATCAAAAAGAAGCCACCAATCAACAGGACAACAAAGGCGATGGACAAAATATTAAAATAGCGATCAATAAAACTTTTGATCTGCGGTCCAAATTTCCAGATAAGGCCGGCCACCAAAAAGAATCTGGCGGAACGCGCCAGGAGCGACACCAGCATAAAGGTCAAGAAGTTGGAATGAACAAAGCCGGCGGTGATCGTAAAAAGCTTATAGGGGATAGGGGTAAAGCCAGCCGTGCCGACTATCCAGACATCGTACTCTTTGAAATATTGCTGCACCAGATCATATCTTGCCGTCAATCCATACCAATCAACGATGGACATGCCGATACCGTCCATAAACCAGTAACCGAGGCCATAGCCCAGGGCACCACCAAGGACCGAGCCGACGGAACAGATGGCAGCATACCGAAAAGATTTGGTGGGAATCGCCACACACATGGCAATAAGAAAAACATCTGGTGGCAGGGGGAAAAATGAGGATTCGGCAAAAGCGATAAGAAACAATATCCATTCACCGTGCCGCCCGCTGATCCAGTCCATACAAAGATCATAAAGCTTGCGCAGCATTCCCGGCGAGGCCGTTGTCTCACTTACTCCAGCCATGTTCTCCCACTAAGTCGACAAAACGTACACTGGCAAGAGTTGTCACTTCTATCTGCCCTTCCTTTTTTTCAAGCAACTGCAGATCTTGCACATGCTGATTACCGACTGGAATTATCAATCGACCCGGGTCGGCGAGCTGCTCAATCAACGGCTCGGGAATACCAGGACCTCCAGCGGTTACAATGATGGCATCATAAGGACCGTTTTCAGGCCAGCCAACGGTGCCGTCATCAAGTTTTGACCGGATATTGTAATAACGCAGTTTATCAAAAACCTTTCTGGCTCCGGCCAAGAGCGAATTGATCCGCTCCACCGTATAGACCTGGCTGCATAAACGGGACAGAATCGCAGCCTGATAACCGCTGCCAGTACCAATTTCCAGGACTGTTTCAGTTCCCTTCAACTGAAGAGCCTGGGTCATAGCGGCGACAATGTAGGGTTGTGAAATGGTCTGTCCTGCACCTATCGGTAAGGGATGATCGCCATAAGCCCGGCCACGTATGGCATCATCAACAAAACAGTGCCGCGGCACTTCTGCCATGACGGCAAGAACCCGGTCATTGGTGATATCACGGGTCCGGAGTTGATCCTGAACCATCCGCTCCCGTACGTTTCCGTACTGATCCATCACTCTTCGTTCTCTTGCCAGGGATAGTCATCCGCCCAGTCATGATCGTCTTCATCTGTCGAAGAATAGGCAACAGCGGTTACGATCTTGTTCGTCAAGGTTACCGTAACCATTGTATATCTTGGGCTACCAAAACGCTTACCGACCCAGGGAGTCTTTTCTAAAAAAGTCATATCCGTGTTTTTATAGAACCACTTCTCCACTCCCCCGGCCAGTTCCTGCCGCTCATCAGGCGCTCCAAGAAAAATCAAGACATCCTCATCGGTAGACTGACCAACTTTCAATAAAGCGACATCCGAAGTGAGATGACGAACCGGCGTGTTATAACAGCCAGACAGGGCAAAGAGAGCCAACGCCACAAAAACCACAAGAAAATAATTCGTTCTCAAAATCATTCAATTCTCCAAAGAACAGATTTGTTGTTAAATCATCAACAACTCATATAGCCTGTGGCTCTTTATTTTTCAACGACTAACTCAGGAATACTGTTCTATAGCAAACGAGAAAACCATAATGCTCCATGCCAAGTGTAAACTGACATGGAGCGCGGCAATAATTGAGGTGGATAATTTTGCTGGCCAAGTGACCATCAAAACCATCCGGACCATCGAGGCTTTAGGTGTTGTACCTGTTTGCTAATTCTCCAACACCCGGTTCAGAATTTTATAATTTCTCTCAACCATCTCAAGTGGATCAACGACAAGACCGGCCTGGATCATGGCATTATCGTGAATCTGTTTCGCCACTTCTCCCGCAAAACTGCCATCGGTCTTATGAAGTTCTGCCAGTTTGACAATCAGAGGATTTTTCGGATTGATTTCCAGTTTCTTTTTCGAGCTCTCCATGCCGGGAATGCCCTGTTCTTTTCTGCTGGCGAAGAGAATGCGCTCCATCGTCGAAGACATGTGACCGTCAGGATTGACGATCATCGCCGGGGCGTCCACCAGTCGTTTGGAAACCACAACCTCCGAGATATTCTTTTCGAGGACTTCCTGCATCCATTTGGTCAGTTCACTCAAAGCATCTTTATCGAGTTTGCCACTCTCTTCGCTACCACTCTCCTCCTTCGTTTCCTCTTCATCTTTAGTAATGGGGAGATCGGCCCGATCAGCGGAGACCAGTTTTTTCCCGTCAAACTCACCAAGGTGACTGAGGACGAAATCATCAATGGGTTCCATGGTGTAGATAATTTCGATATCCTTCTTGGTAAACATCTCCACATAAGGTCCCGCCTCAATGGCTGCCCGGTTGGGACCATTGATATAGTAGATCTCCTCCTGTTCCGGGTTCATCCTGAGAACATAATCGGCCAGAGAAATGGGTGTTCCTTTCTCAGACTTGGACGACTCGAAGCGGAGCAATTTGCCGATTTCTTTCTGATATTCATAGTCAGAGGTAAGACCTTCTTTCAGGTAGAGGCCGAAAGTCGACCAGAATTTCAAATATTGTTCTGGATCACTCTGGGCCTGTTCATCAAGATACTTGAGAAAACGTTTGGTGATGACTTTACGCAATTTTGCCACCAGGGCATTATCCTGCAGGGCCTGTCTGGAGATATTCAACGGCAGATCTTCACTGTCCACCACACCTTTCAAGAATCGTAACCATTCGGGCAGAATATTCTTGGAATGCTGATCGATAAGAATGCGCTGGCAGTAGAGATTTACCCCGGGGTCGACCTTGCCAAAGCCAAAGACCTCAAAATTTTCCGCAGGGACAAAGAGCAGAGCATTAATAGCCAGAGGTGCATCCGCCGAAAAATGTAATCGATACATAGGATCGGTGGACGCATTACCGACAAACTTATAGAAATCATTATACTCTTCGTCCTTTACATCATTTTTATTTTTCGTCCAGAGTGCCTGCACGGTGTTGATGATCTCACCATCCAGCTTGATTGGAAATGAGACAAAGGCTGAATATTGCTTAATGATTGAGCTTATCTTCCATTTCTGGGCATACTCTTTTGCTTCATCTTTGAGCTCGACAATTATTTTGGTCCCTCGATGGAGCCCACTCATTTCTGTGATGGTAAAGGAGCCGGTACCATCCGAAACCCATTCATGACCCTCACTTTTGTCCCAGGATCTGGTCTGCACTCTGACCGTTTTGCCGGCCATAAATGCCGAATAGAAACCAACCCCGAACTGGCCGATGAGGCTGACATCTTTCTTGGCTGCTTCGACAAGTTCAGCGAGGTAGGTATTGGAACCGGAATGGGCAATCGTTCCCAAGTTGTGTTCCAGTTCACTCTTGGTCATTCCTATCCCTGTGTCGGTCACCGTCAGGGTGTTTTTCTCCTCATCCAGTTCAATGGTGATCTCAAGCGGCATGTGACCGTCAAAGACATCGGTTTCGGTAATACTCGCATGACGAAACTTTTCCAGGGCATCAGCAGCATTGGAGACCAATTCCCTGACAAAAACATCGCGTTCCGTATAGAGAGAGTTGATTACAATATCGAGAAGTTTCTTTGTTTCCGCCTTGAATTCATACGTTGCTTTTTCAGCTGTCATGTTTAACCTCAACTAAAGTGTGCGTTTGAGAAAGAAAAGCCACGTTCCCTTTCCATTGATTTTTTACCTAAAGTCGGCCAAAATGTTAAGCATCGATGTTTAACTGTCAAGAGTACTGAAACAGCCGCCTTTATCTCTTTGCATTGGATAAAAAGCCTATGAAAATAATAGCCTTTGGCGATATACATATGGCCACAGACGAGGCCTGGAAAATTCCCGGAATCAAAGAGGCTGACCTCCTGCTCCTGAGCGGAGACCTGACTAATTTTGGAGGTAAAAAGGAGGTACGCAGTGTCCTCGACGACATCATGAAAATCAACCCGAAGGTACTGGCTCAATTTGGTAACCTTGACCGCCGTGAGGTGAACGACTATCTCGAAGAACTCGGCATCAACCTGCATGGTCAGGCTCGGCTGGTCCAGGGACAGGTCTGCCTTATAGGTATTGGCGGCTCTAATTTTACGCCCTTTCATACCCCGTCAGAATTCAACGAAAAGGAGGTCTTTCAGCTTGCAGACAGGGCTTTTCGACAGGGACTGGAGTTTATCTCACTGGCCCAGCCCCTACGCAAAAATAAAATTGTACAGATCCTTATCTCCCACGCTCCACCTTTTGACACGCAGGTTGACGCATTACGTAACGGCAAGCATGTGGGCTCCAAAGCGATCCGAACCATCATCGAACAATACCAGCCGGACCTCTGCATTTCCGGACACATTCACGAAGCAAAGGGTAAGGATATGATTTCCAAGACCCCTATATATAATCATGGCATGCTCAAACAAGGCGGCTGGATAAGTATAGATATACAGCAATCTCAACTCGAAATAACTCTTCAATGAACAAACAATACCAAACAATTATTCTAGGTGGAGGTCTTTCCGGACTTACCGTCGCCCATAAACTGCAACTCCATGATCCGCGCCATCGTTTTTGCGTTTTGGAAAAAGGGAGTCGTACTGGTGGCGTTATACGAACAAATCACGATCAAGGATATATCACAGAAATTGGTCCCCATGGTTTTTTAGACAATTGCCAGGAAAGCAAACAGATACTGACAGAAACCGGCCTGGACAGAGAATGCGTCAAGGCCCCGCTTATTGATTTTGTCAGATATGTCTGCATAAACGGCAAATTAAATCTGATTCCCCAAACCCCACTCAAAATTCTGCGCGCCCCTCTCATTTCCTGGCAGGCCAAACTTCGAGTACTGGCGGAACTCTGGCAACCAGCCCTTTCGGGGGAACCCACAGTGGCCAAATGGATCGACCATCGTTTTGGCCCTGCCCTGCTGCCCTACGTTGACGCCGTCTATACCGGAACATACGCCGGCGACTTTAACAAACTGACCATTGACAGTGTCATGCCTGGGGTTCGCGCCCTTGAGAAAGAGTATGGTTCTGTTTTAAAGGGACTTTTCAGTAAAGTGCTGCAAAAAAGACGACAGGATGGTGGCGATAAAAAGGCTGGTTTCAGCATGCCGGCTATGACCAGTTTCCCATCAGGAATGCAGCGTTTACCTGAGAGATTGGCTGAACATCTGACTGTCGGCCAGAATCTCCAGCTCAACACCGAGGTCATATCCGTCTGCACCGATGAAAGTGGCTGGCAGATAACAACGACCAGAGGACAGTTCCATGCCAAAAATGTAGTTTTTGCCCTGCCGGTCAACGCTGCTCTGAAACTCCTTGATCAAATGGCTCCGACCTTGCCAGAAAAATCTATCCCGGAAACATGGATTTCTACGGTTGTCTTCGGTTTTGAAGATACAGTCAAACTGCCGCCTGGCTTTGGCTATTTGACGCCGGAACAAGAACAACGTTTTAGCCTGGGCGCCCTGTTTTCCTCGAACATGTTTCCAGGACGCGCGCCAAAAGGCCACATCGTCTTTGAGACACTTGTCGGCGGCAGGAGGCATCCGGAAAGACTTGAACTCGATGACAAAACGCTTACCAGCAAGGCCTTTGACGATGTTCAAAAAATCCTTCAGTTGCCCAAATATCCGGCTTACACTACCGTTTTGCGTTCTAATGGCGGTATTCCGCAATTGGAGAAGAACTACCCGCAACTGCTCGCATGGCGTGAAAATTTCCTCGCTGATAATCCAGGACTGCAGATTATTGGCTTCGGTTGGGAAGGAATAGGCCTCAATGATATGATGAAATGTGCCAGCCGCGCGGCAGAAGCGGTTCTCTCTTCATCGACCACTCAACATAGCGCAGATATTAAGGGGATCTATTTCTAGCGAAGCAATACTCACAACAACGTAAAAGGGCCTGGTCGTCACGACGACCAGGCCCTTTTACGTTGTCCTAAGACAAAATAATACGTCCTTGCTGATTACAGTTGTTTCACCTTGCTGCTTAATATTTCCAATTGCGCATTTACTGAGCTATCACGAACCAGTTTATTGGAAACCACCTTGATTGAATGTAAAACTGTCGAATGATCACGGTTAAAGATTTTACCAATGTCCACTAAAGATTCCTCGGTATATTTACGCGCCAGGTACATGGCAATCTGGCGGGGGATAGTGAAGGCTCTTTTTCTTGATTTCGACTGGAGCTCTTTAACGCTCACATTGAACTGACCGCTCACCAGCTCACTGATCATCGAAGCAGTCAATATCTGATTAACTCCGACCACCGCAGCCACCACCTCCCGAACGAGATCCATATCGACATGACCTCCCATCAGACTGGCCTTGGCGCGAACCGCAATAAGTGCTGATTCAATTTTGCGAACATCACCTCGAATATTATTGGCCAGATAACCAACCAGATCTTCATCCAGCAAGAGTTGCTGCTGCGCGGCCTTCTTTTCGACAATCCGATAACGGGTCGCGACATCAGGCGCTTTCATGGTTGTTACCAGCCCAGAGGCCATCCTGGAGCGAAACTCGCTATCAATCCCTACCAGATCATTGGGAGTGCTTTTAGAAGTGAGGATCACTCTTTTGCCTGATTTAATCAGGGTATCAAGGATATCATTCAACTCCTCCTGGGTTTTATTCTTGCCGGTCAGAGAATGCACATCCTCCACCAACAAAATGTCACAATTTTCCTGATATTTGCGCTTAAATTCATCCATGGTCTTGGTCTGAATACCACGAATCATTTCCGCTGCGAACTGTTTAGCTGTTAGGTAGTATAGCCTGGTCATCGGTGATTGGCGAAAGACCTGGTGCGCCACGGCATGGGTCAAATGACTCTTACCAAGGCCGGTACCACTATTAATATAGAGGCAGGGACCAACCAGCCCGTCATCGGCAACCATCGATCTGCAAGCCGATTCAGCAAGAATATTACAGTCACCAACCAAAAACTCTTCGAAGGTATAGCGTGGATGAAGTGCCTTAAATTTTGAATTATTGAGCGGCACGTTGGGCAGCCGCATCTGGGTCCTTGGCGCTGCCTTTCCTGACGAGGAAATTGACACAGGCGCCTGACTTTTCTCACAAAAAACTAACTGGGTAGCCGTAAGGCCGTTCTCTTGTAACTTGTCTTCTATAACCGAGGAGAAATTCTGTTTAACGTATGCACTGAAATACCTGTCTGGACCGGAAAGGTACAGCCGATCCCCCTGCAATTGTTCAAACTGGAGGGGCTCTATCCAAAGATTAAAAATATTTTCAGCAAGTGTCTCTTTAAGACTCTCTTTAATTTTCGTCCAGACCATATTTGAATCCTTCACTCTTTAAGACGCTAGAAATTGATTACGAACAACATACGCCTATTTAGCAATAGAATCCCACACGATACCAGGGGCTCTTTGCCACAACATGCATACCTTCAAACCAAAAATAAATAACTTTGAACTTTTAAATAACCTCAGAACAGAAGCACCGGAGAGGAGCCCGATGTGAAATTTATGTAAGGGAATAAACTCTAATTCAATTTATCCGTCAAAGACGATTTTCAGATATTTTCCGGGCCCAGCGGCGACTCAACGGCACTTGCCTGAAACCCTTTATTTGGTTGAAATTGTGAATTTCATCGATCACGAGCCCTTGGTTTTCAAGCTTTTGGTTGCATCGATATTTTCTGCCGACATCTAGCGACTTTAGACTCTTATCAACAAAGTTATCAACAGTTTCGCAAAAACAGACAACTCTATTTTACTGCAATTTACTAAATATTATTCAAAATATCTCAAATATACAAACATTAACCGATTACGACTTAGTCATATTGCGGGTTTCAGCCGAAGCAAGAAAATATTATTTTTTTGATATTTTTTTTATGATCACCAAAGCCTGTCACCATGTGGGACAGCCACCCTGGCAAGAGTAAGCACCCTCACTTCTCTTGCTCCATTCTTCATAATGACCTTACTACATTCCTTTACGGTTGTGCCTGTAGTAAAGACATCGTCGACCAGGCAAACGGACATGTCTTGAAAACTACTCATTGCCTGAATTTTAAATGCATCTTTTAGATTTGCCCTGCGGGCAATCTTACCGAGTTTGGTCTGTGGCACGGTATTTCTTGTTCTGGCCAACCAGTCCAATTGAACAAGGGCCAGCCGGTC
The DNA here is from genome assembly GCA_963677465.1 of uncultured Desulforhopalus sp. Taxonomy (GTDB): domain Bacteria; phylum Desulfobacterota; class Desulfobulbia; order Desulfobulbales; family Desulfocapsaceae; genus Desulforhopalus_A. Next base: position 58,767 of record OY781976.1, on the reverse strand, counting down.
GGCAAAGAACAGTCTGGCCAACACAGCGGCCTGATTCAAACCCCGCCAACGCAATCGTCGAAGATGCAGGGGAACCACGACAATACAGTCTATATCGGCAAATTCTGTCATATCGTAGTGAGCAATCAACGCCTTGATTGCTGGAATAACCGACAGATCACGACCATATTTCAATTTCTGCACAAGCCGCTGAGTCTGCAGTTCATAGTGTACAACCGATCTGGCAATGGCGTATGGCGGTGGATGTCTCAGACATTCTCCGCAAAGTGGCTTGTGGCTGCCTGCACTCAACACTTCCATGCCACAGATCCGGCAAAAGGGAGGGGTCAAATATCGCACACCAGAGTTACAGCAACCACAAACCATTCCTGTTTGGCCAACGGGTATCCTTACACCGCAAACAGCACAGCATGGCGGCAAAACAATATCGAGGCAGTTTTTCACGAACTGAGACAGCAGCATTCTGTGCAATACCTTCCTGGGATATGAGGGGCCTGATAAAAAATATAGTTCAACGAAGCATTTACTGAGAACTCTAACGAGAGTTTCCTATATTTTTCTCCTCTGCAAGTTTGGATCCTTTGCAATTCCCAAGAAACATGGCATAATGGCGACGGTTTTTTAAATGTTTTTACATAGCCAACGGTTAGCAGCTCTCAAAAAGAGGAGAGACTACCGTATTGGGCTGTCTGCGTTTTCACTAACAGGAAGATTTTTATGATTTTATTGAGAAAGATATTCTTTCAGACTCCAACGAGGCTTAACCCTATTTATTATCTGGCCTTGTTCTTTTGTCTCCAGCTGATTGCCACACCTGCCACGCCAGTCTGGGCTGGCAACGCCAAGACAAGTTTTCTGCCTCTTAAGATTAACAGTCCGGATGATCAGCAGAATCTTCAGGTAAAAGCAGACAGCGAACTCCAGGCAGCCCTTGCTGATTCGGACATCGTTTTTCTGCCCCGCACCGAGGCGAAAAAACTGGCAAACTACCAGGGGTCCTGGCCACCTCCGATACAAGTTATGCAGGAGATTGCGGCAAAAACCGATTCTGAGAACCTGGCCACCGGCAATCTTACTCTCATCGGCAATCAGATCAGCATCGATATTAAACTCTTTGACCTTCTCTCACCGAGCAATCCGACCTACTATTATCAGACAGTAGACTCCGCAGATGGCCTAAGAGACGCCTTCGCTCGAATTATCTCTGAAATTCAACAGTATATAGAAAGGGATTTCCGTATTGCTTCTATCGCTCCTGAAGGCAACAAGCGGATTGACTCCGGGGCAATTCTGAGCAAGATAACGACGAAGGCGGGTGATGTGTATGACCAGGCAACACTCAGAAAAGACCTGAAAGAAATTTATGCCATGGGCTATTTCAATGACGTCCAGATTGACGTGAGCGACACCCAGAATGGCAAAAAAATTATCTTCAAAGTAATTGAAAAGCCAGTCATAAAATCCATTACATTTGAAGGAATTGATGAATTAAAAGAAAAAGATGTTAAAGAAGCAGCAAACATTAAGGAACATTTTATTCTCAATCCGGCAAAGATTTCTGTGGCCGAAGAAGCTATCCGTCAGCTTTACAAGTCTAAAGGTTTTTATAACAGCAAGGTGACATCGAAAATTTCTTACCCCGATAATCAAGGTGCCGTTGTTCAGTTCGTCATTGATGAAGGTGAAAAAATGTACATCAAGGAGATAAGTGTTGAGGGCAACACCACCTTTGATGACGACGAAATTCTTGATCAAATCGAATCAAGCGAAAAGTGGTTCCTTTCCTGGCTGACGGAAGGTGGTCTCCTCGATATGAACATGGTTCAGCAGGACGCCGCGCGAATAGTCTCCTTTTATAACGATCAGGGTTTTCTTGAGGCGAAAGTCGGCGAACCAATAATCACTCAGGAAAAAGAATGGCTCTATGTCAAATTTGTGGTTGAAGAAGGGCCTCGTTTTCGAGTGGGAAAAATCGACTTCACCGGAGACCTGCTGAAAGGAAAAGATGAGCTGTTCGCTCTGCTGACCGTTAAGGATAAAGAATGGCTCAGCAGACAGGCCATCCGCGATGACATCCTCAAAATTACCGATTATTATGCAGAAGCCGGTTTTGCCTTCGCCAGCATCAAACCTATTGTTACCAAGGGTGCGAGTGGCGACACCATGGACGTCACTTTCGATATCAAAAAGAACAACTTGGTCTATATCGATCGGATAATAATCAGAGGCAATACTCGCACCAGAGATAATGTCATCCGGCGGGAATTACTCATTGCCGAGGGTGGCGTCTTCGACTCGAAGGCATTGCGCGAATCCACCCAGGCCCTGCAGCGACTCACCTATTTTGAAGAGGTCAATATAACCCCCGAACCGTCCCTTGATCCTGACCGCATGAACGTCATTGTTGAGGTCAAGGAAAAGAGCACAGGCAGCTTCAGTATCGGGGCAGGCTTCAGTTCCTCGGACGGGGTCATTCTCACCGGTCAGATCGCCGAGAACAACTTCCTGGGCCGAGGTGACACCCTGGCATTTAGTGCCAGTGTCGGAAAAAAGAGTTCCCGGTTCAACCTGGGATACACCGATCCCCATTACAACGACTCGGCCCTTTCTGTAGGAGTGGATCTTTTCAAAACCTATCGTGAGTACGATGAGTACAACAAGGACTCAAAGGGAGGAGGTATTCGTATCGGCTACCCAATCTTTGGCAAATGGAAGGCTTACGGCAACTACAGCTACACCGACACCGACCTGACTGATGTATCAAATGATGCCCCAAGGACCATCAAGGATTCGGTTGACCTGCACATCACCAGCGCCATGAAGTTTTCTCTTGTCCGAGACACCCGGAACAAGCTTTACGGTGCATCAGAGGGGTCGAGGAATGTGGTGAGTGTCAAGTATGCCGGAGGTCCATTACAGGGAGATTCACAATTTACCAAAGTTGAAGGATCCTCAGGTTGGTATTTCCCCATGCCCTTCAAAACGGTCTTTCATCAAGAATTCTCTGCCGGCCAGGTATTTGAAAATGAAAAAGACAAACTCCCCGTTTACGAACGGTTTTATCTCGGCGGAATGAACACGGTTCGGGGCTATGAGTACGGCGATATCAGTCCGAGGGATCCTGCCACTGATGATAAAATTGGTGGCGACAAGATGTGGTATACCAACACGGAGATTACCTTCCCTCTGCTGGAAACCCAAGGACTTAGAGGAGTTATTTTCTATGATATGGGACAGAGCCTCAATGATGACCAGAACTGGGGCGATTTTGACCATATCAGCAAAGGCACTGGCCTTGAAATGCGGTGGCTTTCACCGATGGGACCCCTTCGAATTGTTTGGGGTTACAATCTTGATCCTATAGATGGCGAATCACAATCGGTTTGGGATTTCAGCGTCGGCGGTACCTTCTAAGACACTCTCGCCCCCCCGCTCAATGGCGCTAAGCCACTAATATTTACACTTTCTGCCGGTTATGTAATACATAACCGGCACTTCTGTTCATGACACACCATAAACTCACATCTCTTTTAAACGACTCGAGAAGCATCACGGTTTCAGGACTTCGGGGGGCGAGCCCGGCGTGGCTTGCCGCGACCGTTGCGCAGAACCATACCTGCTGCTGCATTGTCCCGGACGAACATTTAATATCGGTTTTCGAGCAGGATCTGCACCTTTTCACCGATAAGCAGGTTCTCCTCTATCCCGGCCACGAGATCCCGCCCTACACCCCACTGTCACCAGATCAGCGAACCACCGCCAGCCGACTGTCAACACTCTATCAACTAAAAGAAGGTGCCGGCGGTATTATGGTCACCTCGATTGAAGCGCTGCTCCGCCGCATCATGCCGATCAACCTGCTTACCAGTGTTGCCGAATACCTTATGGCCGGAGAAGAATGTGATCAGGATGACCTGCTGAAGAAACTCACCTATCTCGGTTATGACAAGGTCGCCCTGGTCCACTCAGTAGGCGATTTTTCTGTCAGGGGAGGCATCATCGATATCCATCCACCTCCTTTTTTAATTGAGTCGGGGACCCTTCATGAAGGCCCGATTCGGCTCGACTTCTTTGGCGATACCATTGAATCCCTGCGCTCCTTTGATCCGTTCACCCAACGTTCCACTGGGGAAATCAGTGAAGCCACGCTTCTGCCGGTCACCGACCTGCTGTTTGATTATAGTTCGCCAAATATTCGAAAAACCCTGGCCAAACGTTTCGAGCAGCACGGCGAGGAATTCCATTGGGATAGTGTAGAGACCGCCCGCCTTATGGAACGAATGACCAGTGGACAGCGATTTGCCGGGATGGAATTTTTCCTGCCTCTCTTTTTTGGCCATCTGAGTCCACCAAGTTCTTCGGTGCTGGAGTTTCTCCCCAAAGAAGCGGTGATTCTCCTCGTCGACCCGGAAGGTATTCACCAGAGCATGGACCTCTGCCACGAGCGTATTCTGACTAATTTCCAGGCAGCCCAAGATAAGGCAACTCCGGCCCTGCCACCTGAAATGCTCTTTTTAGCAAAAGAGGAAATCGAAGAGCAGCTTGATGGTTTTAAGCAACTGGCAGTATCCGATTTTCCTCAACAGGAAGCTCAGATATTCACCGTACCCACCAGTAATCACCAGCTTCTTAAACAGGATATCTCCCTTAAAAGAGCGACAATCGGTCTGCTCGCCCCCCTGTCAGATCAGATTTTTCAATGGCAAAAAGCAGGCGCACGGGTAATCATTTGCTGCCGTTCCTCCCGCCATACTAAAAACCTGGCCGAACTCCTCGCCAAACATGCACATCAGATAGAAATTGTGCAATCGCCTCTGGAGCAGGGGATTTTCGTGGCAGAACTCGACCCCAAAAAACTCTATCTCTGCGATCACCCACTGTCCCAAGGATTTTCGCTGCCAGAGGGCAATATCCATATTCTCTCTGAAAGTGAACTCTTTGGTGAGATGCGCCTCGGCGGCAAAACAAAAAAGAAACAAAAAGGAGATCCCCTTCTCTTCACCGAGTTGAATTACGGAGACATTGTCGTCCATCGTGACCATGGACTTGGTGTCTATAGAGGTCTCAACACCATTGAACTACAATCGCTGATCAACGACTTTATGCTCATCGAATATCGTGAAGGGGACAAACTCTATCTACCGGTGGACCGCCTCAACCTGATTAGCAGATACCAGGGAATTTCGGACCGTGTACCTAAACTCGATAAACTCGGCACCCAGAACTGGAAAACCACTAAGGCCAAGGTTAAGGAAGAGGTATGGAAAGTTGCCCAGGAACTGCTCGATATTTATGCCAAAAGAGAAATCAGAGAAGGCAGGCGCTTTTCACCACCCGGCGCACTCTTTCATGAACTGGAAGAATCTTTTGCCTTCGACGAGACCACGGGGCAGGAGAAATCCATCAATGACGTCATCGATGATCTCACCAGTGACCGCCCCATGGACCGGCTGGTCTGCGGAGATGTGGGATATGGCAAGACGGAAGTTGCTGTACGGGCAGCGTTTAAAGTGGTGGAAGATGGCTACCAGGTGGCCATTCTCGTTCCAACCACTGTTCTTGCCGAACAACATGCCAAGACCTTTACCGAGCGACTCCAGGGTTTTCCGGTGAACATCGGTTGCCTGAACCGGTTTCGTACCGCTGCGGAGCAGCGAGCCATCCTCAAAAATCTGAAAAGCGGCGGCGTCGATATCATCATCGGCACCCATCGTCTCCTTTCAAAGGATGTCACCTTTAGCAATCTGGGCTTGCTGATTATCGATGAAGAGCACCGATTCGGCGTCACCCATAAGGAAAAATTGAAGAAGATGAGGGCAGAAGTAGACATACTCACCCTCACCGCTACCCCTATTCCACGAACCCTGCAGATGTCACTGTTATCCATTCGTGACCTGTCGGTTATTTCCACTCCCCCCGAGCACCGGCAACCGGTGAAAACCTTTGTTGCCCGCTACGATGAATTGGTCATAAAGGAAGCCATAAATAAGGAATTGCGCCGGGGCGGCCAGGTTTTCTTTGTCCATAACCGGGTCAAATCAATTCATCAGATGGCCTCACTGATCCAAAAACTGGTGCCTGAGGCCAAGATAGCCGTGGCCCATGGCCAGATGGCCGGTAAGGAACTGGAAGAGATCATGGTCTCCTTTGTCAATAAGAAGATCAATGTTCTGGTCAGTACGACCATCATTGAGTCCGGGCTGGACATTCCTTCCGCCAACACCATCGTCATCAACCGGGCCGACAGGCTGGGTCTGGCGGAAATCTATCAGTTGCGGGGCCGGGTCGGCCGTTCCAGCACCCAATCTTTTGCCTATCTGCTGGTTCCATCCCTTGATGCCCTCAGCAAAGATTCTAAAGATAGACTCCGGGCTCTTATGGACTGCAACGAACTGGGCGGCGGCTTTAAACTGGCCATGAGTGATTTGCAGATACGAGGCGGCGGCAACCTGCTGGGGGTTTCCCAGAGCGGTAATATTGCCGCCATTGGTTACGAACTCTATCTTGATCTTTTGCAAAAAACGGTGGCCGATCTCAAGGCACAAGCAACAAGAGACGACCAGAGCAGCGGCAGCGATGATTTCGATCCGGAAATAAATCTCCAGTTATCCGCCTATATCCCGGAAAGGTATATCCCGGACGTGAGCCAGCGATACATCACCTACAGAAGGATGGCCGCCCTCACCACCTCCCCGCCGGAAATACAGGCCGACCTGCAGGAGGAACTTGTTGACCGCTATGGACCATTACCGGTTGAAACCACAACGCTTTTTCGGGTCATCAGTCTCAAAAAAGATCTCGCCCCCTTGCGCATCAACAAACTCGAACAGGGCCGAGACAGCCTGGTCTTCACCTTCCTTGACGACACACCACTGACCCCTGAGATGCTGATGCGCTATCTGCAAAATAATAGTGGCAAGAAAAACAAACCTGCCGCTAAATTAACCCCGGACAGTCGACTGGTTATCAGCGGTCGTCTGTCCTCGATGGAACAGATTTTTGACACAATCACAGCGACTCTCAATGAATTTACCAAACTGCTTCGAACCAAAGCATGAGACACCACAACAGATCCCTCCCAAATTTTTATGGGATGGGATTGATTGTGTCTTTCTCGATATGGACGGCACGCTGCTGGATAAATTTTACGATGATTATTTTTGGGAACATTTTGTCCCCGAGGTATACGCGGCCAAAAATCAGGTGGATATTGCCGATGCCCGTAAAGTGTTACTGGCAACATACCGAAGTGTGGAAAATACCCTGCAATGGACGGACCTGGATTACTGGTCGAACCACCTGCAACTCGACATTGTCGCCTTAAAAAGAGAGATCAGCCATCTGGTAAACATTCACCCCCATATTATTGAATATTTCGAATATATGGGGCAAATCGGTAAAAAACTGTACCTCATCACCAATGCGCATCCCAAGACACTTGAGGTGAAAATGGAGCAGGTAAACCTCGAAACCTGGTTTGAAAGACTCATCTGCGCAAAAGAGGTCGGTGCGGCTAAAGAACAGCCAGAGTTCTGGCCCAAGCTACAGCAACTTTTACCCTATGATAAAGAACGAACTCTTTTTGCCGATGATACAGAAAAGGTGCTGCACTCCGCCAACGAATACGGTTTTCAGCATCTCATCCATATAGCCAAACCAAACTCCAAGCTTCCCGTTCAATTTTCCGCACACTACCCGTCAATTGTTACTTTTCAGGAACTGATATTCTAATCTCAAGAGCAGGCTCCTCATTGAAAGCACTGAACCTTCCATCTCTTGCCCTGCTCCTTGCGGTAATTCTCTGGGCCAGCTCTTTTATTGCCCTGAAAATAGCCTTTTTCGCCTATGATCCCATGGTGGTAATTTTCAGTCGCATGCTGATCGCCTCCATCTGTTTTCTGATCTTCAGCCGCAGGGTCACAGAAGCCTTACACTATCGCCGAGGTGACTATAAATTGATTGTTTTCATGGCCTTCTGCGAACCCTGCCTCTACTTTATTTTTGAGGCCAAAGCTGTACAAAACACCACAGCATCGCAAGCTGGCATGATCAGCGCATTGCTGCCGATTCTGGTCATGATCGCAGCGGCCCTCATCCTAAAGGAAGAGGTCAAGGCTAAATCGTGGCTGGGATCATTCATTGCGGTGGCTGGGGTCTGCTGGCTTACCCTAGAAAGCAGCCCAAGTATTGATGCTCCCAACCCACTGCTCGGGAATTTTCTGGAATTTCTTGCCATGGTCTGTGCCGCAGGCTATACCATAACCCTCAAATCCTTGACCGAGAGGTATTCGCCTTTTTTCCTCACCGCCACGCAGGCATTCATCGGCTGTTTCTTTTATTTCCCTTTTCTTTTCCTGCCATCGACCAGCCTCCCCAACCAACTCTACCTTGGCCCAAGCCTTGCCGTCATCTACCTCGGGGCCGTCGTCTCTTTAGGTGCCTATGGCCTTTTTAATTACGGTGTTAAGTATCTTCCGGCGAATAAAGCATCATCCTATGTCAATCTTATTCCAATATTTTCAGTGATTATGGGCTGTGTAATTCTCGGAGAAGCATTTAACGCTTGGCAACTTTGTGCCGGGGTGCTTACAATCGGAGGAGTATATCTTACCCAAAGCTGAAACAAATACTTATCAACTCTGACCTTCCAAATTTTACCCTCTCAACCAGACTGGAGAATACCGTGAAAAAAGCAGCCATTGTTATATTTGCCCTTTTACTGACAGGATGTGCCACCCAATATCCCCTGACCACAAACCTCAAGTTACAGATTGCCGGTCAACCATTCGGAATATATACTGACAACGACTTGGCAACACTGACAGGACGTGACGCTCGAAAGGAAAGTGCGGTTGTCGTCTATAAATTCAGCGGCGAACCTGAAATACAGATACCAAACGACAGTGCACCAAATTTACTGGTCACCGAACAACTGGCGAACGGATTACAGGAACAGGGTCTGGTATTTGACAGCGAATCCCCGGTTCACATCGAGCTGGATGTGAACAAGCTTGTCGCCGTAGTCACCCGGCCAAAAATCCTCTACAGCACCAATTCGCAAAGCCATCTCACCCTGACGATCAGAAACAGAGAAATGTCCCTGACCAAGACCTATAACCGGGAGGCAAATCGCGATACAGCCACACGGCCCCCTGTCGAGGATCTTGAGAAGGTCTTGAATGGTCAGCTGACGGAGATCGTCAATCAGATTCTGCAAGACGAAGAAATACAAGCCGCCATTCGAAAACAATAACGCAGCAGGGGTAGTTTAAGAACGAGGATGTGACCAGCAGTCTGTCAATCAGCCTTAATCCGCCGGAGAGCTTGTCGATAGAGTGTTTCAGCCTGGTAGCTGCTACGTACAAATGGACCCGAAGCGACACCGGAAAAACCAAAATCCAGTGCCTCTTTTTCCAGCTCGGAGAATTCTTCCGGCGGCAGAAAACGTTTAACAGGGAGATGGTCGACACTTGGCTGCAGGTACTGCCCCATGGTCAGGATATCACAACCGGAGGCCAGCAAATCCCGCCAGGTCTGCACAAGCTCCGCATGGGTTTCGCCAAAACCGAGCATAATTCCCGATTTTGTCGGAATCTGTGGGCTGATCTTTTTCGCCTGGCGCAGCAGTTCAAGGGATCGTGCGTATACGGCCTCTGGCCGCACTTCTGAATAGAGGCCAGCCACCGTTTCGATATTATGGTTGAGGACATCAGGAGCAGCATCAAGGATAGTCTGCAAAGCCTGCCAGTTGCCCTGCAGGTCGGGGATCAATACTTCCACCAGGGTGTTCGGGCTAGCCGTGCGTATGGCTCGAATGGTTTCGGCAAAAAATGACGCGCCGCCGTCAGCCAGATCGTCCCGGGTGACAGAGGTCACCACCGCATAACGAAGGCCGAGGAGCACCACCGCTTCCGCGACCCGCCCCGCTTCTTCCCTGTCGGGCAGACCTTCGGGCTGGTGGCCCACGGCGCAAAACCGGCAGTTGCGCGTACACCTGTCGCCAAGGATCATAAAGGTAGCCGTCCCCTTGCCGTAACATTCAAACTGGTTGGGACATTTGGCTTCCCGGCAGACGGTGGTGAGATCATGGCTTTTTAACAGCTGCCTGATTTTCTCATACTCCGGCCCCGTCGGCAGACTACGCCTGAGCCACTTCGGCTTGCCCGTCTTTATCTTGCTGATACATTCTGACATCGGGATGATCCTTTTCAATTAAGACAAATTCACGTAGAAAAACCTGGCTAAGCTGACCAGACAGGTTTTTTTTGACCTCGTCCAGCATAATCTTTCTGCCGCTTTCACTGCTGAGAGTGGTCATTTGCACTCCAGTCAGACCACAGGGATTGACCCAGGAAAAGGGTTCGAGGCAAAGGTTGACATTAAGTGCCAGGCCATGAAAGGCAATGCCATGCCGGATGGCAATACCAATGCTGCCAAGTTTTCGATCCCCCACCCAGACCCCGTGATTGCGGGAATCCCGTGCGGCCTTAACCCCGCAGGAGCTCGCCAGGTTGATCATTAATTCTTCCAGACTATTAACATAGTCTGATACCGTCAGCCCAGTCTGCCGCAAATGCAAAATGGGATAAATGACCAGCTGCCCCTGACCGTGATAGGTTATATCGCCACCCCGTTCAATATGGACCAGTGGAATATTTTTTTCGCGGAGGAACTGCTCGGACACCATCAGATTCTGCCGGCCGCCACGCCTGCCAAGGGTGAAGGTGCCAGGATGCTCGGTGACCAGAAAAAGGTCATCTGCAAGCGATCCATTTCGCCGCTTTTCAACCAGCCTCAGCTGCAATGCATAGGCCGCCGCATAGTCGGTCAAACCGAGATCAACCATGCGGGCGGCGGTGTTCACATCACTCACCATTAACCACAAAGACAGGGATTTCTGGCAGCCTTGGTTTCATCCAGTCGACGCCTCTTGGCCATAACCGGTGCCTGCCTGAGCAAGTCCGGATTGTCCCTGCCCTCCTGCACCACTAGTTTCACGGTCTCGATAAACTGGTCGATATCGTCCTTACATTCCGTTTCGGTGGGTTCAATCATGATAGCGCCATGCACCACCAGCGGGAAATAGATGGTGGGCGGATGATAGCCATGATCGATAAGGCGCTTGGCGATATCAAGGGTGGTGATTTTATCCTCCACCTGCAGGGCATCGGAAAAGACGCACTCATGCATACAGGGTCTATTGTAGGCAAGCTGCAAAGTGCCCTTCAATTGCTCTTTAATATAGACCGCGTTGAGTACCGCCAGCTGGCTGGCCTTTTTCAGATTTTCCGCGCCCATGGTCCTTATATAGCTATAGGCCCGGAGCAGCACCGAAAAATTGCCGTGAAAGGCATGGACCCTGCCAACGGAATCGGGTCGATTGAAATCGAGGCGATACATATCCCCATCCTTTATGGCTCTTGGCACAGGCAAGAATTTTTCCAGATCTTTAGTCACACAGATTGGACCTGCCCCCGGGCCACCGCCACCATGGGGCGTGGAAAAGGTCTTATGCAGATTCAGATGCATCACATCCACTCCACATTTGGCGGCATTGATGATACCCATAACGGCATTCATATTCGCCCCATCGCCATAGACTAAGCCGCCTTTGGCATGGACAATTTCAGCAATCTCCCGGATGTTGGTTTCAAACAAGCCAAGGGTATTAGGGTTGGTAATCATGATCCCGGCGGTCTCTTCGTCCATCGCCTCGGTGATGGACTCCACGCGGAGAATACCATTCGCACCAGATTTGATCGGCACCGGTTTGTAGCCGCACAGGGCAGCACTGGCAGGATTGGTGCCGTGGGCGGTATCAGGGATGAGGATCTTTGTCCTCTTTGAATCACGACTGCGGTGATAGGCTGCAAAAACCAGCATCCCGGTCAACTCCCCGTGGGCACCCGCCGCCGGTTGCACCGACACAGCAGGGAGTCCGGTAATTGCTGCAAGATATTCCTGCAATTCGTAGATGATCTGCAAATTGCCCTGCACATATTCATCGGCCAGCATGGGATGGGCGGCGGCCAGCTCAGGCGTCGCAGCCAATTTTTCATTAATTTTCGGATTATATTTCATGGTGCATGAACCGAGCGGATACATGCCACTATCCACCCCGAAATTCCACTGGGACAGGCGGGTATAGTGACGCACGATATCCACTTCGCTCAGATCAGGAAAATCAGGTCCGGCCCCCTGCAGTTCCGGCGATAATTCAGCAACAGGCACATCACTTACCGGAATACTCATGCCATGCCTGCCGGTCTTGCCTTTTTCCCAGAGTAAGGGTTCTTCAAAAATCAATCCGCTTATGCCCGGTGTTTTTGTTTTCATCATGATTTCACCTCACCTGCGACTGCATCCATTACATCCTTAGAAACTGTTTCCGTCGCGCAAAACAGATACTTACCGGCAAGTTCCGGATAAAATCTGCCAAGCTCGAGTCCGGCAACAATTTTCTTTGCCAATAATCTTTTATAGATCGGTTGAAAATCTGCGCCAAATTCAACGACAAATTCATTAAACGTTGGCGAATCAAAAACAATTTTCGCCCCATTTTTTATGAGCTGAGCCTTGAAATACTCCGACTTGTCATAGTTGAGCCGGGCCAGTTCCCGCAAGCCTGATCCACCAAGAGACGACATATACATAGCCGCAATCAGCGTACAAATGCCCTGATTGGAACAGATATTTGAGGTGGCCTTCTCCCGCCTGATATGCTGTTCTCTAGTGGAAAGGGTCAAGACAAAACCGCGCTTGCCATCCAGATCCGTGTCTCCCCCACCAGTCGGCCAGGCATATTTCTGGTAAACTTGTCGAGGCAGGCAAACATTCCCAGCGCCGCACCGCCGAAAGATCTCGGCATACCAAAGCTCTGTCCTTCGCCACAGACAATATCCGCCCCGCATTCACCAGGATTCTTCAACAGCCCATAGGCAAGAGGTTCGGTAAAACAGGAGATAAAGAGTGCCCCTGTGTCATGAATTGCCCGCCCAAGAGTGGCAAGCTCCTCAATAACACCGAAAAAATTAGGTGACTGGATGGCGACTGCCGCCAGACCGTCAATATCGGCAAGACCGGATACGTCGGTGCGGCCATTCTTGTCCACGGGGAGTTCGATTAAATCGTACTCTGTGGGATCAAGATAGGTTTTGGCCACTTGGCGGTAATGGGGATGGATGGCCGAAGAAACGGCAACTTTCATCTTTTTCTTGCCAATCCGAAGGCCCATCAACAATGCTTCCGCCAGGGCAGAGGCACCATCGTAAATAGAGGCATTAGCCACATCCATGCCGAGCAATCTTGCGGTAAGGGTCTGATATTCAAAAATACCCTGCAGGGTACCCTGGGCCATTTCCGGCTGATAGGGGGTATAAGCGGTAAGAAACTCCGACCGTCCCATAAGTGCACTGATTGACACCGGAATATTGTGGTGATAACTGCCGGCACCAATCAGAACCTTGTATTTATGATTGACCGTCATTGCCTCAGCTAATTCACTGAAATGATCCGTCAGCGACCATTCGTTCAGCGGCTCAGGCAAAGCCATTGTCCCTTCGTACCGGCACTTGTCGGGAACTGAGCAGAAGAGCTCATCCAGGCTTTTTCGACCGATCACGTCCAGCATTGCACCAATTTCTTCATCAGTATGAGGCAAATAACGCATGGTTTTATCCTTTTAGTAGCTCACGATAGGCATCTTCATTAAGAAGAGTTTCGAGTTCGCTCATATCGGAAGGTTTGATTTCGATAATCCAGTTGGCATAAGAATCCTGGTTGATGAGCTCCGGCGCATCGCCAAGGTCTTCATTTACCGCGATGACCTCGCCACCTATGGGCATATACAGTTCTGATACCGCTTTTACCGATTCCAGGCTGCCGAATTCGTCGCCTTTTTCAAAGCTTGCGCCGACCTCCGGCAGTTCAACAAAAACCACATCACCCATCTGATCCTGGGCATAGTCACTGACTCCGATCTTGAGGGTGTCGCCACTTTCACTCACCCACTCATGATCATTTGTATACCGCAGTCCCTTGCCAAAAGTGAGCTCACTCAACTCTTTCACGGTCAATACCTCCTTTGAAGTTTTATAATTTTTATCTTTCTCTATCAGGCCAACATCGTCTTCATTGCCTTTCTGGCAGTCCTGTTCGGACGGACATCCGCCCGTATTTCCACCTTTATTTTCCTCTTGCCGTCAGTCAGTATGACCAAGTCCCCGGGATTACATTTTTTATCAAGCAAGACAAAGCCACAACAGAGTCCTTTGGCCTGAAAGTCCTTGTTACCGGCAACACTGACAATTTCTCCGTCTACCCTGCCGATAGCCATGTCCGTTGTGCAGGTAAGAATGGTACCAAGCCTCTCGCCGGTCTCCGAGGTGACAAAACTATCGCCTTCCGCACCAATTTTACGGGGATCAAAACCGGCAAAAGGAAGGGTATATTTGTCCCAGCTTTTCTCCAGCAGCGCTGCTCCACCGATAAAATCCTTACTGAAGGTGGCCTTGTCATCATTCCAGGGTAAGGCGAAGGGCCAGGGGTTGTTGAGAAAAGGCCACGGGCCGATATCCTGATGAGAAAGCGGCAGTACCGCGCCGGCCCTGAGGGAATCCCTGGCGGCCAAGCCACAGGCCAGGAGACCTTTGTCGCTGCCCGCCGCAAGTAACATTGACCAGAGGGAGACTAAACTGGTAATGGGCACAAAAAGTTCAAAACCGAATTCACCAGTGTACCCTGTCCTCGAGATTAATACCGGCGAACCGTCGGTCAGTTCCACCTGACTGGAAGTCTGAATATCATCAAAACCACCCTTGAAGGAAAAATAGGCCAGCCGCTCATAAACCGCCGCCGGTTCTTTAAGAATTTTCGCTAGGATACGTGCTGAATCCGGTCCCTGGATATCCATTTTCCCGACACGATCCGTCATATCCACAACAACGGCAGCATCTTCTCCGGTATTTTTCACCAAATGTGCGGCTACGACTCCGCCCATACCGGCATTGACAACCACCATGAACGATTCTGCCTGCAATTGGTAGACGATGGCATCATCGATGACAGTACCATCAGCATTGAGGAACACGCCATACGCACACCGCCCATTCACCAGTGGGGTTTTCTCCTTGCCAAGACAGCAATCGATGTCTTTACTTAGGCAACGCTGGAGAAGTGCTCTTGCGCCCTGACCTTTGACCAAAACCACGGCCATATGACTGGTATCGAAAATTCCAGCAGACTGTATAACAGCCAGATGTTCAGCCTTCGCCCCCGTCTTATACCAGAGAGGCATATCATAATTGCCGAACAGAGCCATATTGGCCCCATTTTCCACATGCCAGTCGTGAAGCACTGTTTTTTTTGGATTATTCATTTCATCTCCCTTTTATTTTCTCAGCCACTGTAGCGAAGTTCTTCATGGCAAGGTAAGAGGTACTTTCAGGTTAAAACTTTCATAAACCACAAAGGTTTCCACAGACCTGACATTCTCCAGCTTTGAAACCTCTTCCGTATAAAACTTCACCATCGGAAAGTCCTTGGTGAGCAGCACCGTAAGGATGAGATCAAAACGCCCGGTCACCACACAAACAGAGATAACTCCGCGTAATTTACTGAATTCCTCACCTTTTTTAACCAGATCCATATCCCTCAGGCAGACCCCGACCATGACAATATTTTGGTCTGGCAGTGATTTGGGATCAACGAGGGCGGTAATATCTAAGACGCCCTCTTCTTTAAGCTTTTTCACTCTGGCCCGGACAGTACCCTCCGATAAAGCGAGTAAATCAGCAATCTTTTTGAACGGCATCCGCCCGTCCCGCAAGTGATTAATTATTGCCAGATTTATTTCATCAATATCCACACTCGCACCACCTTTTTGTTATACTATATTCGCCACGTATTTTCACAGCATCAGAATGTTGTAATTATTTCCTATAATAATTTACGAATATATTATTTACAAGCATATCTTTTACGCATTTCGTATTTCAGTATCATTTTTTTTGCATTTACATATCACTTTATTCATTATTCAAGCGAGTACCAGCGTCACGATTCAAAAAACAGGAGACATTTAAGACGTATTGGCAGAATTATTTTGCAGAAAGGACGGAAGGAAGATCAGACTGTTTATTAAACGCTACTCCAAGGCATCAAAAATTGTGTCAGCAGTCCGAGGTTACTGAGCAAAAGAAAGGCCTCTCTTTCACACACATAAAAGAGAGGCCTTTAGAAATGGATTTGATAAATTGACCAGCTTTAGCCAGCCAATTATCACTCAGTTTGTAATTGAACGAGTTCCACATTGAGCGCCATCTTCTCAGATTCCTTTGCAGCCAAGGCGCTCTCCGCTGTCTCATCGGTAACTGCTTTGGCGGTAAGCGACCTGATTTCCCGCTGCACAGTACTAATTTCTTCCTCAAGATCATCTATATCATCGTCGGTACTATCTTCAGTACTTGTTGTACTACTTGCTGATTCCGATACTGCTGATTCGTCGTCTGCTACTGTCTCATCAGCAGAAGCACTGTCAGTGGCACTATCGTCTGTCGAATTCGATTCAGTACTAGCTGTTTCGCTACTGGCGTGTGTCGACTGCAAAAGGCTATAAGCTTCATCCGAAATTTCCACTGAATCCTCAGAAGCAAGAAGACTCGTCGTGCTTTCAGTATCTTCAGATGAATTTTTGATTACACCGCTTTTCGATACAGCTTGACTTGTCGTAATTGCGCTGCTGCTGATTGATGAGATAGACATAAATTCCCCACAATTTTAGTAAATAAAATGTCAGAAGTGGGTTGCTCCAAACCACCTCTATCGTTTAACCACCTCTAAATGTTATATAGGTTTTAATTGGCTTATACAAGTTAACCGAGGAACTTTTCCCCTATATTTACAATTCTTTACAAACGAGGAGAGAACAAAGAAATACAAATTTCTTGTGAGAAAATGCAGAAAAAAAAAGCTGACAGGATGCGTAGACTACAGAGCCACTAATGGTTCAATTACCACTGATCCCTAAAACGATATTCGATTGATATCCGAGCTGTACGTCAGACCCATGTGTCGTTTTGAACCCACAAATCTTTTTTTCCAATAGCTGTCATTGAGTCTCGAAACAGTAATTCCCAGACTGGTGCTGGCATGAATGAACTTTCCATTCGAAAGGTACACGCCAACATGGTTAATTCTTTTCTTTCCTTTATTGCCGAAAAAAATCAGATCACCTGGTTGCATTCCCGTTTTCGAAATTTTCTTGAGTTCTGAAAGTTTGTATTGCTGAACAGAGCTGTGAGGTAAATCGATATGAAAAAGTCTATTATAGAGCATCCTGGCAAAACCCGAACAATCCATACCTTTTTTTGATGTCCCACCTTTTCGATAGGGAACACCTAGATACTCTTTAGCCTTTTTTTCAAACTGCTGATCGGTAAGACCAAAAGACGGCAATAAAGAATCGGATCTGCTCTCCATGCTCAATGCCCAGGACGAGGACATAAAGAAGGCAATTATGCAGGAGAGCAATACCGTGCTTGCAAGAGATAAATGTTGCGGTTTTTCCCTTCGATTTATCATTCAAATATTTTTATTGGTTTTATCGGTAACGGATCGTTAAGACAGGGAATAGCCTATTATTAGACAAGTTGTCAACTCCAAAATCATTACAGAAAGTATGAAAAAAACTGTAATGGTGCTATTTCTTCCGATAAAATAGGCGGTAAGCGTATTTGTTAATTCACCACCTTGCAGTGGTGTAAATTTCGCTTTTCGCGGATAAACTGATACGAAAAATCGCAACAACAAAGCAGGTGAAGAGTTTTTACGACGCCATCATTCTTTAGGAAGAGTGAATACAAAATTGGGGTGCCCTCCGGGGGCTTCTTCACACCACAAATCCCCTCCATGACGACGCACCAGTTCGCGAATGACCGGGAGCCCGATTCCGGTACGGTTAACACTCTCAAACATTTCAAAGATAGACTTTTGATTCTCTGCGGGGACTGGCTGCCCGTTATTAAAAACATTCAGAAGATACATATCGCCTCTATCTTCAAAGCCATAGGCAATTATCCCTCCCTGTGGCGTATGATGAATAGCGTTAGAAAAAAGATTTCGATAGACGATTCCCAGCCAGGTTTTGTTGGCAGAAACAAAAATTTTGTCGCCAGGTATTCCGCCCAGCCGATTGTCAATTTGGATCCCCCCTATTTCTATCTCCTGTGCAAACTCGCCGAGAATGGGATCAATGATATCGGCACGAAGATCAAGCTTTTCTTTTCTGCCAATCGCGCTGGAGTTCATCACGCTTGATTCGGTTAAATATTTGCCGACAATTTTCTCAAGCCTCATCGTACGATTTAAGACATCGAGGAGTGTTTGCTTAACGCTTAAACTCACCTCACCAAAGCGGCCTCTTGCCAGGAGTTTGATTGTCAGGGCAATGGAGACGATGGGAGATCGCATATCATGCGTTGCGATGGATAGCATTCGCAAAATATTGTTTTCCAGTCTTTTACGCTTCGAAATATCACGAGAAATGCCAATCACGCCGATAGTTTCTTCGTCTGCATCTTTCCAGGGAAATTTCGAGACAGATATCCAGGATTTTGTTCCATCCCGACGGGTCAGTTCTTCCTCCTTATCCACGAGTGGCAGACCTGTTTCCATAATATATATTTCATCATCGCGGCACTTCTGAGCCTCGGATAACGGCAGAAAATCAAAATCATTTTTGCCGACCATATCTTCCCAACGAACACCAGACCTTCTCGCCTTGGCGTCACTCACCAAAACAAATCTGCCGTCCATATCTTTAAAGAAGATGGAATCCTCCGAATGCCGCAAAAGTGCCATCATCTCAGGACACCTTTGATTGAATTTATTTTCCATACAAAACAACTCCCAATGGGTGACAAGGTACTGCGAATAATCCTGGAACGCTTATATTTCCATATCATACACTTTCCTGCTATGGAAAATTAGGCGGAGACTCTTTTACGATACCTAAGGAAATGCAGCCAACGGGCGCTACCGCAGAGCCAAATAACCGCCGATAAGCCTCGTCACCGTGGTAACCAGACAGATGGTGGCAAAAATATAGGCCAAGAGAGGAAAGCAACCAGGAAAGAGACAGAACATAACAAGAAAAGTCAGGGTTTCAGAGCCCTCGGCCAAACCGCCTAAATAATAGATTCCTTTCTGGGGATAAACAATGTTTTCGCCCCCCCCGCCTCTCAGCCATGATGGCAAAAGCAAGAAAGCTACTGCCCGTCCCGACAAAGGAAAACAGCAGGACAGCGGCAGCAAGTGCATTGGCTTTGGGGGCCGCCAGGGCAAAGCCTAAGACCACCAACGAATAGAAAATAAAATCGAGGACGATGTCGAGGTAGCCGCCGGCATCGGTGACAGCGGTCATCCTCGCCAGTGCCCCGTCCAGCCCGTCGCCAATCCTATTGAGCACAATACAAAAAAGGGCCAGCCAGTACATATGCAGATAGAGGGCAGGCATGGCTCCTAAACCGACAGCAAACGCCACAAAAGAGATCTGATCCGGCCTGCAGCCCAATCTTTTTAAAATTCCCGCGCCCCAAACCAGGGGTCTTCTCAAAATTTGTATAGCCCAGCGATCAAGCATAATTCATAGGTAAGGTGAAAAAACGGCAAAGATGTATAGATTAGTAAAGATCCAGGTAACGCCTTACTACCTGACCGGGATTACGTGGAAAGTTGAATAAGAATTGTTATTATCTTCAATAGAGCGATGAAAGTCAATCGTTGCCGTACCGACAAAATCGACTGCCGTCTCTCCTTCAAAGAGTTGCTATGTATTTGGCAAAATTACACGATGCATCAGGAACCAGTTTTCAGATCCGCCAGTCATACCTGACAGAGGACAACTCTTATGGCTACCGGACAGTGTTCAAGCTCGGTTACAACCCAAGCCGATTTATCGAACCTTTTGACAACCATATAGTACTGTTTAATCACGATCTTCTTGAAGCCATCTCATCCCAAATCACAGGCGATGGTGAGTCGGTCCTTGAGCGGCTGCTGTGGGACTTCCTGCCAAAGGAGACGCAACGACGGCTTGCCATGTTTCACGATCGGAGTGTATCTCGATCAGGTCCCCTCACTGACCTTGATCGAAAAGAAATTGCCAGTCAGATCCATGTATTTGATCGTCGGCGACTCTATTACCTGAGGTACGGTGCTGTTGATCAAAGCCGCCTTTCAAGGCTGCATGAAAAATGCTGCCGACCACTTCTTGGCCAGAGCCGTGATGAACGGGAATATTATTTTGCAGCCGGAGAGTCGATCCTTGAACCAGGTAATTACCTGCAATATATCTATGCTATTTTTAATCTGCAGAAATACTTCCATCAATCCTTCGCCCCATGGTTGCCGGAAGCACTCGCCTGGGACGAAATGGCAGACCATTTTGTAAGAGAGCTTTGCCACTTAAACAGCGACCACCGCTTCTGGCAGGCAGAGAAGACAACACCTTTTTTACACCACCACCTGGCCCGTTATGTCATTATGTTTTTTGACTACAGTCCGGCAGTTCGGTCATTTTTTACGGATTTTGCCAAAAAGTTTATGGCGGATCACCGAACATTTCGCTGGCCGGAAAGAACCCCTAGCAACTCCCCCGAAAAGGTCAGCGAAATCTTCGCAACCCCGTATAAAGAGCTGAAAACATTAAACCGTGAACAGCTCAACAGGCTGTATCGACAAAAGGCCATGCAACTCCACCCCGACCGGGGTGGAGATCACGACCTTTTCATCCAGCTAACAGAGGTCTATAACGAATTGCTGCGAACAAAATAACCGGCGTCCGTCTACTACAACTCATCCCATGGGATACAAAATATCACTATGCACCTTGTCACATCTGGCCAAAGTTTCATCCGACAGCTCAAGTTCGAGAGCGACCAGTGATTCTTCTAGCTGTTTACAGCTATTGGCCCCGACGATGGTGGAGGCGACAAAGTCAAACTGCTTGCTCCAGGCTATCGCCAGCGTTGCCGGGGCAATGGAAAGATCTGCGGCGATTTCCATATATCTTGCGGTGGAGGCCAGAGTTCTGTCGTTTAAAAATCGATCTGCCATCTTCTGAATTCTCACTTCCGAAGATTTTCTATAGCTGTTAAAGCGTCCAGGGGTATGGCGATCCTTGTTGTACTTGCCACTCAGTACCCCTCCGGCCATAGGTGAGTAAGGCAGAAGGGAAATCTTTTCTTGTCTGCACATCTGCACCATTTCATCTAAAAACCTCCGGTTCAGCAGTGAAAAATTATTCTGAATCGATTCAAACCGCTTATAACCGTGGCGTTCAGAGACCATATTCGCTTTCGTCGTCCCGTAGGCGGTATCGTTGGACGTCCCGAGATAGCGTACCTTTCCTGACCGTACCAGCCGATCAAAGGCCTCCATACTTTCCTCTTTTGGAACAAGGGTATCCGGCCAGTGCATCTGATAGAGATCAATATAATCTATCTTTAATCTCTTGAGACTGCCTTCAACAGCCCTGGTTATATGATGGGCATCAATTGCCGTAAGACCAAACCGGACCGGCGGCACAAACCAGCCATTTGCTGCCCCGGCTATTTTGGTGGCGATGATCATCGAATCACGATTTTTGGTTTTGAGCCATTCGCCAACGATTGTTTCGGTGATCCCGGCAGTTTCGGCCTGCGGTGGAACCGGATAAACCTCGGCGGTATCAAAAAAATTTATCCCTGCATCGAAGGCCATGTCCATAACGTTAAAGGCCTCTTTTTTATCGATTGCTGATCCGAAGGTCATCGTCCCAAGACAAATAGGACTCACCCGCAATCCCGTTTTGCCAATATACCTAAAATCCATCAACACACTCCTTTCTCTGTTTTATTGCCAAAAGAAACCGAACACTTTCGGTTAAAAATAATTTCCGTCAGATTTTTCTTTTGATGAAAATAAGGGTTGATAACTAATTTGCAAATTCGTACTCTCTTTTTTAAGATGGCTTTAGAAAACGACGAAAATATTAGAACCTTAGAAATTCATTCCTTGTTTTTTATGAATGAATTTCGTGAAGGTACTTATCCCGGCTTATTTGCCGTTTACCGGGGTTAGAACCAGATAAACAAGATAAGCGAGATTTCAATATGGATGCAACAACAGAGCAGGTAAACAACGAGCAGGATCAAAAAACCAAAGAGGACGAAAGCATTGACAGGGCATTGCAGCAAATGGAGTCAATCTACAAATCGCGATGTATCCAGCCGCCAAACGGATCAAACATCACTATTCGAGAGATAAAAAAAGACGAATAAGATTATGCCATTCTGATTTTATCATTCTGCTTGGAAGTCCACTACCTCCCTTTAAAGGTTCACGGCGAAAGAGAGAGATATTATGGGTGCGAAAAAAATAGGCGTTCTGATCGGCGGATCCGGTCTTATTGGCGGTACAATCGTCAACTTCTATAAAACCCGATACCCTGATACCGTCGATATCCGTGCACCAAGCAGCAAGAAACTCTCTATCCGTGAAGAAAAAGACATCCGCCACTACCTGGCTGAGGTCAAACCAGACTTCATCATCAATGCCTCAATGGCCAATCTCGGCTCAGACGGTCAGCTCGCCTTTGAGGTAAATTATCAGGGACCAATCATTCTTGCCAGAGCGGCAAATACCCTGAAAATACCCTATATTCATATTAGTTCAGCGGCAACCTTACCCTGCGGTGAAAACCTCAGAGAAGAAGACACCCTGCCCATTTCTCCCTGCATGAGCAATTATGCCAAATCTAAACTGATGGCAGAAACAACCCTGAAGCTCATGGCAGAAAAAGAAGGCCTGGATTTTTCCTGCGTTCGACTCGCCATCGTTTACGGCGCCCATGATCATAAAATTCAGGGCTTTCATCGGCTGTTTTTTTCTATAGCAGACGAGTCGATGCCCGTGCTCTTCACCAAAAAGAATACGCTGCATTCGTACACCAATGCTCGCAAGCTCCCTTACTTTATTCACCATATGCTGGAGCATCGAGCCGAATTCAGCAACAAGACCTACCATTTCGTGGATAAAAGTCCGGTTGACCTGGCAACGCTCATCCTCACCATCAAATCTTATCTCGGCCTGAATCAGCCAAAGGAGATCTACGTTCCCTATTGGATGGCCAATTTAGGTAAAAAGGGATTGGCAAGCCTACTGCGAGCACTCAGAAGAGTTGGCCTCAAAGCCACCCTGCCCCCGGAGCTCATGTTCCTCGACAGCTTCTACAAGCCCCAGACTCTTTCTACAGAACGGTTAAGGCAGTCTTCGTTCATCGATCCCATGCCTGAAGAAACTATTTTCACCCGACTGCCTGAGCTGGTCACCTATTATCTTACCCGCTGGAGCCACGAAAACCTCATTTCCACGTATAATGAAAATCTGGAAAACGAAAAACCCGAGGAGCAGATCTTCCTGAACAATCCACAGAAATTACTCAACGAGTCGCACGCCAGAGGGATTGGCCCGTTTAAAAATATTCAGCAAAATTGACTGCATTAAAGAGCAAATGCCCTTCTTTTAGGAAAAAACAAAAGGCATAAGGATTTCTGTAGCACTTTCATAGACTCACCGGGTATAAAACTATGTATCATAAAATGCACATGTAGCGACAATGATACAGGAGAGTCATGACTAAAAAAATTTCCTCGTCCCCGAAAAGCCTGTTATTCCAACAACAGAGGCTCCTCACCAAAAGTCAGCAGTTACAAGCCCTGCAGCTGGTTTTTAATCATATCCATGACGGTGCCTGCGTGACTGACGCCAATGGGATCGTCACTCACTTCAACGAACCTTATGGCCGCTTTCTTGAGGTTGATCCCAAAGAGCAGATCGGCAAGCACATCACCGAGGTGGTGGAGAACACCAGGTTGCATATCGTAGCCCAGACCGGCAAGGCAGAGACCAACGCCAGTCAATCAATACGGGGTGCGAATATGCTTGTGCACCGAATCCCCATCAAAGAAAATGGCAAGGTTATCGCCGTGTTCGGCCTGGTAACTTTTAAAAACATCAAGGATATAGGGAGGCTTGCGGCAAAACTTTCAGAGCTTGAGTCCCAGGTGAAATTGTACCAGAAGCAACTCAATTCACTGCGCACAACCCGCTACTCTTTCGACAGTATCATCGGTGAAAGCCCATCGCTGCTTCGTTTGAAAAAAGAGGCCCTGCAGGCTGCCGCAACCAACCTCTCGGTGTTGATCTCGGGAGAATCAGGCACCGGCAAGGAACTTTTTGCCCAATCTGTTCACGATGCCAGTTCTCGAAAAATGCAGCCTTTCATCCAGCTGAACTGTGCAGCTATCCCGAAGGACCTCCTGGAAGCCGAGCTTTTTGGTTACGACAAAGGCGCCTTTACCGGGGCCAAGTCCACCGGCAAACCAGGTAAATTCGAACTGGCCGATACCGGCTCCCTCTTTCTTGACGAAATTGGCGACCTGCCTCTGGAAATGCAGCCAAAGCTGCTCCGGGCCCTGGAGGAGAAGGAGTTTGAGCGGGTCGGCGGCAACACCATCATCCATTCTGACTTTAGGCTCATCGCCGCAACCAATCAAAATCTTGAAGCAATGGTGGAACGTGGCGAATTCAGAGCAGATCTTTTTTATAGGCTCAACGTGGTTCCCCTGAATATCCCCCCTCTCAGGGAACGAACGGAAGATATCGTTTGCCTGGCAAGACATCTGTTACAGCAGATTGTCGGCGAATCCACACACACGCGGGTGGACTTTACACCATCAGCCGAGGACTTGCTCAAACAGCATGCCTGGCCAGGAAATGCCCGGGAGTTAAATAATGTTATTGAACGGACAATGGCAACGATTGAGGGCGAGTATATCACCCCTGCCGACCTACCGTTCTACCTGCACCAGGGGAAAAAATCGCCGGGCAGCGGCCAGAGTTCTCTACTCAAAGAAGTGGTCGCCAAGGCAGAAAAAATAGCCATCCAGGACGCCTTAAGAATGACCGGCTACCACAAGGTCAGAACAGCCGAGTTGCTTGGAATCCACCGAACATTACTCTATAAAAAAATAGCCCGATACAAGATTTCCCTCATTCCTGACTGACCCGGTAAACAGGACGGATGCCGGGATCAAAAATCGCAAAGTTAGTCCTAATCCTAACTTAGCTGAGCTTCATACCCATTGGTTCGGGAAGAAAGATCTGGCTGTCCATCAGCCGCGGCGTGCCTTTGATAATGGGCGTAAAATCCATCTGATCAAGAATGTCTTTTTGTAGATCTATACCGGGGGCAATCTCAGTCAGTTCTAGGCCATCTGCGGTGAGAAAAAAGACGCAACGTTCGGTAATATACACCACCTGCTGCCCTCTTTTGGCGGCATACTCGCCACTAAAAGTGACATGTTCCACAGTGCCCCGAACGAATTTTCTGGCCATACCTTCCTGAACGATACGCAGCTGCCCATCCTCAATGTCCACTTTAAGCCCGCCGGCCGTAAAGGTTCCGAGGAAAATAACCTTCCGGGCATTTTGGCTGATATTGATAAAGCCACCTGCCCCGGCCAGGTTGCTGCCAAATTTACTGACATTGACATCACCCGCCATATCGGCCTGAGCCATACCGAGAAAGGTTATATCGAGACCGCCACCATCATAAAAATCGAACTGATAGGGCTGATCAATAATCGCATCGGTATTTGAGGCTGCTCCAAAACTGAGTCCGCCCGCAGGGATACCGCCAATAACACCTGGCTCTGCGGTCATGATAATCTGGTCGAGCATACCTTCCTCGTTGACCACATCGGAGACCCCTTCAGGCATACCGATTCCGAGATTGACGATATCACCGGCGGTCAACTCGAAGGCCGCCCGCCTGGCGATCACCTTACGCGGCCCCATGGCCATGGGCGGTATCGATTTGACGGGTACTTTAATCTCACTGCTGTAAGCCGGGTTATATTTTTCACCAAAAGTCTGCCAGTGATTATCCGGTTCAGAGACAACGACATAATCAACAAAGATACCGGGAATCTTGACCTGACGAGGGTTCAATGACCCAAGGTCAGCGATTCGCTCAACCTGAACAATGATTTTACCGCCTGAGTTACGGGCGGCCATGGCAATGGCCAGCACCTCCAACGTCAGCGCCTCTTTCTCCATGGTGATATTACCGGCCGGATCGGCTGTCGTCCCGCGGAGAAGAGCCACATTAATCGGCAGAGTTTTGTAGGCAAGATACTCCTCTCCATCAAAGGTGATCAGCTCAACCAGATCTTCGGTGGTGGCTGCGTTGACCTTGCCACCACCATTGCGGGGGTCGACAAAGGTGCCTAAGCCTACCGCGCTGATAGTCCGGGGCTTTTTTGCGGCGATATCTCTGAACATGGTAGAGATAATGCCCTGGGGAAGATTGTAGGCGACAATCTTATTTTCAACAGCAAGCTTTTGCAGTTTTGGCACCAGCCCCCAATGGCCACCTATCACCCGCCCCACCATGCCTTCATGACCAAGGTGGTTTAATCCCCTGGTTTTGCCATCACCCTGGCCGGCGGCATAGATAAGACTCAGATTACGCGGCTCGCCTGTCTGCAGAAACCTCTCTTCCAGGGCTATGGTCAACTGTTCGGCAAAGCCTGTTCCCACAAAACCTCCGGTGGCGATGGTATCGCCACTTTGAATAGCAGCAACCGCAACGGCTGCTGAAACGACTTTGTCTCTGTTTAATTTTTTAGAAAATTTTGGGGCTGAGCTCGTCTTCATGCGTTGTCCTATATTAATTATGTTATGGGCAATGAGTATTTATCTGTTTGCGGTACATGATTTGGCCCGCCTCGAGTAATATATGCTTATGAACCTGCGAGCGGTTTGAATTTTACTGAGCAATAATTATGCCGAAAACCGTACAACAAATAATATTTAATATATCCAGCCAAGACGAATCTGCAAAACTGACTATCAAGATATTGGCGCAAAGTTTGCAAAGTCCTTCTGCAGCAGAGAACTGACAATCCGGGGCGTTTTCCAGATATTCTGCGAAAGTTCCGGAATTTTAATTAAATATGACAAAACAGAGGGTGGAATAATGCTGAGTATAAAGGGATCCGTGGCGGTCATTACCGGTGGCAGCGGTGGAATTGGTAAGTCTCTGGCTGAACATTGGCTGAAAGAGGGTGGCAAGGTTGTGATTGCAGATGTCCAGGAAGAGGCTCTGCTGGCAGCAGAGACAGAGCTGAAGACTATCAGCGGTGAAGTCGCCTCCATTCTCTGTAATGTCACAAAAGAAGAAGATTGTACCAGGCTGGCGCAATACGCCATCGACACATTTGGCGCCATCAACCTGATTGCCCCTTTTGCCGGCATAACCGGTGACGCTATGATGATCAAAACGGACCGTGAGACCGGCAAAGTTACCGGCAAGATGTCGCTTGAACTCTTTCAGCGGGTGATTGATATCAACCTGACCGGAGTATTCCTGACCGTACGTGAGTGTGTTGAACAGATGATCAATCACGACTGCAAGGGGCTAATCTGTCTCGTCTCATCAACCGGATCACTTGGTACAGCAGGGCAGATAAATTATTCATCATCCAAGGCGGCAATGTCGGTGATGCCGAAGGTACTGACTGCTGAATTCTTCAGGCGTAAGATCGCCGACAAAATCCGCTGTATGGCGGTTGCACCGGGCTATGTTGGCACACCGATGGTCAAAAATATCGACGAAAAAATTATCGGAAAAATTATTGATCAGGTCCCCATTGGCAGACTCATTGAACCGGAGGAAGTGATTTCCCTGGTGGCGGAACTCTATAAAAACGAGGCTATGGCAGGTGAAACGGTCTTTATCCATGGTGGGCTGCGACTGGGCTCTAAAGGTTGATTAAGGCTTTATCTCTGAAAATATTGCAGATATTTCCCAAAAAAAGGAGGAAGTTTCATGAAAGATGTGGTGATTGTAAACGGCAGCAGAACGGCTATCGGTGCCTATGGCGGCACACTGAAAACAACTCCGGTGGTCGATCTTGGTGCAGCTGTCTTAAAAGGTACCCTACAGAAGGCGAAGCTGCGACCTGTTGCCAGTGAACTCTGTATCAAATTTGCTGCAGACGCTATCCGGGATGAAGGACAGATAGAACTGGAGCGTAAATACTATGATTATGACAACAACTCCCAACCGGTGGAAATTGATCAGGTCATCATGGGTAATGTTCTTGGTGCTGGCCAGGGCCAAAACGTCGCCCGCCAGGCAATGATCAAGGCAGGAATTTCCAAAGAAACCAGCGCTACTTCCATCAACAAACTCTGCGCCTCGGGTATGGAAGCCGTAGCTCTTGCAACCCAGGCCATTCAATGCGGCGACGCCGATATAATTCTGGCAGGCGGCATGGAAAACATGAGCCTCGTGCCATATGGTTTACCCGCAGCCCGATGGGGCCAGCGCATGGGCGACGGTCAGATGGTTGACCTGATGGTCTACGATGGCCTGTATGAAATCTTCTATGGCTATCATATGGGAATGACGGCGGAGAACATCGGTGCAAAATATGGCATCACCCGCCAGGAGCAGGATGAAATCGGTGCGCTCAGCCATCAACGGGCTGTCAAAGCCATTGGCCAGGGACTCTTCAAGGATGAGATTGTCCCGGTATTGATCCCCCAGCGCAAAGGTGATCCGCTCAGTTTTGCCATAGATGAACGGCCCATGGAAACCAGTGCTGAAAAAATGGGCAAACTGCGGCCCGCCTTCAAAAAAGATGGCACCGTTACCGCCGGCAACGCCTCAGGCCTGAATGATGCAGCAGCGGCCCTGCTGCTAATGTCGGCAGATAAGGCCCGAGAACTTGGTCTGCAACCACTGGTGAAAATCAAGGCCCACTCTTCGGCAGGCCTTGATCCAGCCTATATGGGCCTCGGGCCAATCCCTGCCGTGCGCAAAATCCTCCACAAACACAATCTCACTATCAATGACTTTAGCAGTATTGAGTTAAACGAGGCCTTTGCCGTACAGGCTATTGCCTGCATGCGTGAACTGGGATGCGACATAGAAAAGACCAATGTGCTGGGAAGCGGAATTTCACTCGGCCATCCCATTGGCTGCACCGGTGCCCGAATCCTGCTCACCCTGATGAACCAGATGAAGCGACAGAATCAGGCACTGGGACTCGCCTCACTCTGTATTGGTGGTGGCCAGGGTATGGCCATGGTACTGGAAAATATATCCGCCTAAGCTCACTTCTTCTCAGCGACGATGACCTCCTTTTTGACAAAAGGGTGACGCTCTGTCATCAAGGAGGCATCGAGGCATCCCCTCAACAATGTTTATATCAAAAAAGATGAAGTCATTACCGTCTTCACGGCTGATGGCTTTTTTTCTTCCCAAAAATCATCTCTTCACCGGGTTTGCCATTATCATTGAGTCGCAAAGGGTGTGAGGTATCAGCACATTTCCAGAAATAGAAATCCTTGTTGTTTTGTGACTGCATCAGGGTCAGCATATGCTTACACCCTTTGACAGGACAAGGGGCCTTTGGCGCATTGGGATCGACAATCGGCTTTCCCGGGCTGCCATTTTCATCTCGTAAGAAAGGACATTTACCCTTCTTGCCGGAAGAACAGGCCCAGAAATAGGTACCTATGCGGCGATGGCTCTCATATCGAATAAGATAGCCATCCTGACAGTTTGGACATTTCGGCCCCGTTTCTGGCCGATCCATAAAAGCTGCACCAGGTGTACCATTGAAATCGGAACGCAGAGGACAGTCCTTTTCCTTCCCCGAAGAACAAACCCAAAAAAACCTGCCCCGTTTGTTTTTCGATTCCAGACGGGAAAGCTGCCCACCACAGGTGCAACGATAGACCTTGCCCATCACCTCCTCTGAGAACCGGGTTGCAAGGGCATACTTGACCATGTTGGACATCCGCTTGGTCAACTCTTCAAGAAATGCCTCTCTGCCCAGGTCACCTTCACAGATCCGGTCTAGGGCATCCTCCCAAATCGCAGTCATGCCGGGGTTCTTTAGTGACGGATGAATTTTATCGATAAGCTCCCGCCCCCGAGGGGTTGATATCAGTATTTTCCCGGTCTTCTGCAGGTACTCACGATTCTGCAATTCGCCGATAATATTTGTGCGGGTGGCAGATGTCCCAATGCCGGAGTTCTCTTTTAACCGCGCCTTGATGATTGGATCATCAACAAATTTATGCACTTCAGTCATAGCAACCTGCAGGGAGGCCTCTGTGAACCTGCTGGGTGGTTTGGTAAACTTCTGCTCCTTGTCAATTTTGTCGATTTTTACCGCATCCCCTTTCTTCACCTTTGGTAAAGAAACTTCCTTGGTCTGCTGATCATTTAGGACCATCCAGCCCACATCTTTTATGGTGATCCCTGAACCCTTCCAGAGTTCGTCTTTTACCTCAACCACGATGTTACTCGAATAATATTTATAATCTGGATAAAATTGTTTCAGAAAACGCCTGGCCACCAAAAGGTAAATATTCTGTTCATCTTCAGTCAGATTCTTAGGGATAACCTCGGTGGGGATGATCCCATGATGCGCCTCGGCGCCCTGCTTTTTGGTATTCCAGGCGGGAGACTGGATGGTCATGTCGGCATCTTGGGCACCCTCAATATTCTGCGCGCGGAGGCTCTCTATAATACTCGGCGCATCCTCAAACATCTCGTTAGGCAGGTAGCGACATTCAGTACGCATATATGTCAGGGCCTTATGTCTTTCATACAGCCCCTGCCCCAGTTCCAGCGTTTGTTTCGGCGAGTAACCAAATTTATCTTCAGCCCTCTTCTGCAGGTCGGAGAGTAAAAAAGGCAAGGGAGGAGTTTTGGTCTTCAGCACATCCTGTTTATCGACGACAAGACCTTCCTGCCCGGTCACCTTCAGGATCAGTTGTTCGGCCACCTGATCACTTATCAACCGCCCTTCCGGATCAAGACCGGCTGCAAGTTCATTAGGATTCCAGGAAGCAACGAACTGCCCGTCAGCATGATCAACAGTGGCCTTGAGCACCCAATACGGTTTTTTGGTGAACTGCTCAATCTCCCGGTCTCGGTTAACCACCAAAGAAAGCGTCGGCGTCTGAACCCGTCCGGCAGAAAGGACAGAGTTTGACTGCCCGGCAGCGAGAGTAAGGCCCCGCGTTACATTAATGCCCACAAGCCAATCGGCATTGGCGCGACACACCGCGGCATCTTTGATATTTTTAAATTCGTTATTGTCTCTGAGGTTGGCAAAGCCTTTTTTGATGGTTCGTACATCCAGCGCAGAGATCCATAACCGCTGGGCAGGACCGGTATAGCCAAGATAATCCAGCACCTCATCAATAATTAACTGTCCTTCCCGCTCAGGGTCACCAGCATTAATGACTTTGTCGGCATTCTTCAGCAAGCTATCAATGACATGAAGCTGTTCTCTCGTCCGGGGGATGGGTTCCAAAATCCATTGCTCGGGTATGATAGGTAAATCTTCAGCATTCCATCGTTTGTACCGGGGATTGTAAGAATCTGGATTGGCCTGTTCAAGGATATGGCCGACACACCAGGTGCAGACAATGTTCTCTTTGCAGTTATAAAATCCCTTCCCCCGGCTCACTATACCCAAGTACGTGGCAAGATCTTTGCCAACACTCGGTTTTTCCGCTATAAGGAGCGTAATTCCCATCTAAAACTCTTTTTCATTGAAACAATTTATCTTCATTTTTCTCGACCAGCCGACGCTGCTCATCATACTTGGCTAGAAAAATCATAGCAAGCAAGTCAACACTTTTCCAAGATCTTGGAGAAGACAGACGATTCTTTTATGAGATTTTTTTGAGATGGGGGATACTACTAACGAGGGGAAAACCTACTCAGTAGGTTTGTTGCAAGCCGCCAACAGCTACTCCTGAGGGATAGGCGTCAAGCCCGTTTTGTCATCAGGGAGATGCAGTGCTGCAATGAGATTCTCGAGATCAATTTCAAGGCTGGTCAACTGAGCCCCGGTAAGTTGCGACAAAGCATTACTTAACTTACCCTGCACAGGTTGCGGGGCTTTCGCAAGTAAACGCCTCCCGGCATCCGTTATATGGATATGCACGGATCGCTGGTCTTTCTTGCTGCGGTCGCGAAAGATAAATTGCTTATCTTCAAGTTTATCCAACATGTTTGAACAGGTGGAAGCGTGAATAGACAGGACATTCGCCAGTTGGGAAACCTTAAAACCAGGATTCTCGGCAATTTCGTGTAACATCCACAATTGGGCACTACTCAGTCCGACTTCTTTCTCAACTCTTTTTGAGTGTGCGTGCACAGCTTTAAAAATAATCCGCATTTTTTGCGTGATTATCTGAACTTGTCCATCTTTTTCCACCTTCAATCCTCCTTGAACATGACTGTCTTTTGCGCTTAATACACTTTTTCTGCAGTCTCATCCAGATATTTTTCTTTAAGAAAGATGTCATGCAAGGATCTCGCGTCCCTTAGTACCTTAGAAATTCATTTGTTGTTTTTTATGAATGAATTTCGTGAAGGTACTTATCCCGGCTTATTTCCCGTTTACCGGGGTTAGAACAATTAGATTGTTCTTAGGGACGCTATTCTACAGGCAGGAATTACTTTGCAGCATTAAGTGCTTCTTTAATCCAACCGTTCCATTTGTCCTGATTTTTGGCAATCCATTCATCGGCATGCCTCTCGATATCCTTGGCGCTTTTCTCACCTTCATTCATCCTGGCGTTCTGTGCGTTAACATCGTTGAGCGGTAAAGTGAAAACTTCAAAGAATCTCTTCACGGCAGGATTATTATCAACAAACTTTTTATTGGCAACTATCCGAACGTCAGAAACAACAAAACCAGCCTTGAGCGGATCGGAAACAGCTCCCTTAATGCCACTCACGGTCATGCGATCTACAGCAGCCTTCTGAGCTTCGGTCGGATTGATTTCCGGAACATTAATCCAGACGACATCTTTACCCGGCTTTAATTTAAAAATAGTCCAGTTTGGTGCCCAGGTATAGAAAAACAGCGGTTCGCCATTCATATAACCAGCCATGGCAGAAGCCATGCCTGCTTCATACGAAGCTTTTACCGGATTAATAGAGTCTTTGAGGCCATAAACATCCATATGATGGGCAATAACCTTCTCACAACCCCAGCCTGGAGGGCAGGCAGTAAGATCTGCTTTGCCGTCGTTGTTTTTGTCAAACGCTTTCTTCACTTCATCTCGCTTGAAGTCATCAAGTGATTTGATATTATACTTTTCAGCGTCTTTCTTGGAAACAAGATAGCCCTGCAAACCACCCGCCTTCATGACGTAACCGATCTTCTCTGCTTTCTCATCGAAGTCTTTAGGTAATTGGCTATTATGCATCGGGAACCAACCATTGGTCCAATAGTCAACATCACCAAGGGTAAGGCTCTTGTAAAAAATCGGGTTCGTTAAATCTTTCGGCTTCTCGACTGTATAGCCAAGTGCCTCCAGCCCACGTCGTACAATGACTTCCTGAAAAAAACCTGTGTTCCAGGTGGCCCGGGCAGGATGTACCGTTACGCCTTTGCCCGGCAAGTCAGCCTCGGCATGAACGGCAACCGTACCAGTCAGTGTTAAGACAGCAAGGGCTGCACCTATAATTACATTTTTCATCATCTTCAAAACTCCTTTTAGTTCTTTTTTGTTGTTCCCATGGATTGGGTAACTCTATCCAAAATTATTGCCATCAGAACGATGGCCAAACCACCTATAGTTGCAAGACCAATATCCAGGGTGTTCAAGCCCTGAATAACGGGTGACCCAAGACCACCGGCACCGATAAGTCCGGCAATGACGACCATGGAAAGCGCCATCATAATAGTCTGATTCAATCCTGCCATTATGGTCGGTAAAGCGAGTGGAATCTGCACCTTAAACAAGACCTGCTGCTTTGTGGCGCCAAAGGCCAGTGCTGCCTCAACAAGTTCGGGATGAACCTGTCTGATACCAAGGCTTGTGAGACGTATGATCGGCGGCATAGCAAAGACTATTGTTGCCAGCACTCCAGCGACATTACCGATGGAAAAGAGCATGACTATCGGCACCAGGTAGACAAAAGCCGGTGTGGTCTGCATCGCATCCAAAACCGGCCGAAGCATTGCATTAAAACGGTCGTTGCGCCCGGCCCATAGCCCAAGCGGCACACCGGCAATAGTGCAGAACACTACCGAAGAAAATACCATTGCCAGGGTAACTACGGTCTCCTGCCATAAGCCAAGCAAGCCGATAAAGACCATGGCCACAACAGAGAAAACAGCAAGTTTATAGCCGGAAACTTTCCAGGCTATTAAGCCCACTGCAAGAATTATAAAAATCGGATGGATTGCCAGTAACCCGCTTTCCATGCCGGATAGAGTAATCTCAACCGGCCATTTTATCGCCTGAAAGAACCAACGATATCCCTCTACCAACCAGTCGACAAACATGGTAATCCACGCGTCAAGAGGTATGACTTTTTCACCAAAGCTGAACATGATTAAACTCCTGAAGGTAATTAGTTAGACAACTGATCGAAATTCTGATCATTTTCAGCTCGATACAGAGTGCGAAGGAATCTATTTTTAGAGACAACGCCCCGGTAGACATTATCATCGTTAACCACAGGAACAGGCCAGGCATGTGATGCCACCTGGGGCAGAATATCCTGAAGACATTCTGTCTCCAGAACCGCTGTCGCTTCCTTGATAAAGGCACTCTCTAATTTACTTTTACCTCCACCCTTTTGCAGGGCCTCGCGCAGGGAGTCCGTCGAAACAACCCCGGAAAAGCGATGTTCAGAATCCAGCACATAACCAAATTCCCGGTCACGGTTATTGAGCATCTCAAGAGTTGCACGGGGACCACCGTTCTTTGAATGCCAGATAATTGTAGGTTGCGTGTCGCGAACAATATCACCTGCAGAAATGACCCCGGTGGGATCAACACCACGGAAGAAAGCCCGCACATAGTCATCTGCCGGATTCTGCAGAATCTCTTCGGGAGTGCCAACCTGAACGATTCTACCACCTTCCATAATGGCGATTCTATCGCCAATCCGTAAGGCTTCATCCAGATCATGGGAAATAAATACGATTGTTCGCTCATGCCGGTCCTGGAGTTTTAGCAACTCATCCTGCATCTCCGTTCTTATAAGCGGATCAAGGGCGGAAAAAGCCTCATCCATCAGCAGAACATCAGGGTCAACAGCCAATCCACGGGCCAGACCAACACGCTGCTGCATACCACCACTTAATTCATTAGGATACGCCTGTTCCCAGCCCTCGAGACCGACCTGTTTCAAAGCGTCCATTGCCCGTTCCTGCCGGAGACCTTTTTCCACACCATCAAGATCCAGGCCAAAGGCAACATTATCCAGGACGCTCAAATGTGGCATAAGTGCAAAGGACTGAAAAACCATACTGGTCGTACTCCTGCGAAACCTGACCAGCTCGGCTGGATTCATTTTCAGAATGTCGACGCCATTGACCAGCACCTCGCCGGACGAAGGTTCTATCAGCCTGTTCAGCATACGTACCAGGGTTGACTTGCCTGATCCTGACAACCCCATGACGACAAAGACTTCGCCCTTCTTCACCTCAAAGTTTGCATTCTGCACACCGACGGTGAGTCCGGTCTGTTCATATATTTCTTCCTTACTTTTTCCCTGCTTCAGGAGTTTCAGGCCTTTTTGGGGATCTGGCCCGAAAACTTTGAACAGGTTCCTAATCTCTATTTGTTCCATATCATTCTTCCATGGCGCGAGGCGCCGGCTCATTGAACAAAAAATAGTGCCTTGGGATGCAAGACACTACGTTATTCATTCGTGCAATATAATTTTGTGCAATACTATTAGAAACAATAATATATTGCAAAAGTAGTTTTGTCAATATCTAAATACAGATAACCAATTGGAAGAACAACTATTTATGACAACTAAGAAGAGACTAACAGGCTGAAAGCGATACAAAAAGCCGGCCACAGGGACGTTTATTGTTTTGTTTCGGAACTCTTTGGGAATATTGACATGGTCATTGATAATGCATCCTTTAGTGCCTTGGGGTTCCTCACGGTTACTCAGATGCTGTGGCAGATTCAGAACCTTGCCGGACTCATTGTAAACTTGTTTCTGCTCAAATCTTGCGGCCAGGGACGTTGGCTACTTAATTGACGGTGGCATTACTGATCAGTCGCTCTTCATATTCGCCTCGCTGTTTTCATTTTCAGCAAAACGGATTCTCTAAAAGAGCGTCATTGCCTGCTGATAATAATCCTGCCAGACAGAAGCTGGAACCATACTCCCGCCCGTGGCCCAGATAAGGTGCGTAATATGTCGTTGTTTATGAGATATTGCCAACTTATCCAAAACTTGACCAATTC
This sequence comes from uncultured Desulforhopalus sp., assembly GCA_963677465.1. Taxonomy (GTDB): domain Bacteria; phylum Desulfobacterota; class Desulfobulbia; order Desulfobulbales; family Desulfocapsaceae; genus Desulforhopalus_A. Next base: position 22,395 of record OY781976.1, on the reverse strand, counting down.
TTGAAAATCCTGCAAAACCAACCACAGCGGACGGCTCCAGATGGAGTTCTTCGGATTGTGCCAAAAGCGCCAAGAGTCGGGATATCTCATCATCTTCAACGGTAAATATTCCGGAAAGCAAGTGTTGCATGGCTCGACAGACAAGCCCGGACGGTCTGCTCACCGCCAGTCCATCGGCTATTGTTTTATTTTCAACGCCAAGTTGCTGAGCGGAAATAGTATCGTGGAGTCCGGTTGAAAGTCCCACCAGCATTGCCGGAGATTGCGTTGGCTCGCCAAAAAAACAATGCACCTTATCGCCAAAAGCCAACTTCAGACCAAAAGTCACGCCTCCAGGACCGCCACCAACACCGCAGGGGAGATAGACAAATAAGGGATGGTCTTCATCGACCAGAATTGACTGTTCATGGAACTGTTTTTTCAGCCGTTCCGCCGCCACCGCATAGCCTAAAAAAAGATCTCTGGAGTTTTCGTCATCGACGAAATGGCAACGAGAATCGTTTGCTGCCTGGGCCCGTCCCTCGGCTACGGCTATACTATAGTCAGCATCATGCTCAACAACCAGAACGCCCTTTGAGCGCAGCATCTCCTTTTTCCACTTTTTTGCATCAGCAGACATATGCACCGTGACCTTAAAACCAAGTTTTTCCCCAATAATACCAATACTTAAGCCGAGATTTCCGGTTGAGCCAACGATGACTGAATATTGATTGAAAAGTTCGCGACATTGGCGGCTGTCCAGCAATTCATAATTGTCAGTTATTTTGAGCAGCCCCTTGGCTATTGCCGTTGTTTCAGCAAACTTGAGAATTTCATAGATACCGCCTCTGGCCTTGATAGAGCCTGAGATCGGCAAATGACTATCCAACTTGACAAGCAACTTGCCAGCAATGGTGTGCTTGAAGTGATCTTCAATTACTGAATGCATCGCCGGGATGTGTTGTAAAGGAGACTCAATCTCCCCATCAACAATTGCTGTTTCAGGAAATATCCGGGCGATATAGGGGCGAAATCGTTCCAGTCGATCAGCGGCGTCTTTGACATCTTGCCAGGAAAAGTCGACCAGGGATTTGGCCTGTGAAAATGTTTTTATATCCGGATTTATCCAAAAGAGAGGTTTTGTGGCGATGATATCTGCCAAAAATGGATATTGCCCCAGCCACTCTGCCGTCGGTTTACCTTGAAGCCTTTTTTCCATTTATCTCCTCTGTGGCTTGATCTGGAAACTGAAGTCTGCCAAACAAAAAGAAAGCGAAACAAGAAATGGCTTTCTCGGGACCTGAGAATACAAAATTTTGTCGGAAACTTCAGTACCACAGAGAGCATTTACTCTTTACAGGGGATATTAGGTGACGAATTAACAACGTGTTCTGCTAAATCTGAGAAAATAAAGTAATGAAAAGGAACAAGCAGGTACCAATACACTCTGCCCCAAATGCCTCTGGGGATGAAGTGGGCGGTCTGCACCAACTGTCCGGGTTGTATATCGAATTCCAGCCATGCCTTGCCGGGAAGTTTCATTTGGGCATACAACAACAGCCGTTTTCCTTCCCGAATATCGGCCACCTTCCAAAAGTCCAATGCGTCACCAATCCGCAGAGTACGATGAATTCTTCGACCTCTATTAAGCCCATAGCCTCCCATCAATTTGTCTAAGAATCCACGGATCTGCCATAAAAATGTATATTTAAACCATCCTTTAGCGCCACCAAGTGAGCAAACTGCCTGGAATATTTCTTCAGTTTTTTGATTTTCGGTGAGTGGTACAATGCGAACGTCTCGAAAAATAGATCCGCCGGGATCATCGAAGTCCTTAATATCGCAAGCCTGCTGCCCGGTGCTGTCACACCAGCGGCTTATCACCTGATTATGTTCAAGTTCCAGAAGAGCTTGAGCGACTGTTTCTTTGAAGGCCGTGGGTTCTATTGTCGGATAGAAACGCGCGGCATGGTCATTTTGCAAAACTGTTTTGCTCTTTAATCCTTCAACCAAAGCGGATGCGAGTCTGTAAGGTATGGGGGTAAAAAGTATCAGCCAGTAGGAAGACAAACGGGGCGACAAGACCGGCACCGGCACCATCCATCGCCGTAGCTTCATGACAGCGGCGGTTTGCTGCATCATTTGCTGAAAACTGATTTGTTCCGTGCCGATATCAACTATAAGATTGCCATCATGGATAAGATCAATTGACTGCTGCAAATAAGAGAGCACATCAACGATGCCGATCGGTTGAGTCAAGGTGCGCACCCAGCGGGGCGTAATCATTATCGGCAGTTTCTGACAGAGGTTGCGAACAATCTCAAAACTGGCACTACCGGAACCAATTATGACTCCTGCCCTCAGCCAGATCGTCTGAATTTGATCGGCTTTACCCGAAAGCACCTCTCCTGTCTCAATTCGACTGAGCAGATGCTTACTGGCACTTTCTTTTACACCGAGGCCGCCAAGATAGACAATTCGCCGCACGCCCTCTTTGATACAGACATCTCTAAAGTTTTCCGCGCTTTGTCGGTCAAGCTCTCTATAGTCGTGCGCAGATCCCATCGAATGGATCAGGTAAAAGGCCGTATCAACCCCTTTCAGAGCATCTTCCAGGGAGCTGATATCAAGGGTACTGCCTTCCCGGATTTCCACCTGGTCAGCAACCGCAACCTGTACTTTCAGCCTGTTACGGACGAATAATCGAAGATCGTAATGCGAACTAGCCAGAAGCCGGTGGATCAGACGTCGTCCGATATAGCCGGTTGCACCGGTTATAAGGATTTTTTTTGATGCTTGGCTGTCAGTCATAATTACCTCATCGAAGCCTAGAAACGGAGGTCTCTCAGCAGTTGCAATACAGCGACTTCCTTGGCCTTTGCCTCTACCTCCACCGTTATTGGCAGGTCTTTCCAGCAGTCCGGAAAATCGTTTATATTGATATAATCATCATGCGATCTCCTGGTGGCAATTTCCCAACCGGTTTTGGGTGAGGAGATGTGAAAAAGAGCTTCGCGATCCCAGGTTGTAAGCGCCTCTTTCGTTACCTCAGCCTCGCTCAGACCGTCTGGATTGCAGCGATGATGATGAACATCGTAAACAAAAGGAATGCTCATCTCGCTACACAGCGGTAGGAGATCCTCCGGCGTGTACGTCCTATCATCGTTCTCCAGCGCCAGGCGCTGCCTGAGGGGCAATGGCAGCTGGCCGATGTGAAGGGCTACTCTTTGCAATGCTGTTTTTTTGTCGCCATAAGCTCCGCCGCCGTGCAAAGTAATAACATCAGCCCCCAAAAGCTCTGCTATTTCCAGGTGATATAATAGTTCATCGATAGATCGTTTTGTTACCTCCCCGTTGGCAGAAGAAAGCAGGGTAAACTGATCAGGATGGAATGTCAGGCGAATATCACTCAACCGAGCCAAAAGCCCAACCTCCTCAATTGCTGACATAATCTCACTGCTCTTTGGCAGCTCACTTAATAGATAACCGACATCAGGATGGGTTTTCAGCGGTAGAATTCTGCTGTTAATTCTAAAACAACCGATGGAATTTTTATGGCAAAATTCCACTGCCTTTTTCAGCGAACAGATATTTAACAGAATAGTCGCCGACAACCGCTGCAATCTTTCCACCCGAGAAAATTTAAGCAGATGTTTCGCGGTATGTGTTTTAAAACAAATATCTTCCCGGCTGAAAAGGCAGCATAACCCCAGCCTGATGCCCGCCTGTCTCTCATTGTATCTCAACACTCTCACCACCAATGAGGGCAACACCTTTTTCCACAGAGAATTTTACCAAAAATCTCTGCTCGTCCGATATTGAATTCCCCGGTTCTTTATTTCTTCGTGACAGTTTAGCCACCAGTTCCTGATCATTTGATTCTCCAAGTAATTGTAGCTTTAACCTCACACCTTTATAGGACGGACCACTTTCATGAAACAGGTAACTGGCGTAACCATTTTCAAGCAGATTTTTTCTCGTCAACCTGTCACGCATGATAAAGCCAAGGGTGGAATCATCAAAGACATGGGGCTTGGCATAAATTGCCGTATTGACATTGCCTTTTTCATCGGCCGTTGCCAACACGCCGGTACCTGTGTGTTCTGTGAAATACTCTTTAAGAATCATAATTCTCTCACTCCATAAGAAAAGTGGTCCCCGTCCATCTGAGCAGGATGGGGACCGGAAACTGGTTTACCATCTCTCGGTTCCAACAATCTGATTGACATCAGAGCATCGTTTCTTTTCATCCTCGGAGAGCTGTTCAAAAGATTTTTTGTTGTCAGAATTGTTGATTGAACAAACATACTCTTTACCGTCTTTATCGTTGATCCATGTGAGTGAGTCGTATCCGCTTTTCATGTTATTACCTCATTATGTATTTATTTTTGTTTTTTGGTTTTTGATTCTGTTTATTGATGCTCCTCAGCATCTCATGCCTGTAACTTTAACGACGATCCACCTTGACACAATAGGCAACGATCAGTATGAAAATGGTAAGTAAAACTATCATCTCAAAGGAGGAGTCATGCTCGACCCCAATCTCTATAAAGTTGTTATCGACTCGCTGTCCGCCCATATTGCGATTCTTGATGAGCAGGGCTACATAATTGAGACAAACCGTACCTGGCAGAACTTTGGCCGGGAAAACGGCATAAAAACCGCCTTTGACAGTGTTGGTGTCAACTACCTGGCCATCTGCGAGTCGGCAACTGGCCATCTTGATGACGAAGCAGACAGGGTTGCCAGTGGTATTCGAAAAGTTATCGATGGCGAGCTCGATGAATTTCTGACCCACTATCCCTGCCATTCCCCCGAGCAGAAAAGGTGGTACGCAATCCGGGTCGTTCCCTTTCGGGACGGCAAGACCAGAAGAGTAATTGTCACCCATGAAAATATCACCCCGATCATGGAGGTCCAGGAAGCCCTGGAGGCAAAAGAAACCGAATTGCTCGCAGAGCGGGAACGTCTCGAAGAAACCAATATTGCCTTGCGGGTCCTGCTGCGGCAACGCAACGAAGACAAAACCAGAATTGAAGAGACCATCTATACCAATGTCGATCGCCTGGTTCTCCCCTACGTTCAAAAGCTCTTGCAGGGCCAGTTATCAGAAAAACAACGGACGCTCACTGAAGTCGTTGATATGAATCTCAGAGATATTATTTCTCCGTTTCTCCGCAGTCTGACGGCATTGAGTCTGCTCCTCACACCCCAGGAAATTGAAGTTGCCAATCTGGTCCGCAGTGGCAGAACAAGTAAAGAGATCGCCGAAGTGCTCGGTATCTCAGTGAGTGGGGTCGATTTTCACCGCAAAAGGCTTCGCCAGAAGCTTGGTCTGACCAATAGTACCCAAAATCTCAGATCCTACCTGCTTTCCCTGGAGAGTGAGCGATAACGACCCTCCAATCCTGAAAGACCCCTTGACTCAATTTGGGCAACAAACCCAAAGCCATCGTAACACGAATTTATTATTTTTATTATTCTTCTTGACACCACCCTCAGTTTTGACTAATAACACGACTGCCAACTATGTGTTATCGCGAAGACCAGTAAAACTATTCTATAGTTTTGAAATCTTTTCAGTCTCGGCCATTTTGAGACTGGATTATGGCTGCTTTGCTTGCGCGTATTGCGAGACAATAAAATCATGCAATGGTCTTGGGAGGATCGAAAAATGTTGACGAATATTGCACTTAAACGGGTGGTTGATTTTCATGGTCACGTCTGTCCGGAACTGGCTCTCGGATGCAAATTCTCCCAGTTTGTTCAGCATCTTCTCGCCGAAAACATTCTTGAGGGCGGTGGCTTTTCCATCCTCGCAGAAAACAGCACCTCCGCTCTTGATGCCATTCAGGTCATCCTCGGGGTAACCGTTGGCAATCAGCGACTCATGGTCATGGATTATGGAAAACATAATTATACCCTCTATAGTCAGCATCAAGACATTGGTTGGACCTTTCGGCTCATCGACCAGAATTTTGCCGACAACGAAAACTTCCACCGCCTGGAGGAAAAGATTCTCACCGACAACGCACTCCTTGAGAACTATATCTCATTCCAACAGATGATCGATGCCCGTGTCCGGCAGATCTTAGACTCATCGCCGGACGAACTTTTCACCATTGAAACCACTCATGGCATCCCCCAACAATCTCATTCCACAAGCATATACCTGACGTGTGATAATTGCGGTGAACAGGTTCTTGCAACTCGCTGCATCGAAAACCACCACAAGACATTTTGTCAGCCCTGCTTTCAGAAAAAATTTCCAGGATGCGCTCATTACGGCCTGCAGTAGCGAGAGATACTTTCGAACTTTTGGAGATTCGCTTTTCATTTACGATGAACAAACAAAATCATGTATGCTCATTTCCTCAACAACCCTCTGACGTTAAAGGTTGGGGACGAATTCGAAATTCAGGTCCTGTATGAGGGACAGCCTGTATCACCGGAAGCGGTTACTGCGACCTATGATGATTTTACCGAGAGCCCAAAAAACCACGCAAGCAGGTCATTTTGACCCAACCCCCATATCTGGCTGTTAATAAACATTTTTCCCAAACAGGCATCGACTGGAACTATAAATACATCCGACTGAAATAATCCCAAGCAGGACATGCTGTCTCTATTTTGGGCTGAAAAAGTTCATCCAATCTGTGATTCTCCTAAGAGGCCACACACCTACATCTGACCGTTAAGATAAGTCTTTTTCTCTTAACCTGGCGTACTTCACATGAATGTTACCCTAACATCTAGCTGAAACTCGACAGAATGGGACATTTTGTCGTCCAAATACGACTAGGTGGGACATTTTGTCATTACCGCTAACAATAAAAATCTACCTAACCTTCTGTTTTTTACATAAATCTCCTAGAGGGCATACAATTTGCTGTCAACCTTTTGTGTGTTTCTACATGTGCACTGCAGAACACCACTTTGGTTGTACGTTCTAAAAACGCTGCGAAACAACCCTACCAAAAGATCGGATTGTTGTTTACAAAAGCGCAAATAACACCAGATGCAACAGCACAACAAGCTCCGGGGGGGGAATTGTTAGTTGGTTAACTAGTCAGAATTATTTCGCACAGGTGCGCCCTGTTTTGGATTATTTTTGACCAAAAGAAAAATTGCTTCTCATCCCCAGAGGTAACGATGAATTTTAAATCTGTTAGAACAAAAATTGCTGTAATTGCCGGAGTTTGCCTTGCAATTACAGCCACTGTGCTGGTCGGGTATAGTTTATACTCCGCCAGATCTACCCAGCAGATGGTAAATGAGCGTGTTTCCGGTCTTATCGAAACGAGGTCGCTTGATGGTCTGAAAAATCTTGCCCGTAATTATGCTGGAAAAATTGCAGTTGATTTTGTTGTTGCCCTTGATGCCGCCCGGACAATGGCAGATACTTTTATGGTTTCAAAATCTACCGATAATGGCGGGCTTGAACTCGGCCGTAACCAAATAAATGCCATTCTCCTCAAAGTGTTAAATGACAATCCGAATTTCAACGGTACATACTCCTGTTGGGAGCCGAATGCCCTGGATGGAATGGATGCAAACTTTCGCACAGGCCAAGACGGCAACAATAAGGTTACAGGTCGTTTCACACCATATTGGAACAGAGACGAGCATGGCAACATAGCTGTCCAACCGCTGGTTGAGTACGACACAATGGATCGTCATCCTAACGGAGTACTCAAAGGTGGCTGGTATATCGGCCCCAGAGAAAATCATAAAGAAAGCGTACTTGATCCCTTCCCTTATATCGTTCAGGGGAAACAGGTTTGGTTGACAACAATCTCCGTTCCAGTGATGATCGATGGCAAATTTTACGGTGTGGCGGGTACCGACTATAATCTCGATTTTGTGCAAAAATTAGCAGAAAATGTAGACAAGCAGTTATTTGATGGACAGGGCGAAGTCATTATCATCAGTAATGTCGGTCTGGTTGTTGCCCACAGCGAAAAACCAGAGTTAATCGGAAAACATTTTAAAGAGACCATCAAAGGTGATTGGCAGAAATATCTAACTGACATCAAAGATGGCAAAAGCGAAGCTGCACTTAACGAGGAAGATAAAACTTTCGAAGTGCTCGCGCCCATAGAACTCGGCCGTACAGGAACACCCTGGTCCATAATGATCCGGATTAAGCAAGAGACCGTAATGGCGGATGCAATTGCTTTAGACAACGAAATCGCCTCGGTAGGAAAAACCTCTGCCATGATGCAAATATTTACTGGACTAGGGATCAGTGCAGTTGCTATTTTTCTGTTGTGGTATACTGCTGGTGGTGTTTCGGCTCCAATCCGGACAACTGTCAACATGCTCAAAGATATTGCAGAGGGTGAGGGTGACCTGACAAAACGCCTGGAAGTAAAGGGGGAAGATGAGGTCGGCGAGATGGCGAGATGGTTCAATGTCTTCATGGATAAACTCCAGCACTTAATCAAACAAATTGTATTGGATGCCGATTCTCTCAACTCTTCCTCCACTTCACTTTCATCTATCGCGATCGAGATGACCACAGCGGCTGAATCAATGTCTGAACGATCCAGAACCGTGGCCGCAGGTTCGGAAGAAATGAGCATGAATATGAGTAGTGTGGCTTCAGCCTGTGAAGAAGCTGCCACCAATGTTAACATGGTGGCAGCCTCTACAGAGGAGATGACAATCACCATACGTGATATTGCCCAAAGATCAGATGAGTCTCGAACTATTTCCGGATCTGCGGTTAAAAAAGGCAGTGATGTTTCCGATAAATTGGGCCAACTGGGTGCCGGTGCACAGGAGATCAGTAAGGTGACGGAGGTAATCTCAGAGATTTCTGAACAGATTAATCTTTTGGCGCTGAACGCTACGATAGAGGCGGCAAGGGCTGGTGAAGCCGGCAAGGGTTTCGCTGTGGTGGCAACGGAAATTAAAGAATTAGCCAAGCAAACTGCGCAAGCGACACAGATGGTTCGAGATCAGATTGGCAGTATTCAGGAATCAACAACAGGTACAGTGGCCGAAGTTAATGATATTTTAAATATTATTAAAGACGCCAGTGATATTGTCTCTTCAATCACCAATGAAATGGAAGGGCAGGCCAAAGTCACTCAGGAGATTGCCGACAACATCAGTCAGACTTCCCAGGGAATTCAGGAAGTTAATCTTAATGTTAGCCAGGGCTCTGTGGTTATTGGTTCTATTACCAGTGAAATTACCGAGGTCAATCAGTCTGTCCAGGAGGTTTCTTCGTCTATCACTCAAGTCAGTAAGAAAGCTGAGGAATTGTCGCAATTATCAAATAAATTGCAAGATATTGTCGGCCAATTCAAGGTTTAAACAAAAATTACAATATGGATAAAAAGGGAATATTTTTTGACAAATGATATTTTCTTATCTAAAGTTGTCGAAGGTTGGGGGGCAATTGCCCCCCAACTCTATACGTAGTCATCAAGTTGAACTATAAATGAAAGTTGTTGTAGATTGTAAACTGCAAATTCTTTTTTCCCCTGAGTTTCTCGTCAAGGTAAGTCTTTCGTCTATTATCCAGCGTTTTTTTTAATTTATACCAATATTTTTCTACGATAAGCGGATCATTCGATTGTCGAGTGCCGCCTGCGTAGTTTCTTTTTTTTCAAGGAGTAAGACAGTGCATATTTCAGAAATTTTTAAGCGCGATTCTATTGCGTTTAGCTATGAACTTTTCCCGCCAAAGAGTAAGGAAGCCGCCGAGCAGCTTTTTGCCACTATTAGCGATCTTTCACCACTGGAGTTATCCTACGTGAGTGTCACCTATGGTGCCGGTGGCTCAACTCGTAACTTGACACATGATCTGGTTTTGCGCATACAAAAAGATACAGACCTCACTGTAGTTTCGCATCTCACCTGCATAGGCTCAACGCGGGATGAACTGCGGTCAATTCTTGATACTTACGTAGAAAACGGCATTGAAAACATTTTAGCCTTGCGTGGAGATCCACCTCAAGGCCAAGGTTCTTTCGAACCTGTGGCCGGTGGTTTCAGGTATGCAGCGGAATTGGTAGAATTTATCCGCAAAAATTATCCTAAAATGGGCATCGGCGTCGCGGGGTTCCCAGAAGGGCATCCCGAAACCCCTAACCGACTGAAAGAGATAGAATATCTAAAAGCCAAAATTGATGCTGGTGCTGACTATATTTGTACCCAGCTCTTTTTTGATAACAATGAGTTCTATGATTTTTGTGAGCGCTGCGATCTGGCTGGCATTCGAGTACCTATCGTCGCTGGTATTGCACCAATTACCTCAACAAAGCTGCTGACGCGCATGGCCGAAGTTTCTGCTGGCACTCGCTTTCCTGCTCGTTTGCTCAAGTCAATGCAGCGCGCCGAAGATGAAGAGCATGAAGCCAAAGTCGGAATCCATTGGGCAACTGAGCAGGTACGTGATCTCATCGATCATAATGTCAAAGGGGTTCATCTCTATACTCTTAACAAATCGAATGCTACCCGTCAGATTTATGATTCCCTTGGCGTGACCACTACACGCGGTTTAGTCTGATTCACCGGCATTAAAAATACGGTTCTTCGTTACTCACCCTTAGAAGAAGCAACGAAGAACCGAAATGCTCCAGCGACATTGGTTTTTGCTAGACTTCATTATTGCACCCCATCTGTTTCTATTGTTAAGTGATCATGAACAAATTGCATGTCAGGATTTAGCTCGTTGAAGAGCACCAAAAAGGAGAGTATTCCATGTCTAAAGCACTTGTTGTTTATTCGAGCCGTACCTCTGAAACCGCGAAAATCGCCGAACTTATCGCTGAAGGATTACGGTTTTCAGCAGTGGAAGTGACACTAAAAGATGTCACGGAGATCAAACTGGAAACAGAACTTGAGGGCTTTGATATCTATGTCTTTGGTTCATCAACCTATCATGGCGAAATGATGAACAGGATGAAAACATTTCTCTTTCTCGCCGAACGCGCTGACCTGAAGGACAAGATAGGAGGAGCGTTTGGCTCATTTGGCTGGAGTGGTGAAGCCGCCGAGCGGATTTTCGATACCATGAAAAATATATACGGTATGGAAATGGTCATTGGACCGCTGATGTTGAAAACCAGCTCAGTGGATGGCGCGATCAAGGTTGCCCAGGACTATGGCAAGGAATTAGCCACCAGACTTATATAAAGGTTGTTGCCTGTTAAAGCCAAATGACCGACAGGATAACCAAAAAAAATGCCCAGAAAATAATCAAAACTGGGCATTCCTTTTTTCTTCACAAAACTGACATCAATTCTTTTGTAAAACATTGCGGATCAACTCGGCTAACACATTTCTGGTGAGGGGTTTTAAGGCAAATTCTCTTATTCCAAGGGCCTTTGCCGAATGTTCGTCAATCAGGTTACTGTAACCGGTGCAGAGAATAATAGGAATGTCAGGTCGTATCTGCAGCATCAACCGAGCAAGGTCTGCCCCAGTCATGTCAGGCATGGTCTGATCTGTTATGACCACATCAAATTCGTTCGGAGTATTTTGGAACGTTGTCAGCGCCTCAGCACTACTCCCCCGAACCGTCACATGATACCCCAACCTTTCAAGCATATCTTTGCCCATTTCAGCTAGCAGTTGCTCGTCATCAACAAATAATATCCGCTCTTTGCCCTGCACGAGATCAGCAACTTGTACTATTTCAGCCGCAACATCAGCTTCAACTACGGGGAAATAAGCACGGAAGGCCGCGCCATGGCCCTCTTTACTTTCCACTGTTATCGTCCCACCGTATTCTTTCATTATGCCATGGATGATTGCCAAGCCCATGCCTGTACCCTTTCCAATTTCCTTAGTAGTAAAATAAGGGTCGAATATCTTATCAATAATATCAGGGGCAATGCCGGGACCTGTATCGATTATACTCAGTTCAACATATTCACCGGTTTTGATATGCAAACCCTTTTTTTGATCTTCTGTTTCAATAAAAGTTGTCTTCAACGAAACGTTAAGTATTCCGCCAGAGGCTTCCATGGCATGACTGGCATTGGTACATAAATTCATCAAGATTTGATGAATTTGAGTTGGGTCAGCTAGGATGGCTCTATCCACTACCTCAATCTCTTCAACAATGCTTATTGTGGCCGGAATTGAAGATCTGAGCAACTTCAACCCTTCTTTGATAAGTGACTGTATGTTTAAGGGAATACGTTCGATTCGAGTTTGGCGACTAAAAGTGAGAATTTGTTTTACCAGCTCTTTTGCTCTATTAGCAGCTGCCGTGATTTTTGTAAGGTCGTTTTTAAATTTTGACCCCGAGGGTGCATCTTCTATGGCCATGTCTGCATAGCCAAGGATTACCGATAAGTAATTATTGAAATCATGGGCTATACCGCCTGCCAGAGTGCCGATAGCTTCCATTTTCTGAGCCTGGCTCAGCTGGGCTTGAAGCTTGATCTTCTCTTCCTCTGCCCTCTTTCGCATGGTTATATCTGTCACAAAGCTGCAGTGGTATTCTTTACCATCAAAGACCACATGATTGGCACGGACCTCGACAGGATACACACGACCACTCTTTGTTCGATGGGTAGCTTCGAAAGTGCATGCCCCCTTCTCCCGCAAGTCATCCCAATGCTGGGCAAATTTCTCAGGAAGATACATAGGGGAAAAATCCGGCACCGATAATTTCAATAACTCCTCACGTGTGTACTCCAGTGAACGACAGGCTGCATCGTTGACATAAATCAATTTTCCACCCTCAACCATCCAGAAGGCCTGATCAATGGTTTTATCAATAGCGAACTGCGTAAACCTTAACGCCTCCTCTGAGAGCTTGCGCGAGGTTATGTCCCTGCCAATGCCAAGGACACCAACAAGTTTCCCTCCGGCATCAAACATCGGCGTTTTGATAGTATCCAGCAATACGCGACGACCACCGTCAGGGAGGGCGAGCCACTCCTCATTGCGGCAAGGTTCGCCAACCTCAATTGCTTTTTGGTCATGTTCCCGAAAAAAATCAGCCAGCTCACGCTCTACAAAGTCGTAATCGGTTTTGCCGATGATCGCTTCTTTCTTTACGCCGAAGAAACGCTCGAACATCGGATTACAATCCAGATACACTCCATCCGGGTCTTTCAACCAAACAAGATCAGGAATGGTTTGCACCAGAGTCTGTAGATGGGCCTGGCTTTTTATCAACAGCTTCTCTGCCCACTTACGCTCGGTGATGTCAACATAGCTAATCCGAATCAGTTTACGGTCTGCGGAAGGTAGCCTGGCTAGTCGCACTTCACATAACAACTCTTTGCCCTGTTCATTTTGGATCGCCCGTTCGTAAGTCAACATTTCGCCAGCCAGAGCACGGTCAGTATAATGTTTGATGCTCACATCAAGCGGTAATCCATCAGGCTGGGAAGAGGAGTAGAATTGTTTTGGATTGGTTTTCAGCAGTTCTTGAGGACTACAACCGAACAGCCGCGCAGCGTTACTGTTGACATCCACAAACAGATCCAGGTCAACATCATAAACAGCAATAGCTTCCGGGGCCTGTTCGACTAACACTCTGAATCGTTGCTCGGATTGCTGCAACTCCTCAAATCTGGCTTTTTGCTGGGCAACCATCTTTTCAATGGAAAAACGAAGGCTTTCAAACTCTCTTCCAAAAATCTGAACTGGAATACTCGCCTCGTCACCTGAGCTGACTGCTCCGGCATATTGCTCAACCACTTTCAGTGGTCTCAGTACTGTCCGCCAAAGCAATAAGTAGAGAGCAAGGATTAAGATGAGGTCGATCCAAATAATCATCATGATTGTTGAGATCAAATAATCACTCATATATTGATTGACGAATTTGGGAGTGACAAAGAGTCGCACACTGCCAATCGTTTCACCGTTATAGGATATCGGACGTTCTTCAACAAGAAGGTCTTGCCCGGCAAACTCACTGTCCTTGAAAACTGGTTGCCAATGTTCATCCCGCGCCAGGACATGGGTTTTTATCTTTTCAGTAACAACAACCCCATAAACTGCCCGGTCCTTCATCACGCTTTCCATAATCCGGTCGATCTGAAGTCCATCAAGATTCCATACAGAGACCGCTATTCCCGAGGCGAGTTGATCCGTCCTTACTTCATGGTCAATGCGAAGCCTTGCCCAATGCTCATCTTTCACCACCTTATAGTTAAGAGTTCCGAACACTGTCAGCAAAAGGGTAGCAACTGTGACCAACCAGAAAATGACAACTTCAGCGATGGAACTCTTTTTTAAGGCCATAAATGTCCTGTCTCTGTCTCAACCGTTATTCTTAAGTGATTCCATGTTGTTCGAGAATCTTTGTCAGTGTGCCATCTTTTCGGATTACTTTTAAGCCCCTATTAAAATCATCGACAATCTGTCGATGCCCCGGGAGCTTTTTAGTACCTTAGAAATTCATTTCTTGTTTTTTATGAATGAATTTCGTGAAGGTACTTATCCCGGCTTATTTCCCGTTTACCGGGGTTAGATACACAGTTATAAAATTCATTTACTTGCAGGAGAGGTTGAAGGAATTCTAAGTAATCTGCCTCTTCCTTGAATTCACCTTTTAGTAATTGTCTGAGGCGCTCTTCCTTTTCCACCACAAGATCAATTCGACCGGCTAATAATTTTTTAATATTGAGTTCGGTGTTTGAGACATATTCTATTGTCAAAAAGCTATCAACAAACAGGGTACAATCATCCCTTTCGTCTTCATCAAGATGTCTCCTTGCTTTTATTGTTGATGGCCGCCATCTATCCATAACTAACCAATTATAACACATATTGACTGCTATCAAAATTTATCTTGACTGGCTTACTTATTTTCGATTTCGAAACCAATAATCAAGGGCGTCTTCAATACCTCAATCGATCCAGAATATGCTATCAACGGACCGCTAAATGGGGCATTTGGCTTTACTGCAATATACGGTGAGGACAAACCCTGACGTATAACAATTCTTTCTTTTTCCGGCAAACTATGCACTTCCCTGTTGCTAAGAAATCAATTAAGAAATAGTGTTCTAATACCATTGGATGTAAATCAGTGCTCAACTCATTACGAAGACTATGCTGGAGAAAGTTGGTAAAAATAGATATATGAGTCTTTCTCACTTAGCCGCAAAAGGAATAGTCTTTCTTCTCTTCAGTCTTCTCTGCGGTTGCATGCCCGTCGCCACAAGGTCTGTTGCGCCGGTGGACCTGCCGACGAAATTTTCCACGCAGGGCAATGTCCCGGTCCAGGCCAGATGGTGGCTTGATCTTCAGGACAGCGCCCTCACTCTTCTTATAGACCAGGCCATAACAGATAATTTCACCCTGCGCATTGCAAAAGAAAGGATTGTCGAGGCCGAAGCAGTTGCCAGACAGGTGGGAGCATCGCTTTTTCCCGCTCTTGATGGTCAAGGCACGACCTCATCCACCAGGAATTACCAGACGAATACAAGCAATAAAAATTTTCTCCTCGGCCTGAAAGCCTCCTACGAAATTGATCTTTGGGGAAGACTACGCGCCCAAACGGATGCGGCAATTCTTGATGCAAGAACCACCGAGGCCGATTATCATACTGCAGTCATCTCCATTGCGGCTGAAGTGGCAAGCACCTGGTATCAACTGGTGGAAACCGGCCTGCAAGTAAAACTGCTCACCCAACAGAAAGAGACCAACGCCAAAGTGTTGGAGCTGATTTCTGCCCAATTTCGTTCAGGCAAAGTCGGCATCGCCGACGTCTTGCAGCAACGCCAGCTGGTGGAAAGCAATGTTGCTACCATAGCCGGTCTACTGGCCAATGAACGGGTCTTGGAAAATCAGCTGGCCATATTGATTGGCGTTTCGCCGGGAATGGCAGCGTTGCCGCAGCAAGTCCAGTTACCGACTCTGCCGCCCCTGCCTGATACCGGTATCCCCCTTGATCTTCTCACCAAGAGACCCGATATCGAGAGCAGTTTTCTTAGCCTGCAGGCAGCTGACAACCGGGTGGCGGCGGCCATCGCCAACCAACTGCCGAAACTGAGCATCTCAGCGGACGTCTCCACGAGCGGAGAACGCACCGGAGACCTTTTCAACAACTGGTTTTCGACCCTTGCCGCGAACCTGCTCGGACCTATTTTTGATGGCGGACAACGTAAGGAAGAGGTCTTGAAAAATGAATCGATCAGCAGACAACGGTTTTACAATCATGGCCAGACAATTCTTGAGGCAATAGGTGAAGTTGAAAACAGTCTGGTCAGAGAAAAAGAGCAGCAAGTGATTCTGGCCAGCCAGGAAACTCAGCTGCAGTATGCCACAGAAAGCATGCAGCACATCGGAAACCGTTATCGACAGGGGGCGGAAAGCTACCTCAGAGTCCTGCAGGCCCTTGTCTCTCAACAGGGATTACAACAAAATATTCTCACCAGCAAGCGCCAGTTGATCAATTACCGGATCGCCCTCTATCGAGCACTCAGCGTACGTATTCCAGTCCAGGAAAAAGAACCCGTGGCGCTGAGCAGTGATGAAACCCCTGCACCCGACAACACCCCAGCACGAGGCAGTAACTAATGAAAGCAGCTGAGACTCCTGCTCCCGAAGGAGCCCCTAAAAAGAAACCCTTAATCACCGTTGTTCTGCAATTTTTACTCTCGGTTGTAGTTCTTGGTTGTGGTGTGGCACTGGCCGCCTACTTCCTGAGAACCGGCCCCGAGGCCAAACCCGGCAAACGCCAGGCCAGCCCGCCCCTGGTCGAGGTAACGCAGGTTTATTATGGCCCCCACCAGCTGACCGTCAACGGTATGGGCACCGTGCTTGCTTCAAAGGAAATCAATCTGACCCCTGGGGTCGGCGGTGAAATAATCGCCATGAGCGATAATATGGTCCCTGGCGGCTTTTTTACCAAAAATGAAACGCTGGTGACTATAGACCCTCTCGATTACCAATTGGCAATTTTGAAGCTGCAAAGTGAGGTGGACAAGGCCCAAAATGATCTGGAACTGGAAATGGGCAACCAGCGGATTGCCAGGACGGAATATGAAATATTAGGCCAGAAGGTCACTGAAACCGAAAAGAATCTTATGCTCCGTAATCCCCAGCTTAAAATTAGCGAAGCAACCCTACAGGGGGTAAAAGCATCGCTGGCGCAAGCCAAACTCGACCTTAAGCGCACCCGGGTCGATGCCCCTTTCAATGGTGTCGTGCTGACCAGATCGGTGAACCTCGGTACCAGAGTTACTGAATCAACCATTCTCGGCACACTGGTTGGAACCGATGAATTCTGGGTAAAACTTGCCATCCCCACGAATCAGCTGCAATGGATTACCTTTCCAGCAAGCGGCAAACAGGGTTCAAAAGTACGCATCTTTCTTCAGGAGAAAACAGCAGGTCAATTCTATAGGACCGGCCAGGTTATTCGCCTCGCGGCCGATGTTGAAGCAAAAGGACGGATGGCAGCGGTCTACGTGGCAGTCAAAGACCCATTATGCCTCCTGCCAGAGAACAGCGAGATGCCAAAACTTCTGCTGGATTCCTTTGTTCGGGCCGATATTGAAGGAGTGGAACTTGCCTCAGTAGTCTCCATTCATCGAGACTACCTTCACGAAAATAACAGTATCTGGCTGATGAAAGACGATAATACCTTAGAGATCCGTAAGGTCAATATTGTGGCCAAAACAAATGACCAGGTTCTTGTCGGATCAGGCATTGAAAATGGCGATCGGCTGATAGTTACCGCCCTCTCTTCTCCGGTGGAAGGTTCTCTTGTGCAACTCCTGAGAGAAAAAAATACAGCGGCCAGGGATCGTGCAACGGCAGATAACGCCAAGGCAACAAAGGGAGCTGTTATCCAGTGAACGAATCCCAATACGCCGAACAAAAGGGCATCATCCCCTGGATGGTCAACAACCGCGTCACGCCGAATCTCTTGATGATCGCTCTGATCCTCGGCGGACTGTTCATGAGCACGAAGATCAAAAGAGAAGTTTTTCCGGAATTTGAGTTAAACACCGTCTCAATAAGGGTAGCCTACCCAGGGTCCAGCCCCGAAGAGGTTGAGCAGGGCATCGTCCTGGCGGTGGAGGAAGCTATTCGCGGCATAGATGGCATCAAGGAAGTAAATGCCACTGCCAGCGAAGGAAGTGCCAGTATTGTGGCCGAGCTCCGTGATGATGCCGAAGCGCAAAAGGTCTACCAGGACATACAACAGGAAGTTGACCGGATAACGACCTTGCCGGTTGATGCGGAAGATCCTGTCATATCTCTTGATGCAATAAAACGCCAGGTGCTTCGCCTCAATCTCTTTGGCGATGTTTCTGAACGTTCTCTGCGGGAAGTAGTTGAAAAGGTTCGCGACAGGCTGCTGCAAACCAGGGGTATCACCCAGGTTGATCTAACAGACGTGCGTGACTACGAAATTGAGGTGTCTGTTCCTCTTGAGAATCTGCGCCGATACAATTTGACGCTTGCCGAAATCGCCAGGATAATTGACGATGCATCTGTTGAAATCCCCGGAGGAAAACTGGAAACAGCGGCGGGAGAGGTTTTGTTGCGGGTGAATAATCGCCGAAATTGGGCCAAAGAATTTGCCAGAATCCCGATAATTACCACAGAAGACGGCTCTATAGTCCATCTGGAAGATATCGCCGAAGTACATGAAAGCTTTGAAGATGCCACCCGTTTTGCCACCTTTAACCGAAAGCCCTCCATGCAGTTGTTGGTGTACCGGGTTGGGGACCAGACCCCCATCGGGGTGTCTGAGGCAACCTATAGGGCAATGGAAGAGATTGCGATCGATTTACCGCCATCAGTCAAATGGGCCATCTCCAGCGACCGATCAGAAATCTACAAACAAAGACTTGAGCTTCTTTTGAAAAATGCGTTCATCGGCCTGATTCTCGTCCTTGTCCTCCTGGGTACCTTTCTTGAGCTAAAACTGGCCTTCTGGGTAACGATGGGCATTCCCATCTCGTTTTTGGGCGGCCTGTTGTTTCTGCCATTTTTCGATATTTCCATTAACATGATCTCAATGTTCGCCTTCATTGTCGCTCTCGGTATCGTGGTCGATGACGCGATCATTGCCGGTGAAAATATTTACGAGTATCGCCAGCAGGGTTTAAACCGTATTGATGCCGCCATCGAGGGTGCCAGGGATGTGGCAACACCTATTGCCTTTAGCATCCTGACCAATATTGTCGCCTTTTTCCCACTGGCGCTGGTACCCGGAGTCATGGGCAAGGTATGGCGGGTCATCCCTGTGGTGGTGATAATTGTCTTTCTTATTTCGTGGATCGAATCACTGCTCATTTTGCCCTCACACCTGGCGCACAGCAAGAAGAACGGCAGTAACAGACTCACCAGAGTCCTCGGTGGTCTCCAACAGGCCTTCGGCCGTAAGGTACTGCATTTTATCCACAACATTTATGGACCGTTTCTGCAGACAATACTCCGCTTCCGCTACCTCACGGTTGCGGTACTCCTTGCAATTCTCATCACCACCGTCGGTTATGTCAAAAGCGGCCGGATACGCATGATTCTTTCCCCCCGGGTGGAGTCGGACCGGGCTGTGGCCACGGCCACTCTACCCTATGGCAGTCCAGCAGCCGAAATGATTCGAGTTAGGGACCGGTTGCTTGATGGCCTTGACAAAATGGCCGAAAAAAACGGCAAGGAACAACTCCTTGAATCTGTTTACGGTCTGATTAATGATAACAATGTGGAGATAAATGGCTATCTCACGCCTCCAGCCATCCGGCCATTGAGCACCACCGCAGTGACGGAACGTTGGCGGCAGGCAACGGGACCGATCATCGGTGTAGAGTCCCTGCGCTATGAATCCGACCGTGGCGGCCCCGGCAGCGGCGCATCCGTCTCAGTAGAGCTCAGCCACCGTGATATTGCCATCCTTGACAAGGCGAGCGCCCTTCTGGCGGCCAAGCTCGAAGATTTCCCAGTGGTTAAAGACGTGGATGACGGCTATACGCCGGGAAAGATCCAATTCAATTTCAAGGTAAATGAATGGGGGGAGAGCCTTGGTCTGACGACAGCAGAGGTCGGCAGGCAATTGCGCAACTCCTACCAGGGAGCCATCGCTCTCAGACAGCAGCGCGGCAATAATGAAGTAACAGTCAGGGTCCGCCTGCCGGAGGAGCAACGCAGCAGTCAATTTAATATCGAATCCCTCCTCATCACCACCCCCGCGGGAGTGTTCGTGCCGCTACAGGAAATTGCCACTGTTGAATCGGGCCGTGCGTATACCAACATCACCAGGCGGGATGGCCGGAGAACCGTCACGGTTTCCGCCAACGTCGACCCCATTGGTGATTCCCCTATTATCATGGACAAGCTGAACACAACAATACTGCCGGAACTTGCCGCGACTTTTCCGGGCCTCACTTATGGCTACACCGGCCGGGAGGCAGATCGCCAGGAGAGCGTAACCAGCCTGCTCACTGGATTTCTTTTTGCGCTGGGTGGCATCTATTTTCTACTCGCCATCCCGTTTCGCAGTTATCTGCAACCCATGGTGGTCATGATCGCCATTCCTTTCGGTATGGTCGGCGCAGTGTTTGGCCACATGATAATGGATTATCATCTGAGCCTGATGAGTATGATGGGGATGGTTGCCCTTTCCGGCGTGGTTGTCAACGATTCGCTGGTGCTGGTGGACTTTGCCAATAAACAGCAGCGCAAAGGATCTTCGCCCCCTCAGGCAATTTACGAAGCTGGGGTTCGTCGATTCAGGGCGGTACTGCTCACCACGCTAACCACCTTCGGCGGTCTTGCCCCGATGATCTTCGAGACGTCCAGGCAGGCACGATTTATGATTCCCATGGCGCTGTCTTTGGGTTTCGGCATTGTCTTTGCGACGGTGGTCACCCTGGTGCTCGTTCCCAGCCTCTACCTTGTGATAGAAGATGTGAAACGGATTTCCGGCCGCTATCTCTGGCCGAGTTGAGCTTTTAGGCGAAGTGTTTTAGATGGTTTTTTCCAGGCGGCAGTTCCCTCTATTTGTAAGAAACCACCGCCCAGCGGTGCACAAGACCATCTTCAGAGAAAGAAGATGGATTGACAGAACTTAATGTTCTGCAGTGGCCAAAGCCATACTCTGTCGATATTGGATAATATCCTCAATGGTCAGGACAGGCATTTGATGCGCGTTGGCAAACGCAACTATCTCCGGCAATCTGGCCATTGTTCCATCAACATTCGTCAATTCGCAGAGAAGACCTGCCGGTTGCAGCCCCGCCAGTTTCATCAGATCGACTGTCCCCTCCGTGTGCCCAGGTCGGGCAAGCACTCCGTCAGCATTGGCCCGCAACGGAAAGACATGACCTGGATGGCAAAGATCTTCTGGTTTGCTGTCGATGGCCACCGCCGCCTTAACGGTCTGCACACGGTCAGCAGCCGACACCCCGGTTGTCACCCCGTGTTTCGCCTCAATGGAGATAGTAAACGCCGTGCCATGGCGACTGCTGTTATCCGTGACCATAAGTGGTAAACCAAGGCTATTGATTTTTTCTTCGGTCAAACAAAGACAGACGATGCCACTACATTCACGAATCATCAACGCCATCTGCTCGTTGTTTAAATGTTCTGCGGAAAAGATAAGATCACCTTCATTCTCCCGGTTTTCATCGTCCACCAGAAGAACTCCCCGACCGGCACGAATGGCCGTCAGAGCTGTTTCGACCCGCTGTTGCGAGTCGCCAAATTGTGCAATAAGAGACTGATTCATGGTAATACACTCCTAATTCTACCTGAATCAGGGCATGCAGGAGTAAAAAGCAACCGTGCGACAGGCGCACAGCCAGCAACTGAGTCGGACCGGTTTCCAAGATCCACGACCAAGGAATACAAAAACCAGCCCATGTCATTCTCTCCCTTCCGGACTATAACCGTCGGCTCTGGAATCTCACCAGATCTGCTGGTCCCTGCTGTAATACAGCAAGCGCTCGCGGGCTCTCCATAAAGTGGAATCACCGCCGGTGGGGACTTACACCCCGCCCTGAGAATATTTTATGCATTTACACCACAGCCCAATCGAACCTTGCAAAATAATTCGATTTAACTATGCCAAACGCTACCAAAATTCTTACATAAAAGTACATCATTGATCATCATTCCATAGGCAACCCTCCTTTTAGATAAATTTTCTCAGTTTGAACTGCAACTCGCAGACTACTCTACTGGAAAAGCCTGCTTTTGTCCCCATCATTTTTTAAGACACGACATCCCGGTTCAACCATTTTCTCCCTGCTATCAAATAGATAAAGACAGAACAGAGAATGAGATAGCCAAACATCTGGACACTTTTCGTCTTCAGAATAAAGGCGATGGTGACGATCAGGGTTGCACTTGCCAGGATAAAGAGCGGCCTTGGCATCTCCTTTAGGATAATACGCCCGAAATGGGCAAAACGGATATGACTGACCATTAAACCGACAGAAAGTGCGGCAATCGCCCACAATATGGTGGGCGGAA